>CCMO02000002.1:634322-936144 GCA_000751295.2 bacterium YEK0313
GAGCACATCCGCTATCGCCGTCTCTAGGCGCTCCAGCGTCACGCCCGGCCGCGGCGAGGCGAAGACGCCGAACCGGCCGTCGCCGAGCGATGATCCCGCATAGAAGCCGCCGGCGCCGGCCGCGAGCCCCTGTTCGGTGACGAGCGCCTTGAAGATGCGGCCGTTGGGACTGCTGCCGGCGATCTGGCCGAGGATTTCCAGCGCCTCGGCCTCACCGGGCGCCGCCGTCGCGTAGGACGGAACGATCACCGCGTGGCTCATGCTCGGCTGGGCGACGCGGGGGTCGGCGAGCCGCACCCGCTCGCGCGCCGTGTGCACGGGCGATGCCGGCCGGCGGCGCGGGCGTATCGCGGGATTGGTGGCGATCGTGCCGTAGGTCTTCTCGGCGAGCCGCATCACGTCGTCGGGCGTGACGTCGCCGGCGATCACCAGGACGGCATTGTTGGGGGCATAGTGGCGCCGATAGAAGGCCAGCGCATCGTCCCGGTTGAGCAGGCGGATCTCGCGCTCCCAGCCGATCACGGGAATGCCGTAGGGGTGATCGCGCCAGAGCCGGTGCGAGAAGGCCTCCGAGAGCCGGGCTCCGGGATCGTTGTCGGTGCGGCTCTTGCGTTCCTCCAGCACCACGTCGCGCTCGGGATCGACCACCGCATCGGTCAGGACGAGCCCGGTCATCCTGTCGGCCTCGAAGTCCATCATGGTCGCCAGGTGCTCGCGCGCGACCCGCTGGAAATAGCCGGTATAGTCGTAGGAGGTGAAGGCGTTCTCGTTGCCGCCGACAGAGGTGACGGCGGTGGAGAAGGTGTTGCCGGGCGCACGCGCCGTGCCCTTGAACATCAGATGTTCGAGGAAATGGGCAATGCCGGATTTGCCCGCTTCCTCGTCGGCCGAGCCGACCCGATACCAGAGCATGTGGGTAACGACGGGAACCCGGTGGTCGGGAATGGCGACCACCTCGAGGCCGTTCGGCAGAACGCTCCGCACGACCCGCTGGACCGGCACCGTGCCGCCGGCGGTGGAGGCCAGCGCCGGCGCGGCCGTCGCGGCAAGGGTCGTGGCAAGCGAACGTCGGGTGATCGGCATGGAGGACACCACGCAGGAGAAAGGGTCAGTCTGCCATCATTACCGCATTTTTCCGGTCCGCGCGGCATGATGGCGCAAGCGTGATCGCCCCGCCGGGACGCCCGCGGGGGCGCCCACGAAAAAGGGGCGGCCAAAGCCGCCCCTTGCTGGAAAGACCGCATGCTGCGGAAGGATCCGGGGGACCCCGACGGCTCAGTGGCCGCCGCCGGTGGCCGCGCCGACCGCGGCGCCCGCCCAGTTGTAGCCCCACACATAGATGCAGGCGAACAGGAACAGCCAGACCACGTCGACGAAGTGCCAGTACCAGGCCGCCGCCTCGAAGCCGAAATGCTTGGCCGGCGTCAGGTGCGTGTCCTTGTAGAGGCGCAGCGCGCAGACCAGCAGGAAGATGGTGCCGATGATGACGTGGAAACCGTGGAAGCCGGTCGCCATGAAGAAGGTGGCGCCGTAGATGTTGCCCGAGAAGCCGAAATGGGCGTGGGAATATTCATAGGCCTGCAGCGTCGTGAACAAGGCGCCGAGGGCGACCGTGAACCACAGATACATCTTGGCGGCCTGGCGCTCGCCGGTGACGATGTAGTGGTGGGCGGCGGTCACCGTGGTGCCGGAGAGCAGCAGCACCATGGTGCCGAGCAGCGGCAGATGCAGCGGGTTGAAGGTCTCGATGCCCTTCGGCGGCCAGTGGCCCCCGGTCAGCTCGGTGCGCTGGAACTGGTGCACCTCGCCCGGGAACAGGGCGGCGTCGAAATAGGCCCAGAACCAGGCGACGAAGAACATCACCTCGGAGGCGATGAACATGATCATGCCGTAGCGCAGGTGCAGCGAGACGACCCGGGTATGGTCGCCCTGCTGGCCTTCCTTCACCACGTCCGACCACCAGCCGAACATGGTGTAGAGCACGCCGATCAGGCCCGCGAAGAACACGACCGGGCCGAGCTTCAGGCCGGCCAGCGGCAGCGCCTTCATCCACATCACGGCGCCGACCGCCATGAAGAAGGCCGACAGCGAGCCGAGGAACGGCCAGGGGCTCGGTGGCACGAGGTGGTAGTCGTGATGCTTGGTATGGGCCTCGGCCATTTCTGGTCTCTCCGGTTTCCCTTCGCAGCGGCTCGCGCCGGCTGATTTCGTTCCGTGTTCAGTTCGCCCGGACGTTCGCCGGGGCGCCGGCCACGGGCCGCGCCGCCGGCGTCTGCCGGAAGAAGGTATAGCTCAGCGTGATCGTGTTGACCGTGCGCCCTTCCGGATCGTCGGCAATGGCCGGATCGACGAAATAGACGACGCTGAACTCACGCGTCTCATGCGGCCCCAGCGTCTGCTCGGTGAAGCAGAAGCACTGCAGCTTGTTGAAGAACCGTCCCGTGCCGAGCGGCGCCACATTGTAGCTCGCCATGCCGGTGGCCGGCTGGTCGGAATGGTTGGTGACCTTGTAGACCATGGTGTGGGTCTCGCCGGCCCTGACCGTCTGGCGCGGCGTGTCGGCCTGGAAGCGCCAGGACAGGCCGGGCGCGACATTGGCGTCGAACCGGACGTCGATGACCTGGTCGACGACCCGGTCGGCCGGCCGCTCGGCCACCATGGTGGTGCCGCCGAAGCCGGTGAGCCGGCAGAACATGTCGTAGAGCGGCACCATGGCGTAGGCGGCGCCGAACATGAGGAGGCCAAAGCCGAGCGCCGCACCGCCGACCTTCAGGTCGCGCAGCCAGGTCCGCCTCGCAATGTCGTCAGCCTTGGGATCGGACATGGCGCGACCCTACAGTGGACGGTTGAACATGGCCGGCCCCTTCACCAGGGTGACCGCCCAGAACAGCACGCAGAGACCGGCCAGCACCAGCGCCAGCGCGACGTTGCGCTGCCGGCGGCGCTTCTTCTCCTCCTCGGTGAGGACGATCCCCTTCTCCGGCTCCTGGCCTGCCATGACACGCCCCATCGTTCACAGAAACCGGGCGATCAGGCCCTGCTCGACGAGCAGGACGGCAAAAAGCGCGAAGAGATAGACGAGCGAGAAGCCGAACAGCCGGCCGGCCGCCTTGCGGGCCGGGGCGCCTTCGCGCAGCCGGTAGACCTCGACCGACAGCCAGAGCATGCCGGCCCCGCCGATGGCGGCCGCAACGCCGTAGCCGATGCCGGCGAAGCCCATGAACCAAGGCAGGACGCCGAGCGGGGCGAGAATGACGCTGTAGAGCAGGATCTGCTTGCGCGTCTCGGCTTCCCCCGCCACCACCGGCAGCATCGGCACGCCGGCGCGGGCATAGTCGTCCGACTTCAGCAGAGCCAGCGCCCAGAAATGCGGCGGCGTCCAGAAGAAGATGATGAGGAACAGGACGGTCGCTTCGAGCGACACCGTGCCGGTCACCGCGGCCCAGCCGATCATCGGCGGGAAGGCGCCGGCGGCGCCGCCGATCACGATGTTCTGCGGCGTCGAGCGCTTCAGCCACATCGTATAGATGACGGCATAGAAGAAGATGGTGAAGGCAAGGAGGCCCGCGGCGAGCCAGTTGGCGACGAGGCCGAGCACGACGACCGAAAAGGCCGAAAGGATCAGGCCGAAGGCGAGCGCCTCGCCCGGCGAGACGCGTCCGGCGGGAATCGGTCGCTGGGCGGTGCGCGACATCAGGGCGTCGATGTCGGCGTCGTACCACATGTTGAGCGCACCCGAGGCGCCGGCGCCGACCGCGATGCACAGGAGGCTCGCCGCGGCCAGGACCGGATGCAGCGTGCCCGGCGCCACCACGATGCCGACGAGCGCCGTGAACACGACGAGCGACATCACCCGCGGCTTCAGGAGCGCGATGAAGTCTCCCGGCGTCGCCTGGCTGACCAAGGCCGCGCGGCCGGCTCCGTTGGTTTCGTCGACGAAAGCCAAAGCGTGCTCTTCACTCGTCTCGGGCCGGAAGCCGGAAGGCAACCGGGGTGCTTTCAAGGTCATGTCGGCCACCTCTCAGGTGCCCGGGTGGATGACGGGTCCGGGGCGCTTTGCGGCCTCGGACCCATCGGTCTCGCGATCGGGCCGGCGAACCGGCCTCGGGCATCAACGGATGCGCGGCAGTTCCTCGAACTGGTGGAACGGCGGCGGGGAGGACAGGGTCCATTCCAGCGTGGTCGCGCCCTCGCCCCACGGGTTCTCGCCAGCCTTCTCCTTGCGGATGAAGGCGAGGGCGATGCCGACGAGGAAGATCGCGACGCCGACGGCGGCGATGTAGGAGCCGATCGACGACACGTAGTTCCAGGTCGCGAAGGCGTCCGGATAGTCGACGTAGCGGCGCGGCATGCCCTGCAGGCCGAGGAAGTGCTGCGGGAAGAACACCAGGTTGACGCCGATGAAGGTGACCCAGAAGTGCAGCTTGCCGAGGAACTCGGAATACATGTAGCCGCTCATCTTGGGGAACCAGTAGTACCAGGCCGCGAAGATCGCGAACACGGCGCCGAGCGACAGCACGTAGTGGAAGTGCGCGACCACGTAATAGGTGTCGTGCAGGGCACGGTCGATGCCGGCATTGGCGAGCACCACGCCGGTGACGCCGCCGACGGTGAACAGGAAGATGAAGCCCACCGCCCACAGCATCGGCGTGGTGACGCGGATCGAACCGCCCCACATGGTGGCGATCCAGGAGAAGATCTTCACGCCCGTCGGCACCGCGATCACCATGGTGGCGGCGACGAAATAGGCCTGGGTCGAGGTCGACAGGCCGGCCGTGTACATGTGGTGGGCCCACACGACGAAGCCGACGACGCCGATGGCGACCATGGCGTAGGCCATGCCGAGATAGCCGAAGACCGGCTTGCGCGAGAAGGTCGAGACGATGTGGCTGATGATGCCGAAGGCCGGCAGAATCAGGATGTAGACCTCGGGGTGGCCGAAGAACCAGAACAGGTGCTGGAACAGGATCGGGTCACCGCCGCCGGCCGGATCGAAGAAGGTCGTGCCGAAGTTGCGGTCGGTCAGCAGCATGGTGATGGCGCCGGCGAGCACCGGCAGCGACAGCAGCAGCAGGAAGGCCGTGACCAGGATCGCCCAGGCGAACAGCGGCATCTTGTGCAGCGTCATGCCCGGGGCGCGCATGTTGAAGATCGTCGTGATGAAGTTGATCGCGCCGAGGATCGACGAGGCGCCGGCGATGTGCAGCGACAGGATGGCGAAATCCATCGCCGGGCCGGGATGGCCGGAGACCGAGAGCGGCGGATAGATGGTCCAGCCGCCACCGAAGCCATGCGTGCCGGGCGCGCCTTCGACGAACAGCGAGATGATCAGCAGACCGAAGGCGGGCGGCAGCAGCCAGAACGAAATGTTGTTCATCCGCGGGAAGGCCATGTCCGGCGCGCCGATCATGATCGGCACGAACCAGTTGGCATAGCCGCCGATCATCGCCGGCATGACCATGAAGAAGATCATGATCAGGCCGTGACCGGTGGTGAAGACGTTGAAGGTCTGCGGATTGGTGAAGATCTGCATGCCCGGATGCATCAGCTCCAGCCGGATGCCGATCGACAGCGCGAAGCCGACCAGGCCCGCAATGATCGCGAACCCGAGATACATCGTGCCGATGTCCTTGTGGTTCGTCGAATAGACGTAGCGGCGCCATCCGGTCGGATGCGCATGATCGTCATGCGCGTGATCGTGCGCATGATCGGCGGACGCGTGAGCCTGAGCCATTACTTCAAGTCCTCGACATCTTCTGTCGGTTATGAATGCGAGAGCGGCGCATCAGCGCGCCGCGGGAAGATCGGCAGCAGCAACCGTGGTCGCCGGCTGTTCGGCGGAAGCGAACTTCTTCTTCGCCTCCTCGAGCCAGGCGGCATAGGCCTGCTCGGAGACGACGCGGATGGCGATCGGCATGAAGGCGTGATCCTTGCCGCAGAGCTCGGAGCACTGGCCGTAGAAGATCCCCTCGCGGGTCGCCTGGAACCAGGTCTCGTTCAGCCGGCCCGGCACGGCGTCGACCTTGACCCCGAAGGATGGCAGGGCGAAGGCGTGGATCACGTCGGACGAGGTGACCTGGACGCGGACGATCTTGTTGACGGGAACGACGACCTCGTTGTCGACGGCGAGCAGGCGCGGCACTTCCGAGCGCGGCGTGCCGCGGGCCACCCGCTCGGCGATCTCCTGCTCGGTCTGCATGGTCGAGACGAAGCTGAAATTGCCGTTGTCGGGATATTCGTAGGACCACTTCCAGGTGGAGGCGATGGCCTTGATGGTGACGTCGGCGCGCGGGATCGTCAGCTGCTGATAGAGCAGGCGGAACGAGGGCACGGCGATGATGATCAGGATGAAGACCGGAATCACGGTCCAGGCGACCTCGAGGCCGACATGATGCGTGACCTTGGAGGCGACCGGATTGCGCTTCTCGCTGAAGCGGAACATGCACCACAGCAGCAGCACGGCCACGAACACCGAGATGACGACGATGATCGGCAGCAGGAAGGCGTTATGGAACCAGTGCATGAATTCCATGATCGGCGAGGCCGCGACCTGGAAATTGATGCCGCCCGGCTCCGGCTGGCCGAGACCCGGGGTCTGCGCCATTGCCGGATCGAGGGCGCCGAGCAGCACCGTGGCGCACAGGAGCGCCAAAGCTCCGCCCCACCCGGCCGGCGCGCCGTTCCGCATCGCCTCACGCATGTTCTTCCGCTCCATATCCTCAGGCCCGAACACGTTCCCTCGTGCTGCGAGTCCGACTTTGTTCATCCGTTCGCGGCCTGCGCACCGGTCCGGCGCTGCGTCGCGGGCAAAGATCCTCGCGCTTTCCGAGCGGGCGCGCGTCGTCACGGGACACGCCACACACGGTAAAAGGAGGGGCTTTCGGCCCCCTTGAAACACAAAAACGCCATGCTCGCAATGCGACCGTTGGGGCCCTGTGCGGCGCCCCAAACAGATCTAGCCTAAACTCATTATAAACTCGACGACAGAACCGTGGAATCCTCCCAAAGGCGACATTTGCCCGCCAGATCGCTGCGACACGCCGGCATTTGGCTGCCAGCCTTGACAGGGTTACCGTGGAATGGTCCCTCCCCTGGCCTTGGGGGGTTCGGCCGCCTGTCCGGCGCGATTCGACCCGGCCATCGCCGTGCCTTTGAACTTCTGGGAGCACAACCAATGAACATGCCGTTCTCGATGCGGTCGCCCGGACTGAGCGGCCCGGCGCGCATCGGTATGGCGCGCCCTCGCCTGGCGCGCGCCCTAGCTTTCGGCGCGGCGCTGGCACTCGCTGCGGGCTTTGGGGCCGCCCCCGCCCTGGCGCAGGGCGCGGTGAAAGCCACGCATGGCGACTGGCAGATCCGCTGCGACACCCCGCCCGGCGCGCGCTCCGAGCAATGCGCGCTGGTGCAGAACGTCGCCGCCGAGGACCGCCCGAACGTCGCCCTGACCATCATCGCGCTGAAGACGGCGGACGGGCGCGCCCGCCTGCTGCGCGTGCTGGCCCCGCTCGGCGTGCTGCTGCCCTCGGGCCTCGGGCTGAAGATCGACAATGCCGATGTCGGCCGCGCCGGCTTCGTGCGCTGCCTGCCGTCGGGCTGCGTTGCCGAGGTGGTGCTGGAGGACACGCTGCTCAACCAGCTCTCCTCCGGCCAGACCGCGACCTTCATCATCTTCCAGACGCCCGAGGAAGGCATCGGCGTGCCGGTCTCCCTCAACGGCTTCAAGGACGGTTTCACGGCCCTGCCGTGATCCCCTGGTTCGCGGCAACGTCACGCCCGCGCCCAGATTGACCGCGACAAGCGGTGCCGGGCCCGACCGGCACCCGCCGAAGACGCCCATGCCGCCCGGAATGCCGGACGGTCCTCGCGAGAATGGAATACCGCTCATGACCGATCTCTCGCTGCTCGCCCGCGCCGGCCTCGATGCCGGCGAGACCCGCACCATCGTCGCCCGGGCGCTCGAGGGCGCGGACGACGGCGAGCTGTTCCTGGAATATCGGCAGTCGGAGCAGCTTCTGTTCGACAATGGCCGCCTGAAACAGGCGGGCACCGACAATTCACAGGGCTTCGGGCTGCGCGCCGTGAAGGGCGAGGCGATCGGCTACGCGCATTCCTCCGACGTCTCGGAAGATGCGCTCAAGCGCGCCGCCGACACGGTGCGGGCGGTGGCCGGCGGCTATGCGGGAACATTCGCCGCCGAGCCGGGCCGCAGCAATGTGCGGCTCTACGGCGACGAGAACCCGCTCGATGCGCCGGCCTTTGCCGACAAGGTCAAGCTGCTGGAGACCATCGACTCCTATATACGCGCGCGCGAGCCGAAGGCCCGGCAGGTCACCGCCTCGCTCGCGGCGTCCTGGCAGGTGGTCGAGATCTTGCGCGCCGACGGCGGCCTCTATCGGGACATCAGGCCGCTGGTACGCCTCAACGTCTCGGTGGTCGCGGGGGCGGGCGACCGGCAGGAAACCGGCTCGCACGGCTATGGCGGCCGTGCCGGCTATGCCGACTTCATCGCCGAGGGCCGCTGGCAGCACGCCTGCGACGAGGCGATCCGCCAGGCCCTGGTCAATCTCGACAGCGTCGCCGCTCCGGCCGGCGAAATGGATGTGGTGCTCGGCCCGGGCTGGCCGGGCGTGATGCTGCACGAGGCGGTGGGTCACGGCCTCGAGGGCGATTTCAACCGCAAGGGCACCTCGGCCTTCGCCGGCCTGATGGGCCAGGAGGTCGCGGCTCGGGGCGTGACGGTGGTCGACGACGGCACGCTCGCCGGCCGGCGCGGCTCGATCTCGATCGACGACGAGGGCACCGCCTCCAACCGCACGGTGCTGATCGCCGACGGCGTGCTGGTCGGCTACATGCAGGATCGCCAGAACGCGCGGCTGATGGGCGCGGCGCCGACCGGCAACGGCAGGCGCGAGAGCTATGCCCATACGCCCATGCCGCGCATGACCAACACCTACATGCTCGGCGGCGGCCACAGCCGCGAGGAGATCATCGCGAGCGTCCGCCAGGGCCTTTACGCCGTCAATTTCGGCGGCGGCCAGGTGGACATCACCTCGGGCAAATATGTCTTCGAATGCACCGAGGCCTACCGCATCGAGAACGGCCGCATCGGCGCTCCGGTCAAGGGCGCCATGCTGATCGGTTCGGGCCCGGCCGACATGAAGCGCATCACCATGATCGGCGACGACATGAGCCTCGACAGCGGCATCGGCACCTGCGGCAAGGCCGGCCAATGGGTGCCGGTCGGTGTCGGCCAGCCGACGCTGAAGATGGAACGGATCACGGTCGGCGGCACTGGCTGACGGGGCGGCGGTCACGGCCGGCGCGGCCGGACGTGCGGGAAAACCCTCGGGTATCCCCGCCGCGGCCGACTGCCTAGATATGGAACCTTCCCCCGCCGGCCCCTCCCCGAAAGCATGACCGACCACTCCTCCGCCAGTTTCCTCGTGCCCACCGTCACCCTGCTGGGTGCGGCCGTCGTGGCCGTCCCGCTGTTCCGCCGCTTCCGGCTGGGAACGGTGATCGGCTACCTGGTCGCGGGCCTGCTGATCGGTCCGCAGGTGTTCGGGCTGTTCCATGATCCCGGGACCATCCTGACCATCGGCGAGCTCGGCATCGTCATGTTCCTGTTCCTGATCGGGCTGGAGCTGAAGCCGTCGCGCGTCTGGTCGATGCGGCAGGATATTTTCGGTCTCGGGGCGGCGCAGATGATCGTCACCGGCGCGGTGGTCATGTGGGTGCCCTATCTGTTCGGTCGGCCGTTCAACGCATCGCTGGTCGCCGGACTCGGCCTCGCCCTGACCTCCACCGCCGTGATGATGCAGGTGCTGGAGGAAAAGGGTGAGGTCCATTCGCCGCACGGCGAGCGGGCCTTCGCCATTTCGATCTTCCAGGACCTCACCGTCATCCCGCTCCTGCTGCTGGTCGCCTTCCTCTCGCCCCTGCCGGCGCAGTCGGGCGAGGTCTGGTGGGTGTCCTTCGCCAAGGTGGTGGTCGCCGTCGGCGGCGTCGTGCTGGCCGGGCTCTATCTCCTGAACCCCCTGTTCCGCTTTCTCGCCACCTGGGGCGCGCGCGAGATCATGGTCGCAGCCGCCCTGCTGGTGGTGGTCGGCGCCGCGGCGCTGATGACCTATGCCGGCCTGTCGATGGCGATGGGCGCATTCCTGGCCGGCGTCTTCCTCGCGGAATCGAACTTCCGGCACCAGCTGGAGGCCGATATCGAGCCGTTCCGCGGCATTCTGATGGGCCTGTTCTTCATGTCGGTGGGCATGACCATCGACCTGCCCGTGGTGATCGCGGCCGGTTGGCGCCTCGGTTTTGCGCTCGTGCTGCTGCTCGTTCTCAAGGCGAGCGTGATGTATGCGGTGATGCGCCTGTTCCGGCACGACCACGCGCAGTCGGTCAAGGTGGCGCTGCTGATCGCCGAGGCCGGCGAATTCGGCTTCGTGCTCTATGCCGCGGCGGTCTCGGCCGGCGTGATGACCGCCGAGCACGCTTCGCTGCTCGTCGCGCTGGTGGTGCTGTCGATGGCGGTCAATCCGTTCCTCTACCGCTTCGGCGAATGGCTCATCGCCCGGCGTGACGACGGCGCGCCGGAGCCCGAGGAAGATTTCAGCGACGTGCGTGGCGAGGTGCTGATCATCGGCTTCGGCCGGTTCGGCCAGGTCAATTCGCAGATGCTGCTGGCCGAGCAGGCCGAGGTGACCATCATCGACAACGATGTCGAGATGATCCAGGCGGCCGGCATGTTCGGCTTCAAGATCTATTACGGCGACGGCACGCGGCTCGACGTGCTGCGCGCCGCCGGCGCCGGACGGGCCCGGCTGATCTGCGTCTGCGTCGACAAGCGCGATGTCGCCGACCGGATCGTCGAGCTGGTCAAGGGCGAATTCCCGCTCGCCAAGCTCTATGTGCGCTCGTTCGACCGGGCCCACACCATCGCCCTGCGCGCGGCCGGCGTCGACTTCGAGATCCGCGAGGTGTTCGAGAGCGCGCTCATGTTCGGCCGCGGCGCGCTGATCGAGCTCGGCGTCGATCCCGATCACGCCGACACCGTCATGGCGGATCTGCGCAAGCGCGACGCCCAGCGGCTGGTGCTGCAGCAGCAGGACGGCATCCAGGCGGGCGACCACCTGCTGCACCAGCAGCAGGTGACGCCGGCGCCGCTGACCGAACCCGCACGCCAGGCCCGGGCGCTCAATCCGGAGGCGGAGGACGTGCTGACGGACGAAACGAGGTTTTCCGGATGACCGCTGCGGCGCCGGCCAAATTCACGCAGGGCTCGACCATGCGCCACGTCATCGAGATGACGGTGACCGGCGCGGTCGGGCTGGTGGCGATCTTCGTCGTCGACCTCCTGAACCTCTTCTATATCGCCCGGCTCGGCGAGCAGGAGCTGGCGGCGGCCATCGGCTATGCCGGCACGGTGCTGTTCTTCCTCACCTCGTTCGGCATCGGCCTGTCGATCGCCGGCACCGCGCTCGTCTCGCGCGCGCTCGGCGCGGGCGACCGCGACAGGGCGCGCCGGCTCGGCACGTCGAGCCTGATTGTCATGGCGGTCGGCATGCTGGTCGTCAGCCTCGGCCCGCTGCCCTTCTCGGGCTGGATCCTCGCCGCGCTCGGCGCCAGCGGCCGGACGCTGGCCATCGCCGACCGCTTCCTCTGGATGGTCATGCCGGCCACCGTCTTCCTGGGCGTCGGCATGATGTATTCGAGCATCCTGCGCGCGGCGGGCGATGCCAAGCGCGCCATGTGGGTGACGCTCATCGGCGGCATCGTCACGGCGATCGCCGACCCGATCCTGATCTTCCTGTTCGGCCTCGGCGTCGACGGCGCGGCCATCGCCTCGGTGATCTCGCGGCTCGCCATGCTGGCCATGGGCTACCACGCGGTCGTGCGGGTGCACCGGCTGACCGCCCGGGTCGACCTCGCGGCTGTTCTCGGCGACGTCCGGCCGCTCGCGGCGATCGCGGTGCCGGCCGTTCTGACCAACCTTGCCACGCCCGTCGGCAACAGCATCGTCACCGCCATGATCGCGCGCTATGGCGACGGCGCCGTCGCCGGCTGGGCCGTGCTCGGCCGGCTGGTGCCGGTCGCCTTCGGCGCCTTCTTCGCGCTGTCCGGCGCGGTCGGCCCGATCATGGGCCAGAATGTCGGGGCGCGGCTCTATCCGCGCGTGCGCCAGACCCTGATCGACTCGCTGATCTTCATGAGCCTCTACGGCATCACGGTCTGGCTGATCCTGCTCATCGCAACGCCCTATGTGGTGCAGGCCTTCGACGCGACCGGCACGGCGGAGGCGGTGATCCGCTTCTTCTGCGTCTACGCCTCGCTCGCCTGGGCCTTCAACGGCGCGGTGTTCGTCGGCAATGCCGCCTTCAACAATCTGGGCTTCCCGACCTATTCGACCGTGCTCAACTGGGCCCGCGCGACGTTCGGCACGGTGCCCTTCGCCATGATCGGCGCGTGGCTCGGCGGACCGAGCCACGGCGCGGAGGGCATCATTGCCGGCCAGTCGATCGGCGGCATCGTGTTCGGCATCATTTCCATGGTGGTCTGCTTCAAGGTCATCGACCGCGCCGCGCGCAGGCCGCCGGAGGAGGAGCCGGTGCCGGCCGGCCCGCCGACCGCCCAGTCGCCGTTCACCTCGGGCAAGGGCGCGACCGCGGGTGCGTGACGTGTTCCCCGCTGCGTGATTAGATGCCTCGGCAGCCCGGCGGAATCGGGCAGGGGCCGAACCACAGCCGGGAACAGACCATGTTCAATCTTGCCGACATCCTGGCCCAGGCCCAGGGCAAACAGGGCTTCGATGCGCTGCTCGGCCAGTTCGGCTGGTCGCCCGACCAGGCCGAGGCCGCCATGGCGGCCCTGCTGCCGGCCTTCACCATGGGCATGAACCGGGCAACCCAGTCGCCCGCGGGCCTTGCCGACCTGATGAGCCTTTTCACCGTAAAGCCCAGCTATGCCGAGATCCTGGAGAACCCGATGACCGCGGGGCCGGCCATGATCAATGCCGGCCAGGAGGTGCTCGGCAAGCTGTTCGGCTCGCAGGCGCTGACCCAGGCCATCGCGCAGCAGGCCGCCGCCGCCAGCGGCATCGGCCAGGACATGATGGCCAAGATCATGCCGGTCATGGCGACCATGCTGATGGGATCGCTGCTGAAGGGCGCGATGGACGGGCAGAACCCGCTGGGTGCGCTGCTGTCAGCCATGCTCGGCCAGGGCACGGCCGGAGCCGCGAAGCCGGCGACAGATGCCATGACCGGCCTCGTCGGAGCCTTCACCAATGCGATGGGTGGGCTGATGGGTGCGAAGCCGGCTCCGGGCACCGGGGCGGGCCTGCCCGGCCTCGACCAGCTCGTCGCGCTGGCGCGCCAGCTGCAGGCGGCAAATCCGCTGCTCAACGGCAGCCTGGCCCAGGCCGCGACCGGCGCCGACGCGGAAGCCTCCGGCCCCCGCACCCTCGGCCAGCAGGCCGCCGACACCTGGACCGCCACGATGGGCCGCATGTTCGAGAGCGGCCGCGAGATCCAGGACCAGCAGCTGGCGCAGCTCGAACGGCTGTTCGACCAGTTCCGGCCGAAGGCGTGACAGCCACGGCCGGGGACAGCGCCTTACCGGCCCGGCGGACATGAACGAAGTTTAACTCGGGCGCCCGGGTGTTCGGCCCTATGATGCCTTCGTTGCTGCGGGGGCGGCGTTCGAGGAGATATCCGATGAGGACATTTGTTGTCGCAGGCACCCTTGCGGCCATGATGGCGGCGACCGCGTTTGCGCAGACACCGGCTCCGCAGGGACAGGCTCCGCAGCCGGGCGCGAACCAGGCCGCCGGCACCGAGGCCGGCCGGGGCCGCCGTGCGCAAATGAACCCCGAAGACCGCGCCGCCTTCCTCGATGCGCGCATTGCCGGCCTGAAGGCGCTGCTGCGCCTGACGCCGGAGCAGGAGCGGCTGTGGCCGCCGGTCGAGGCGGCCCTGCGCGAATCCGCCACGCTGCGCGCCCAGCGCATGCAGCAATGGCGCGAAATGCGCGTGAACCCCAATGCCGCCCAACAGGATCCGATCCAGCGGCTGCGCGCCGCCGCCGAGCGGATGACGGAAAATGCCACGGCGATGAAGAAGCTCGCCGACGCCGCCCAGCCGCTCTACGCCACGCTCGACGCCAATCAGAAGCGCCGCGCCAATGCGTTCCTGAACCGCGGCCGCGGCATGATGGCCGGCCGCCACGGCATGATGCATCACGAGCGCGGCATGATGCGCGGCGAAGCCGGCCCGGGCATGCATCGCGGCCCCGGCGGCGACAACCGCCAGTAAGCGGCGACACGATCCGATCTGCCAGGGCCCGCGCCACGCGCGGGCCCTGTTCATTTGGCGCCGCCCGATCCGAAAAACGCGAACGCTTCAGGTTTGAGAGATCTTGGCAACGGTCCGTTTACCCTGATTCAAGCACAGTGGCGGCCATCCATTCGTCCCGGTTGGTGTGAGGGGTCGCCCGGCCATGATGCCTGACATGGGCTCGTTCGAGCCTGCAATGCCGTCCTGTTCGCGTAGCGTTCTGGTGGTCGACGCCGACCCGACGGCGCGCCGCCTTCTCGTGCAGGGCCTGAAGGATGCCGCGCGCACCAGCGAGGCGGCGAATGCCGACGAGGCGCTCGCCATGCTCGACCGGATGGAGCCGGCCGCCGTCGTCGCCTCGCTCGACCGCGGCGACACCGTGTCGGTCGAGGTGATCGAGGCGCTGCGCTTCGGCGGCTATGAAGGGCCGATCATCGCGGTCAGCGCCAAGGCGTCGCTGCAGGTCGCGGTCAAGGCCATGCGGGCCGGCGCCTGCGACATGCTGGTCACGCCGATCGCTCCGGGAGAACTCGCCCGGCGGCTCGCCGCCCAGCTCGGCAGCGACCGCCATCTGCCGGCGCCGACCCGGCCGCCGATGCAGCGCAGCAACGATTTCGAGGGTTTCGTCGGCCGGTCGCCGGTCATGCGCGAGGTCTATGACCAGATCCGGCGCGTCGCCGCATCCAAGGCGCCGGTCTTCGTGACCGGCGAGAGCGGCACGGGCAAGGAGGTCACCGCCCAGGCGATCCACCAGCGCTCCGGCCGGCCGGCCGGCCGTTTCGTCGCGCTGAACTGCGGCGCCATCCCGCGCGATCTGATGGAAAGCGAGATCTTCGGCCACGCCAGGGGAGCCTTCACCGGTGCGACCGAGGACCGTGTCGGCGCCGCTGAGCTCGCCGATGGCGGCACGCTGTTCCTCGACGAGATCTGCGAGATGGATCTCAGCCTGCAGACCAAGCTGCTGCGCTTCATCCAGACCGGCGAGCTGCGCCGGGTCGGCGACACGCGCGTGCGCCGGGTCGATGTCCGCTTCGTCTGCGCCACCAACCGCGACCCGCTGGCCCAGGTGGTCGCCGGCCGGTTCCGCGAGGATCTCTACTACCGGCTCTGCGTGCTGCCGCTGCACCTGCCGCCGCTGCGCCAGCGCGGCGACGACGTGATGATGCTGGCCCGCGCCTTCCTGACCCGCTTCGCGGCCGAGGAAGGCCGCCAGTTCAGGGATTTCGAGCCTGCCGCCGCCGCCATCATCGCCGGCTTCGACTGGCCGGGCAATGTGCGCCAGCTGCAGAACGTCATGCGCCGGCTGGTCGTCATGCACGAGGGCACCACGGTGAGCGCGGCCATGCTGCCGCTGGCGCTCGCCCATGGCGCGCTGCAGGGCGGCGTCGAACAGCTCGCCGACAGCGCGGCGGCCTCGCTCGCGCCGGTCATCGAGCCCTTCGCCGTGCAGGAAAGGCGCATCATCGAGGGCGCGCTCGCCGCCTTCGACGGCAATCTCTCGCGAGCGGCCGCGGCGCTGGAGATCAGCCCGTCGACCATCTACCGCAAGCGCGAGAACTGGGCCCGCGAGGGCGATGCGGGCGAGCCGGCGGGCACCGAGATCGAGCGCCTGCGGGCCTGAGGCCCGCCGGGCGCCCGGTAGCCATCGCCGGAAATGCGGGTTAAACCGGAGCTCATGCAGAACCGTGCCCGCATCGCCTCCGCCCTTGCCGCCGCCGCGCTGCTTGCCCTGACCACCGCCGCCGAAGCCCAGCGCGCCCGCCGCGAACAGCCGCGCCCGCGCCAGCCGACCCGCGCCGAGATCCAGACCTATCTGCGCTTTCCGGTCGGCACGCGGCTTGCCGTCGTCTCGATCAACGGCCAGCGACCGGTCGCGCCCGACCGGCCGAGCTTCACCTTCACCGAGAGCGGCCGACTGACCGGCTGGGGCGGCTGCAATCCCGTCAATGCCGACTATCGCCGGGGCGTCGACGACATCCGCTTCGGGCCGCTCAACTTCGTGGAGCGGCGCTGCGGCGGCCTCATCGACCGCCAGGAGCGGGCGATCTTCTGGGCCATCCAGGGTGCGAGCCACTGGCGGCCGGTCGGGCTGCGCGGCATGGTCTTCACCGGCCGGCGCGGCACGGTGACCTTCGCCCCCGCCTTCTGACCAGCGGGAGAGGGCGGCCCCCTCGTCCCGGCTGTCGCGGATCAGGCCTTGGCAAGCAGCATGAGCGGCGCCTCCGCGGCGACATGCAGCCCGTCCGCGTCCGGCGTCAGATGCACCCGGCGGTCGTGGAAATTGACCAGGGTCGAGCGGTGGCCGATCGAGACCAGGGTCGTGTCCGGCAGCCATTCGCGCACGGTGTTGTAGAGTGCGGCTTCGCCCGGCTCGTCGATCGCGGCGGTCGCCTCGTCGAGGAACAGCCAGTCCGGCTTGCACAGCAGCGCGCGCGCCATGGCGAGACGCTGCTGCTCGCCGCCCGACAGGATCATGTGCCAGGAGGCCTCCTCGTCGAGCCTCGCAGCGAGGCCCGGCAGCTTCACCGCCTCCAGCGCCTTGACGATGTCGGCGTCGGAATAGTCGCCGCGCCCGGCAGGGTAGCTGACCGCGTCGCGCAGCGTGCCGATCGGGAAATAGGGACGCTGCGGCAGCAGCATGAGGCTCGCGCCCGCCGGCACCACCACCTCGCCCGAGCCATGCGGCCAGATGCCTGCGAGCGCCCGGAACAGGGTCGACTTGCCCGAGCCTGAGGGGCCGGTGACCAGCACGCGATCGCCGCGCCGGACGGTCAGGCTCGGCGCGCTCACCACCGGCTTGCCGTTCGGCAGGGTGACGGCGAGGTCGGTCAGCGTCAGGGCCTCGCCGGCCGTGCGCGTGGCGATCGCCGGCTGGGGCGGCTGCTCCACCGCCGCCACCGTCCGGTTGAAGCCGGTCAGACGGTCGATGACCGATTTGAAGTCGGCGAGCGAGCCATAGAGGTTGGTGAACAGCGAGAGCGCGTTTTCCACCCGGCCGAAGGCACCCGACGTCTGGGTCAGCGCGCCGAGCTGCACGGCGCCGGAGAAATAGGCCGGCGCCAGGATCACGAAGGGGAAGATGATCGAGGTCTGGTTCAGGAAGGCGGTGAACCAGGTCAGGCGCTTGGTGTAGCGCATGTAGTCGAACCAGTTCGTCATGATGTTGCCGAACCGGCGGCGGAGCCCGGCGCGCTCGGCCTCCTCGCCTTTCAGCAGCGCGATCTGCTCGTCGTTCTCGCGCACCCGCACCAGGCTGAAGCGGAAGTCGGCCTCGTAGCGCTGGCGCTGGAAGTTGATCGTGATCAGCGAGCGCCCGATGAGGTGGGCGAAGACGGTGCCGACGACAGCGAAGATCAGAGCGGCCCAGACGAGGTAGCCCGGGATGGCCTCCAGATTGAAGCCGGCAACCTGATATTTGAAGTTGGCCGACAGACCCCAGAGGATCAGCACGAAGGCATAGAGCGAAAGCACCGCCGAGAAGAAGCGGATCATCAGTTCGAGGGTCGTCGAGGTGAACAGGCGCACATCCTCGGCGATGCGCTGATCGGGATTGTCGGTCTGCGAGCCGGTGAGGCGCATGCGGTAGTGCACGCCCGCCGAGAGCCAATGGGAGGTGAGCTGGGCGGTCATCCAGCGGCGCCAGCGGATCTGGGCGTACTGGGTCAGATAGAGCTCGTAGACCGCCAGCACGACCCAGATGAAGGCGACGATGGTGAAGAAGCGCAGCTCGGTCCAGAAGGTCGCCTCGGCGCGTTCCTGCAGCGCCGTGTAGAAGCGATTGTTCCACTGGTTGAGCAGGACGGTGGCCAGAACCTGGGCGATGTTGATCGCAAGCAGGATGAACAGCAGGCCGTGCGCGATGTAGCGCTCCTGCATGCTGATGGTCAGGCCGAAGGGCAGGTTGATGACGCCCTTGTCGCGCGCCTCGAAATAGGGATCGGCAAGCTTGGTGATCTGCCGGATCGTGCCGAGGAAGCTGATGCCGTAAACGACGACGGCGAAGACCGCCGAGAGCAGCACGCTCGCCCGCGTCGGCAGGTAGGGCGCGAGCGCGTCGGGGAAGGCGCCGAGCTCGTTGGCGACGAGGGTCGCGACCGATGCCAGGTGCCAGACCACGAGGAAGCCGACGATCGCGCGCACCAGCGTCGCCGTCGGACGCGCCAGAAAGCTCACCGCCGCCGCAACCAGCGTCAGAATGAACAGATAGGCCGGCAGGGTGAGCGCACCGGAAAGCCAGGCGCCCGCGAGCGCGATACCGGCGAGGCCTGTGACGACGGCGATGGGCAGCATGGACGACCTCAGTCGCGGATGAGGGGAAGGGAACGGGCCGCCCGCCGGGTGGCGAGCGCGGCCTGCGGGCGCGCGCCCGCACAGGACCATGTGCGGGCGGTGAAGGAAAGAGGCGATCTCACGCGCCGGCGGCCGCAAGAGAGGCGCGCAGATCGTCCTCGGTCACCAGCCGCATGGCCTTGAGGATCTTGACCGCCTCGGTCCTGCGGCCGAGCCGCATGATCAGAACCACCGTCTCGGCATCGCCGCATTCGGGGTGCGAACAGGCGATTTCACTGACTGTAACGCCGTCGTCAGGTCCAAGTGTTAAGATCTCGCGAACGGATGCGGTCAGTCGTCGCGAGGCGTCTGACGTTTCGGGGTCGGCCCCACGGCGGTTGAAGAAGAAGCGTGCCATGAAGTGCCTTTTTACGATGAGTTATGGCCGATCCGTGGCTTTTTCCGGGGATAATCGCCAAGCATCATCACGCCGCCGTCAAGCCCGCTCGACCCTCGCCCGCTTCGATGCTAGCGAATCGACCGTGATGCCGTCGACCGGGCCGCAGGGCCTGTCGCAGCGGCATTGACACATGCCGACCAAAGTTTCGTCAACGCCAGCTTGCGCCGGCCTTCTCGCGGCGGCGAAAGCCCACAGCCCGGGTGAAGCCCAGGAGCGCCGGATGCCGCGCCTTCCGTTCCACGGCAAGCGGGGCCGCCTGATGGCCGCGACCGCGCTGGCCGTGCTGGCGGCGGGCCCGGCCCTGGCCGAGCCGCCCCGGCGCAGCCATCCCGCGCCGGCACGGGCCCGCGCCGAGACCGGCATCGCCACCCTCGGCGCTGCCTTCCAGCGCGCCTTCCGCACCAATCCTGACATTCTCGCCCAGCGCGCCGCGACGCGGGCGGCCCAGGAGGCGATCCCGCAGGCGCGCGCCGGCCTGCTGCCGCAGGTCAGCGCCACCGCCTATGCCGGCGTCCTGGCGATCCGCCAGCTGCAGGCCGGCCCGCCGACAGTGTCGCAGGGCGCCACCTACTACCAGCGCGGCGTGGCGCTGACCGCGACCCAGACGCTGTTCGACGGCTGGCGGACGCAGAACTCCGTGCTGCAGGCCCAGTCGCAGGTCGGCACCCAGCGCGAGCAGATGCGCGCCATCGAGCAGGCCGTGCTGCTCGATGTCGCCACCACCTATCTGGCGGTCGCCACCGGCCAGGCGCTGGTCGAGGTGCAGAAGCGCAATGTCGGCTTCCTGACCGAAACGCTGAACACCACGCGGACGCGGCTCGCCTCGGGTGTCGCCACCCCGACCGACGTCTCGCAGGCCGAGGCACGCCTCAGCCGCGGCCTTGCCGACCTCAGCCAGGCGGAGACGGACCTCTCGATCGCACGCGACCGGTTCCTGCGCATCGTGGGGGCGCCGCCGGCCGCGCGGCTGAGCCCGGTCGGCGCCGTCGACCGGCTGCTGCCGCGCTCGCGGGAAAGCTCGCGCGACATTGCCGGCCGCGACAATCCGGCGGTGCTCGCGGCGATCGCCTCGGTGCGCGCGGCCGAATCCGCCGTGCGCGTCGCCCAGGGCCAGATGCTGCCCCAGGTCAGCCTGCAGGCGCAGGTGTCGCGCGACTACGGCATCGATACCCAGACGCTGCAGAACGACAATGCCCAGGTGGTCGGACGTCTGACCGTGCCGCTCTATGCCGGTGGCGCGCCGGAATCGCAGGTGCGCCAGGCGCGCGAGCTGCTCGGCCAGGCGCAGATGCAGCTCGACAGCGCCCGCGTGCAGTCGCGCTCGGCGGCCTTCGCCGGCCATGCCGCGCTCGACAATGCCAACCAGACGATCCGCGCGGCGACGGCGGAAGTGCGCGCTGCCGAAGTGACCGTCGACGGCGTGCGCAAGCAGGTGGAAGCGGGCCTGCGCACGCTGACCGATCTCCTGAACGCCCAGCAGGATTCGGTGAATGCCCGGGCGCGGCTGCTGCAGTCGCAGAGCGACCGGCTGGTGGCGTCCTACACGATCCTCGCCGCGACCGGCCGGCTCGACCTGCCGCGGCTCGGCATCAGCCAGCCGGCGGTGGCATCGCCCCAGCCGCAGTCGGATATCGGCGTGCGCTTCGATGCCTGGCGCGAGCTGCGCAATCCGATCGGCCCGGCAGGGCCGCCGCGCAGCCGCTGACGACAGGCGCCCTCAACCGAGGGCCCCCGCCTCCGCATCCACCTTCTGCCGCCGCGAGAACATGACGATCAGCGCCGGCAGGATGACCAGGATCAGGAACGGCGCGACCAGTACGCCCCCCACCACGACATAGGCGAGCGGCTTCTGCACCTGGCTGCCGATGCCGGTCGACAGGGCCGCCGGGGTCAGGCCGACGCAGGCTGCGACACAGGTCATCATCACCGGCCGCATGCGCACCTTGCCGCATTCGATGGCCGCCGAGACCCGCTCGCGGCCCTGCGCCACCAGGCCGTTGAAATAGGTGATGACAATGATGCCCTCCATCACCGAGACGCCGATCAGCGCGATGAAGCCGATGGCCGCAGAGACGCCGAACGGCGTGCCGGTGAGGAACAGCGAGAAGACGCCGCCGACCATGGCGAGCGGAATGACGGACAGCGCGAGCAGCGTGTCGGTGAGCGAATTGAAGTTGGCGAACAGCAGGAAGGCGATGAGCAGCAGCGTCATCGGCACCACCACCTGCAGGCGGGCGATGGCGGCGAGCAGGTTTTCGAACTCGCCGGCCCATTCGATGCGCATGCCGGGCGGCAGCCTGATCTCGTTCGCAACCCGCGCCTGCGCTTCGGAAATGGTCGAGCCGAGGTCGCGGTCGCGCACGGAAAAGCGGATCGGGATATAGCGCTGCTGCTGCTCGCGATAGATGGTGGAGGCGCCCGAGACGAGGCTGACGGTCGCCACCTGGCTCAGCGGGATCTGGGTCACCGTGCCGTCGCTGTCGGCAACCCCGATCCTGAGATTCTGGATCGCCTCCGGCGACTGGCGGAACTCGGGCGCGAGGCGGACGATGATCGGGAAGCGCCGGTCGCTGCTGGGCTCGAAAAAGTCGCCGGGCGTATCGCCGCCGACCGCAGTGCGGATCGCCGTGTTGATGTCGCCGGGCGAGAGGCCGTAGCGGCCGGCCGCCAGACGGTCGACGGTGACGGCGATGGTCGGCTGGCCGAGCACGGTGAAGACGGCGAGATCGTCGATGCCGCGCACGCCGCTCAGGATCTTGCGGATCCGCTCGGCATAGTCGGTCGCTTCCGCGAGGTTGTTGCCGAACAGCTTGATGGCGTTCTCGCCCTTCACGCCGGACGCCGCCTCGGAGACATTGTCCTCGAGATATTGCGAGAAGTTGAAGTCGACGCCGGGAAACTCCTTCTGCAGAGCCGCCAGGATCTCCTCGACGAGCTTTGCCTTGTCGACGCCCGGCCGCCACTGCTCGCGCGGTTTCAGCGGCGTGAACATCTCGACATTGTTGAAGCCGGCGACCTCCGTGCCGTCGTCGGTGCGGCCCTGCTGGGAGACGACGGAGGCCACCTCCGGAAAACCGGCGACGATCCGGCGGATCCGGTTCGCATAGATGTTGCCCTCCTCCAGCGAGATGGTCGGATGCAGCGTGGCGCGGATCCAGAGATTGCCCTCTTCGAGCTTCGGCAGGAATTCGAGGCCGAGGCTGCGGCCGGCGAGCAGGGACACCGCCAGCAGCCCGCCGGCGAACAGCAGCGTCACCGGCCGGCGGGCGACGGCGCGCTCGAGCAGCGGCTCGTAGGCCGCGCGCAGCGCGCGGACGACCGGGGTCTCGCGTTCGGACAGTTCGCCTTTGAGCAGGAAGGCGGCGATCGCCGGCGTGACGAAGAAGGCGGCGGTCAGGCCGCCTGCGAGGGCATAGGCGTAGGTCTTGGCCATGGGGCCGAAAATGTAGCCTTCGACCCCCTGCATGGTGAACAGCGGGATGAAGCTGGTGACGATGATCAGGCAGGAGAACAGGATGGCGGTGACCACCTGGTTGGAGGCGCCGAGGATCGTCTGCAGCCGGCGCCTGAGATCGGTCGGGCCAT
The DNA here is from genome assembly GCA_000751295.2 of bacterium YEK0313. Taxonomy (NCBI): domain Bacteria; species bacterium YEK0313. The sequence goes on from CCMO02000002.1 coordinate 656,967, forward strand.
CCTCGACGAGGCCGTGCGTGCGCTTGTGGTGGCTGCGCTCGGCCAGCAGGCGGAAGATGTTCTCCGTCATGATGACGGTGGCATCGACGATGAGTCCGAAATCGATGGCGCCGACGGAGAGAAGATTGGCCGATTCCCCGCGCAGCACCATGATGGTGACGGCGAAGGCGAGCGCGAAGGGAATGGTGGCGGCCACTGTGATGGCGCAGCGCAGATTGCCGAGGAACAGCCACTGCACGAAAAAGATCAGGACGATGCCGAACAGCGCGCTGTGCAGCACGGTGGCGGTGGTGACGTCGATCAGCTCCTTGCGGTCGTAGATGCGCTCGATGCGCACGCCCGGCGGCAATACGCCGCCGGCCGACAGGCGCGCCACCTCCTCCTGCACGCGCAGGATGGTAGGCATGCTCTGCTCGCCGCGGCGCATCAGCACGATGCCCTGCACGACGTCGTCGTCGTTGTTCTGGCCGGCAATGCCGAGCCGCGGCTGGTTGCCGATGGTCACCGTCGCGATGTCGCGCACGCGCACGGCCGAATGGCCGACGGTCGCGATGAAGGTGTCGTTGAGGTCGTCGATCGAGGAGATCAGGCCGACGCCGCGGACGACGCCCGACTGGACGCCGATCGACACCGTATTGCCGCCGACATTGAGATTGGCGTTCTGCAGCGCGGTCATCACCTGCGGCAGGGTGAGGCCATAGGCGAGCAGCTTGTTGAAGTCGATCGAGACGTCATAGGTCTTGTTCTTGCCGCCCCAGCCGACGACGTCGACGACGCCGGGAATGGCGCGGAAGCGGCGCTGCAGCACCCAGGTCTGCAGCGTCTTCAGATCGGTGACGCTGTAGTCGGGCGGCCCGACGATGCGATAGCGGAAGATCTCGCCGATCGGGCTCATCGGCGAGATCTGCGGCTGGGCGCCGTTCGGCAGCGGCGGCAGCAGGGACAGCTGGTTGAGCACGCGCTGGAGGGCGAGCTCGTAGGTGACGTCGTAGGTGAATTGCAGCTTGATGTCGGACAGGCCGAAGACCGAGGTGGTGCGGATCAGCTTGAGGTTCTGCAGCCCCGCCGTGACGCCCTCGATCGGAATGGTGATGTAGCGCTCGATCTCCTCGGCCGAGAGGCCCCGCCCCTGGGTGATGACGTTGACCATCGGCGGCACGGGATCGGGATAGGCCTCGATATTCAGCCGCATGAAGGTGAGCGCGCCGACGAGACACATGGCGCCGAAGGCGAGCACCATCAGCACCCGCTGTTTCAGCGCGAATTCGACAATGGCATTCATGACCGGGACCGGCTCGTCGTCATCGGCGGAAGGCCGCCGTCATCTGGTCGATGAACAGCGCGCCGCGCACCACCACCTCCTCGCCGGCCTTCAGCCCGCTGGTGATCTGCACGGTCTCGCCGCGAATGAGCCCGACGGTCACGCGGCGCAGTTCCACCGACCGGTCGGGATAGGCCACCCAGACCCGCGCCACCTCGCCCTCGTAGACGATGGCGTTGCGCGGCACGGCGGGCGAGCTGACGGGATCGCCGACCTGGATGGCGACGTTGACGAACATCTGCTGCTTCAGTTCGCGGTCGGGGTTTTCCACCGTCGCGCGCACCAGCAGCCGGCGGCTCGACGCGTCGATGGCCGGCGCGACGAAGTCGAGCTTGCCGACGAAGACCCGGTCGCGGAAGGCGAGTACGCGGAACTCGATGAGCGAGCCGCGCATGACGCGCGGCGCCTCGTCCTCGCGCACATAGGCGTTGAGCCAGAGCGTATCGAGGTCGTCGATGACGAAGATCGGCTCGCCGCCGCCGCCGGCGATGAACTGGCCGGGACCGATCTTGCGCGACACGACCGTGCCTTCGATCGGCGACAGCAGCGCGACTTCCGGATCGATTCGGCGCCCCGAGCGGAACCTCTGGATGTCGGCATCGGTCTTGCCGAACAGGCGCAGGCGGTTTTCCACCGCCTCCAGCGCCGTGATCGCCGTGCGGTTGTCGGCGCGCGCGGCGTCGAGGTCGGCGCGGGCCTGGTCGACGTCGCGCTGCGGCGCCGCGCGGCCGGCGAACAGGTCCTGCTGCCGGCGCGCATTGATCTCGGCGAGCCGCAGCTGGGTCTGCGACTTGTCGAGCGCCGACATGGCCGCGATGAAATCGTTCTGCGTCTGCACCATCTCGTTGGCTTCGAGAAAGAGCAGGGGCTGGCCGCGTCTGACGATGTCGCCGGGCACCACGGCAATGCGCGTCGCCCGGCCCGAATAGGGCGAGATGACCGGCGTCGCGCTGTTCTCGTCGATGGCGAGGCGCCCCTCGGTCACCACCTGTTCGCGGAAGGTGACCTCCTGCACGGTGACGCGGCCGAATGTCGACCAGTCGGCTTCGGAGACGACGAAGCGGCCGTCGCGCGGCTTGACCCGCTCGGCGCCGCCGGCCGGAGCCGCGGCCTCGCCGCCGAACCCGAACAGGCGCGCGATGGAGCCGAGATCGAAGGCGCCCGCCGCCGGCACGCCGATCGGAGCCAGAAGGGCAAGCGCCGCGGCAAGGGCCATACCGCCGACGCGCAGGATCACGCGGCGGTCACCGCGACCAGGTGTAGAAGTCTGCGTCGGATCCATGACGGCGCCTGCATTCACGACAGCTCACCGGCATCGGCGGCGGCGCGACAATAAGCATGCCACCTGACAGTTCGATTGCAAATCCGCCGGCTCAGTAACGGGCGTGAATGCGCAGGCCGAAAACATGGACGGGGCCGGCGCGGTCGCGGTTGTAGCCGGGATTGTGGACGAGCTGATAGTTCGCCGCGACGAACAGGTTCTCGCGGTAGACCGGCAGCTCGTAATAGGCCTCCATCAGCCGCTCCGAGCCGTAGCGCAGGGCGCCGTCGCCGATGATGATGCCGGTGCCGCCTGCCGCCAGGAAATCACGGTGGTAGCGGGAAAGATCGTTCTGCGCGACCGCAATGCCGGCGGAATGGCCGGGCCGGCCCCACAACTCGCCCTTGAAGCTGAGGCCGAAGGCGATCGACCGGTCGATCTGGGTGAAGGCGAAGGTCTCGGTCCGGCCGTCGCTCCAACTCGCCCGGAAGAAGGCCCCGACATTGTCGGCGATCTCCTGGTCGATCAGCACGCCGTAGCCCCACTTGCGATTGCCATAGCGGCGCGTGGTGGCCATCGCGTCGTCGACGGCAAGGCCGCCGGCGCCGAGCGCGAGAGCCTGCTGATAGCTGCCCATCGCCCCAAGCGAATAGAAGGCGAAGGGCTTGACCGTCCCGGGCCGGCCGAACCAGCGGTGCTGATAGGCGAGTTCGAGAATGTGGTTGACGTTGTTGGGGCGGAGCGGCAGCTCGCCGCCGTTCGGCTGCGAGGGCAGGAGCAGCGCGCCGTAGCGGATGACGAAGGCAGGATCCGGCACGATCTCGATCGCCAGCCCTTGCGTATAGCCGCGCACGTCGGCGGCGACGTCCCAGGCGCCCGGTCCCCAGAGCGACCAGTTCCAGAACTGGCGGCGCGCGTCGCCGGCATAGGCGCTCGTCTGGAAGATGTCGAGCGAGGCGAACTTGCCGGCGGTGACGACGATGCGCCGGGTCGGCACGAAGCCGGCAAGCTGGTTGAAGTCGCCCGGCCGCCATTCCGTCTCCGGACCGAGCGCGATGGTCTGGCGCAGGAACAGGCGCGCAATGGAGAGCACGCCGACACGGTTGCCCGCCTTCTGGGCGTCGCCGTTGGTGAAGCCGGCGATGCCGAGCGTTTCACCGATCCCGAAACCCTGGAAATATTCGGGATTGAAATAGAGTTCGCCGCCGGCCCAGGGCAGGCGCATGCCGAGATAGGCGGTGATGCTGGTCGACTGGCGGACCTGGCCGCCGGGCGGCAGGCTGTTCGGCCCGGTATAGGCGGCCCGAAAGCTCGGATAACCCTGGATGAACTCGGTCAGCTGGGCATTGAGCCTGACATTTTCCGGGACCCGCTCGCCCTCCGGCGTCGCCCAGCCCTGGCCGCGGGCGGGAACCGCCAAAAGCGACAGCAGCGGCAGCAGCGCCACTGCGCCGATCGTCCGGCGGACCATGCGCCGCGGTCGGACGGCCGGCGCCGCTGACGCGCTGCGATATCCGTTTGCCACACCCGCCTCCGCCCAACGCAACTGCAAATCATTTGCATGAGCGTGACGGAGGTCCCCCCCAAGGTCAAATGTTTTCTCGGCTCAGGACAGTGAAAAGCCGGCGGCGGCCAGCGCCGCCGGGAAGGCCGGCCCGGCCAGATAGGCATATTCGGCCGCGCGCGGCGCGTGGACCGGATCGACCCGTTTCAGCGCTTCGTCGACATGGCCGGGATGGACCATGACGAGCCCGCCGTCGGGCAGCCCGGAGAGGAACCGCGGGAACAGTTCGGCGAAGGCAGCGGCGCGCTCGAACTCATAGGCGCCGGAAAAACCCGGATTGGTGGCAAAGCCCAGCACACGGGCATCGGCGACGAGCCCGCCCGACAGGGCCGAGATGATGCGCCCCTTCAGCCCCTCCCCCGCGCCGCGGCACTGGCGCAGCCAGGCGTGCGGCGCATGCCGGCGCGCGGCATCGAGCACCAGCGGACGGATGACGGGCAGGAGGTGGACGTGCTGATGGCCGTCGATGAAATCCGGCGGCCGGCCGAACACGCCCTGGAAAGCCGCGAACTGCGCTTCGATCTCGGCGGCGAGGCGCCGTGTGTCGACGGCGCGCAGGAAGCAGCGCAGCATCAGCGGGCCGAGGTCGAAATAGCGCGGCAGGCCGGGGGCGGTGAGCGGCGTCAGCCCGCTGGTCAGCGTGACGTGCAGGCCGATCTGGAAGCCATCGAGGCCAAGCGCCGACAGCCGCGCCGCCTCGGCGGCGAGGTCGGGCCCCGAGGTCATCACCGACGTCGCATTGAGCCGGCCGGCCGAGGCGAGCTCCCGGATCGCCGCCGATACGCCCGGGCTCAGGGCATAATCGTCGGCGCAGACGATCAGCCGCTTCATTGTTCCGATTGCTGCGCCGAAGGCGTGGCCGGCTGGTCGGCCGCGGGGCTGTCGACCGCCCGTTTCAGCAGGTGATCGCCGATCAGATAGACCGGGCGGCCCTTCAGCTCCGACAGGATCTTGCCGACATATTCGCCGAGCACGCCGATCATCAGCAACTGCACGCCGCCGATGAACATCATGCCGACGAAGAGCGAGGGATAGCCGGGCACGCTCTCGGCGAGCAGCAGCGTCTCGACCATGATGACCAGGCCGTAGACGAGCGCCACGGTCGCCAGGACCGCGCCCAGCAGGCTCGCCAGGCGCAGCGGCACGATCGAGAACGAGGTAAGCCCCTCGATCGAAAAGGCGAGCAGGCCGAAGAAGCTCCATTTCGCCTCGCCCTGCCGGCGCGGATCGGGCGTATAGGGCACGCCGATCTGGCGGAAGCCGACCCAGCTCGACAGGCCCTTGAAGAAGCGCCCGCGCTCGGGAAGGCGGCGCAGCGCCGCGGCGGCGCGCGGCGAGAGCAGGCGGAAGTCGCCTGCATCGGCCGGAATCTTCTGGCGCACGCCGGCATTGACGAGGCCATAGAAGGCATTGACGAAGAGCGTGCGCAGCTTCGGCTCGCCGTGCCGGTTTTCCTTGTAGGTGAAGACGACGTCGTAGCCGTCGTCGAGCCAGTGCGCGATCAGCTTTTCGGCGACGGCGGTCGGATGCTGGCCGTCGGCGTCCATGAACATGACGGCGCCGTAGCGGGCCTGGTCGAGCCCGGCGAGCAGGGCCGCCTCCTTGCCGAAATTGCGCGAGAACGAGACCACCTGGACGTCGGCGCCCTCGGCCTTGAGGCCGCTCGCCACCGCCAGCGTGCCGTCGCGCGAGCCGTCATCGACATAAAGCAGCTCGACGCTGAGGCCGCGCGTCTGCTTCAGCATGCGCGCCAGGGCGAGGAGCTTGGCATGGGTATGGGGCAGCGCCTCGGCCTCATTGTAAGCCGGCACCACGATAGTGAGGCCGAAAGGCTGGACTTCTGCGCCCGGGAAGGCGATCACTCGCCCGTCATTCGCGATCATCGTACTCACGGCCCCCGGCCGATCCTGGAAAGGCGGCCATGATGCACCGCATTCACAGCCGCGTGAAGGGATGCACGCCCAAGCCGGCTGTTTCATGACGCAAAAGCGTGTAGAGCACGGCCCCATGATGAACGGCAGCCAACAGGATCGCTCGATCGTCGCGCGGCTTTACGCCTTCGCGCTGCGCGAAGCGCCGAAATTCGTGTCTTTCGGACTGGTCGGCGTCGTCAACGCGCTGGTCAACTACGTGATCACCGTCGGCCTGACCATGGCCGTGCTGGTGCCGCTGGGGCTCGGCGCCTCGGATACGGCGCTCGGCGTGATCAAGGCGGTCGGCTGGGCCGTGGCGGTGACCAATTCCTACGTGCTGAACACGCTCACCACCTTCGCCGCCGAGAGCGGCCGGCGGCTGACCTGGCCGACCTATGGCCGTTTCGTCGCCTCCGGCACGCTCGGCCTGGTGGTCGAGGTCCTGAGCTTCCTCGTCGCCGTGCGCTATCTGCCGCTGACCATCGCCGCCATCGTGCCGATCGGCTTCGCCTTCGTCACCAACTTCGCCATGACCCGGCTGATCGTGTTTCCCGGACGTGGTCCGAAGAACGACAGACCGGCCGGCTGACCGACCGCGGCGGCGGAATCGGCGTCAGGCCGGCCGCCCGGCCGGCGCTTCGTCGCGGCGCACGATCGGACAGGCTCCGCAATAGGCCTGGCCGGGAATGAGATAGCGGATGCAGCAGACCCGCCGGCGCCGGGCGTTTCCGCCCTCGCCGTAGGTGACCGGCTCGAACAGCGGATTCGGGCGGCCATCGCCACGCCTGCGGCTCGCCAGGAGATCGTAGCCCTGGACCACGCCGGGCCAGTCCGGCCCGGTCGCGGCCTCGACACGCTTCAGAGCATGTTCGACATAGTTGCCGACATTGCTCCACAGGACGCGCGGGGCGATGCCGGTCGCGGCGGCGAGCGTGGCGATGGCGGGCGCGAGAAAACCGTCGATCAGGCCCGCGAACCGTTCGTCGGCCGAACGCGGCGAACAGGCGCCGCCGCCATGGGCGAGCTTCAGCACTTCGGGGCGACCGTCGGTGCCGAGGATCAGGCCGACCTCGCCGAACCCGGTCGGCAGCGCCCAGTCGGCGAGAAGGTTTGCGGCCAGCACCGGCTCAAGCACGGTTGCGAACAGCCACTTCGACCATAGCGAGGCGATCGCCCTGACATCCTCGCCCGGATAGGTTTCGCCATAACGGGCGACCAACGTGCGGACGGCCGCCGGATCGCCAAGCGCGACACCGGCAACCGCGCTGCGGGGATCGGCCGCGAGGGCGAGCCTCGGCTTCAGGAAGGCGAGGCGCCCGTCCAGCAGTTGTGTCAGGCCATCCGATGCCGGTGTCGCCACGGTCAGCGTCTCCGCATGAGCCAGATGAAATAGGCACCGCCCAGCATGGAGGCCATCAGGCCGGCCGGGATCTGCCAGGGAAAGGCGATGTTACGGCCGAGCCAGTCGGCAGCGACCATGACCAGCCCGCCCGACAGGGCGGCGGCGGCAAGCTGCGGGCCCGGACGTTGAAAGCCGATCAGGCGCACGAGATGTGGCGCCATCAGCCCGATGAAGCTCAAGGGGCCGACCGTCAGCGTCGCAGCCGCGGTCAGCACGGCGGCGAGCAGAAGCAGGACCGGGCGGCTCGGGCTACGCGCAACCCCCAGGGCCTGGCCGACCGCCGGCCCGAGAGGCAGTATGGCGAGCCAGCGTGCGGTGAGCGGAACGACAATCGCCATCGCGCCGGCGACCAGCCAGGCGATGAGCGCGTCCCACGCCGTGATCGCGTAGGTGGAACCCGCCATCCAGCCGAGCAAAAGGGTCGCACGCGGGTCGCCGCTCGACAGCAGCACGGTGACCAGCGCGTTGAGAATGGCGGCCAGCGCGAGGCCGGCGAGCAGCATCGGCTCGACCGCATAGGCCGACCGGCGGCTGAGCGCCAGGACCGCGGTCAGCGTCGCAGCCGCGCCGGTGCTGGCACCGGCCAGCAGGGGCGCCTGGCCGAAGGCGCCGAAGCCCCAGATCACGACCACGAGGCCGAGCGCCGCGCCGGCCGAGACGCCGAGGATTTCAGGACTGGCCATGGCATTGCCGGTGAGGCGCTGCAGGATGACGCCGGCGGTCGCCAGCATGGCGCCGGCCGCGAGTGCGGCGGCCACGCGCGGCCCGCGCCAAGGCAGGATCGCCGGCCAGCCGGCCGGTCCGGTCCAGGACCAGCCGTCGGGCGTGCGGCCCAGCGACAGCGCCGCCACGACGGCGAGGCCGAGCAGCACGACGAGGAGGACGATCCAGGGCGCCGGACGCGCGATGAAGGCCGAAACGCCGTCCGCGCGCGGCGGCGCGCCGGCCGGCCTGGCGGTCGCGATCAGCCAGAGCAGCAGCGGCGCGCCAAAAAGAGCGGTGAGCGCCCCGACCGAGACCTCGCGCCCGGGATCGAGCATCTGGACAGCCTGGTCGGCGAGGGCCAGCAGGGCAGCGGAGAGCAGCGGCGCCCAGAGCAGGCGGTCGCGCAGGCGGCGCGCGCCGGCCCGGCGCGCAATGGCGGGTCCGGCAAGACCAATGAAGGCGATGATTCCGGCGGCGCTCGCCACCATGGCCGCGAGGACCACGGCCATGGCGATGGCGGCGAGGCGCGTCAGGGCGACGGGAGCGCCGACATTGCGGGCGCCGTCGTCCTCGAGGTCGGCCAGGGCGAGCGGACGCAGCAAGGCGAGAACGGCCAGCGCGGCCAGAGCCGCGCAGACGACGAGTTGCACCGTCGGCCGCCAGCCGGTCTGGCTGAGCGAACCGGCCTGCCAGACGAAGAGGTCGCTGAGGGCGGCGTGATGGAACAGCGCGATGGCGGCGTTGAGCGCCCCGAGATAATGGGTCACCACGAGGCCGCCGAGCACCACCGCGAAGGGCGGCAGTCCGCGCTTCCAGGCGAGCGAGAGAACCAGCGCCAGAGCCAGGCCGCCGCCGGCGAGCGCCACCGGCTCCGGCCCGAAGGCGAGGAGCCACGGGGCCCAGAGCAAGGCCGCGCCGAGCGCCAGCTTGGCGCCGGCGAAAACGCCGAGCGTGCCCGGCTCCGCCAGCGGATTGCGGAGCACCTGCTGGAACAGCGCGCCCGACAGCCCGAGCGCCGCGCCGCAGACGAGGCTCATGGCGAAGCGTGGCAGGAAGCCGTAATGGACCAGCATTTGCCGGATGTCGGTCGCGGCCGGCGCTGTCAGTGCCGGCCACCACCGGTCGGGCGGCAATTGCAGGGCAAGCCCGCGCAGGAACAGGAGCAGCGCGGCAAGGCCGAGCAGGCCGGCAAGCACGGCGGGCCGGCGTGCGGATGCCATGCGCTCAGCCATGGCCGAGCCCGCCCGCCGACAGCCGCGCGGCCAGCTCGTTGGCAAACCGGACCGCCGAGAAGGGCCCGCCCGCCGGATAGACCACCGGCACCGCCAGGACGCGCCCGGCGCGCACCGCCGGCAACGCGTTCCAGAGCGGACTGTCGGCGAGCAGCCGCAGGGCGCGTTCCGATTCCGCCCCCCGGTGGAAGTGAATGAGCCCCGCCTCCGGATTGCCGGCGAGCTCCTCGATGCCGACGGCGGCATTGCCCCAGGCATTGGTCCGCCCGGTCCAGGCATTGGCGAGCCCGAGCCGGGCGACGACGGCGCCGATCATGCCGTTGCGGCCAAAGACGGCCATGTGCCGGCCATCCTCCATGAGGCGCGCGACATAGACCGGGGGCTGCCTCCGGCCGGCCAGTGCCGCCCGCCCCGCCTCGAGAGCCTTGTCGGTCCGCGCGACCCAGCCCGCCGCTTCGGCCTCGCGCCCGACGAGCCGCGCGACCGTCGTGAAGGTCGCGTGCATGTGACCGAGCGGATCGCCTCCGGGTGAGGGCATGAGCCAATGAACCGGCGCGACGCGTTCGAGCCGGCTCAGGGAACCGCGCTGCCAGCCGGCCGCAAGGATGAGATCGGGCTTCAGATATTGCAGCAGTTCGAGATGCGGCTCGTTCAGCGGGCCGAGATCGGCAACCCCGGCGGGAATGGGCGGATCGGCGACGAGACGCCGGTAGAGCGGCGCATTTGCGACGGCGAGCGGCACGACGCCGAGGGTCAGGAGCATCTCGACGAGTTGCAGGTCGATCACGGCGACGCGCGGCCCGCTGCCGGCAGCGGCGGCCGTCGGCCCGGCGCCGGCAAGAGCGCCGAAGCCGGCAAGCAGCACGCGTCGCGTCAGCCTCACCTTCGCCTCACCATCGATAGCTGAGGGTGAAGCGGACCGTTCTCGGCTCGCCGTAGCGGCAGCCGGTAGCCCCGGCGCAGGTCAGGTATTTCTCGTCGAGCAGGTTCCAGGCATTGACCTTGAACTCCATGCCTTTGAGCGCGGGATAGGCCGCGCCGACATCGTAGGAGAGCATGGCGTCGACGAGCACGCGGCCGGGCACGTCGGCGGCGTAACCCATGATGTTGGCGGAGCTCAGATAGCGGGCGCCGGCGCCGATCTTCAGGCCGCGCAGGCCGAACGCGGTCAGATCGTAATCGGCCCAGGCCGACAGATTGTGATAGGGCACGACATCGACGCGCTCGCCGATCTCGCGCGGGTCGTTGCTGCGGGTGACCCGGGCATCGGTATAGGAATAGGCCGCGATCAGGCCGAGCGCCCCGTATTGCGCCCGCGCCTCCAGTTCGAAGCCGCGCGACCGCGTCTCCCCGGTCTGGACCGAATAGGTGGGGTCGACCGGATCGGGGGTCAGCGCATTGCGCTGGGTGAGCTGGTAGACGGCCGCGCTCAGCATCAGATTGGTGCCGGCCGGCTGATAGCGCAGGCCGACCTCGAACTGGTCGCCGCGCGAGGGCTTGAACAGCGTACCGAGCCGGCTGAGGCCGACCCCGACATTCGGCGTGAAGGACTGGCTGAAGCTCGCATAGGGGGCGAGCCCGTTGTCGAAGACGTAGACGAGGCCGAGACGGCCGGTGAAGGCGGTGTCGGTCTGGCTGAACACGGCATTGCCCGGCCGATAGCTGAGCACGTTCGCCTCGGACCAGTCGAACCGGCCGCCGGCCAGGACGATCAGCCGGTCGGCGATCTTCATCTGGTCCTGGAAATAGATGCCGGTCTGATTGCCGCGATTGTTGGACCCGTTGTCGCGGCCGTAGTTGACGACCGGTATGGCGCCGTAGACCGGCGCATAGATGTCGGCGAGCGGCGCGACGGTGCCCTGGCGCCGGTGCGTGTCGTAGGTGCGCCGGTAATAGTCGATGCCGATCAGCGCGGTATGCGCGACGGGACCGGTCTGGAAGCGGGCCTCGAGCGAGGTGTCGGAGGTCAGGCCGGTCGAGCGCTCGGTGCGGTCGCTGACGCCGCGCGTCAGGGTGCGGCCATTGGCGGCGAGCGCACCGAAGGTCAGGTAGTTCCAAGTCACGTCGGCCGCGAAATAGCGCAGGCTATGGCGCAGCCGGAACGTGTCGTTGAAGGCGTGATCGAGCATGTAGCCGATCATGTAGCTGTCGCTGTCGTAGCGATCGTAGCCCGGCTCGCCGATGAAGAGGTTGCGCGGAATCTGGCCGTTCAGGGTATTGGCCGCCGGCATGGGTGCGGCAAAGCGCGTACGGATCTGCTGGTAGTTGCCGAGAATGGTGAAGCTCGTCGAGGCGTTCGGGCTGTAGGTCAGCGCCGGCGCGATGTATCGGCGATTGTCGGGCGTGTGATGGACCCAGTTGTCGCTGTCGCGGATGAGGCCGGTCAGGCGGTACGACCAGGCGCCGTCCTGGGTCAGGGGTCCGCCGAAATCGGCGGCCAGCTGGCGCCGGCCATAGCTGCCGAGCTCCATCTGCACCTCGCGCAGGGGCGTCGTGGTGGGCCGCTTGGAAATGGCATTGACGAGGCCGCCCGGGCTGAGCTGGCCATAGAGCACGGAGGCTGCGCCACGCAGCACCTCGATACGTTCGAGGCCATAGGCCTCCTGGCTGCCGTCATAGACGTTGGACTGAAGCTTCAGGCCGTCGCGCAGCACGCCGAAATTGCCGCCGGCGACATTGAAGCCGCGCACCATGAAGTCATCGGCCATGCGGCTGAAGGCCGGCGACTGGCTGGTGACGCCGGGCGTATAGGCGAGCGCCTCGGCCACCGAGCTCGCGCCGGTCGTCACCAGCTGCTCGCGCGTCACCACCGACACCGTCTGTGGCGTCTCGACGAGCGGCGTCGATGTCCGGGTCGCGGAGCTCGAGGCCGATGCGACATAGCCGCTGACCGCGCCGAACGGACCACTGCCCTGGACGTCGATCGTGTCGAGCGCGATCGCATCGGACGGCGCGGCGAGCGCCGCGCCGGGCCGCTCGATCGTCACCGTCGCCGCCGTGGTGAAGCGGTAGCTGAGGCCGGTTCCCGCGAGCAGCCGCTGCAGCGCCTGCTGGCGGGTGAAGGTGCCGGAGAGCCCCCGGCTCGACCGTCCCTCGGTGACCGCCCCGCTATAGACGAGCTGCAGCCCCGAAGCCTCGGCGAAGCGGTTCAGCGTCTGCGCGAGGGTGCCGGGACCGATCGCATAGGCCCGGGCGCCCCCCGGAACGCTCACCGAGCGCGCCGGCGACGCCGCCTCTTGCGCGGCAGCCGGCAGGGGGAGAAACGCGGCCGCCGTCGCCAGCAGCCAGGCCGCGCCGGAACGCCGTTGCCGCTTCGCCGCCTCGGCAGCGTCATTCACCCCCACATGCATAGGTCCGCCTCCAGATCGATCCCGCGAAGGCACGCGTCATGCTGTGTCGCCGGCCCTTCCACCGGGTTTGACGCGGCCGGCCTGCGATCGAGGAGGCCGGCCGGCGGATTTTTTTGAGGCGTCAGCGATGCAGCAGGACGAGATAGCGGGTCAGCCGGGTCGAGCGCAGGTTGAGCGAGGCTTCCAGCGCGTCGAGAACGCGCAGCGGATCGCCGAGATCGAACACGCCGCTGACGAGATGGCCGGAAATGCCGGGATCGCTGATGACGATGCGGCCGGCATGATAGCGGCCGAGCTCGGCGACGACGCTGCCGAGCGGGCGGTTGACGAAGACCAGCTTGCCGCGCCGCCAGGCGGTCTCCGCATCGGCATCGACGCCATGCACCGGACCAAGGCCCGCCGCGGCATAATGTACGGCCTCGCCCGCCCTCAGCTCGGCCGCCGCCGGCCGGCCGGCCGGATGGCTCACCGCGACGCGGCTTTCGACCACCGTCACGGTGGCGCCATCGCCGTCCAGGCGCACCGCAAAGACGGTGCCGAGCGCACGCGCCGCTCCGCCCGCGGCCGCGACCACGAAGGGCCGGCGCGGATCGGTCGCGACCTGGAACACCGCCTCGCCGCGCAGCAGCGTGACGCGACGCATGGTGTCGTCATAGCTCGCCGCGACCGCCGAGCCGGTATTGAGGGTGACCGACGAGCCGTCGTCGAGCCTGACGACGCGTGTCTCGCCGACCGCCGTATAGGCGTCGGCGGCGAGCCGTGTCGGCACGTCCAGGACCTGGGCCGCAGCGAACGCGGCCGCGAAGAGAACCGCGGCCGCGGCGAGCCGGCGGCCGGGGCGCACCCCGGCGGCGGCGGCCGCACCGCGCGGCAGGCGCGCGAGCTTCGCCCAGGTCGCGTCCAATTCGTCGAAGGCGGCGCGATGGGCAGGGGATGCCGCGAGCCAGCGCTGGAAGGCGGCTTCGCCCGCCGGGTCCAGGGGACCGCCGTCGCGCCGGAAATACCATTCCGCCGCCTCGTCGCGAACAGACGGTCTGTCGCCTTCCTTCATCGATCCCGCCGTTGGTCCTCAAGGAATCACCGCCCGCAAGACGGCCGGCGCGGTGATAGCACGCCTTGCCCGATATGACGGACGAGACCGCGGGAACGGGAGGTCGGCGCGCGGGAAATCTCAGCGCGCCGCGTCGAGCCGCTTCATGCAGTGCAGCGTCGCGTAACGCAGGTGCTTCTCCACCATGTTGCGCGAAATCCCCATCCGCGCGGCGATGGCGGCATGGTCGAGGTCCTCAAAGCGGCGAAGCTCGAAGCATTCGCGGCAGCGCGGCGGCAGCTCGGCAATGGCGCTTGCAAGCACCGCCAGCTCCTGCTTGGCGGCAAGCTGGCGTTCGGCATCCGGCGCATCATCGGCCCGGTCGGCCACCGCATCGGCCGGCACCATCGCCTTCGACCGCACCTGCTCGCGGCGCCAGTGGTCGATCACCAGGCGGCCGACGATGCGGTAGAGAAAAGCGCGGGGATTGCCGACCTGGCGGCCATCCGTGCTGGCGAGCCTCAGGCAGGCCTCCTGGACGAGGTCCTCCGCGGTTGCGGCATTGCCGACCTTGCGGCGCGCATAGGCACGCAGTTCACCACAATGGCGCGCGACGACCTCGGACAGCGAAGGGAAGACCAGTTCCGACATCAGGACATTTCAGGCCAGACTTTCGTCCGCCCCGCGCGGGTGGACCGCGACCCTATACGACGCCGTGAAAAGAGCTGCAATCTCAATAGTTTAAATAGATTCTAAGGTAGCCATGGCGCGCCGGGCGGCGCGGTGCTCGCGCGGGCGGGAGCCGCGGCCGGCCTTGCCGTGGCGCGCGACGCGCCGTATCCGGCATGGCGAGGCCAAGCGAACAGGACACGAGCGGCGCATGAGCATGGAGACCCCGGCGCTCAGCTTCGCGCCCTTTGAAGACGACGAGGCGGTGCGCGCCGTCATCGACGGCTTCCTGACCCGGACCCTGCCAGCCGCGGCCTGGAGCCACCAGGCCCATCTCGCCGTCGGTCTCTGGCATGTCGAAACGGCGGGCGAACAGGCCGCCAGCGACCTGCTCGCCGACCGGATCCGACGCTACAACGTAGCGGTCGGCACGCCCAACAACGACATGCGCGGCTACCACGACACGGTGACGCGCTACTACGTCTGGGCCGCCGCCCGCTATCTGGAAGCCGTCGCATCCCTGCCGCTGGCCGCGCGAACCAACGGCTTCGTCGAAAGCCCGTTCGGCGCGAAGCAGGGCATTTTCCATTTCTGGAGCCGCGATGTGCTGTTCTCGGTCGCGGCGCGCCGGGCCTATCTTCCGCCCGACCTGCGGCCCCTCGATGGCGCGGCGCTCAGGGCCGCCATGGCCGCCCTCACCTGACCGACCACCCCGAGCCCGCCGCGAGACCTGCCATGACCTCCCGCCCCGTGCCGCGCCCGCGCAGCGATTTCACCTGGTTCCACCCGATCCAGACCCGCTGGTCCGACAACGACCAGTACGGTCACGTCAACAATGTCGTCTTCTATGCCTATTTCGACACGGCGGTGAACGCCTTCCTGATCGGCGAGGCCGGCCTCGCGCCGGTCGGCGGCGCCTGGCAGGGGCTGGTGGTCGACACGCGCTGCTCCTATTTCGCCCCGGCCCGCTATCCGGAGGCGCTCGAGGCCGGCATAAGCTTTGCCGACCGCGGCCGGACCAGCCAGACCTACGAGATCGGCATCTTCCGCGCGGGCGAGCCGATGACCCTCGCCCACGGCCGCTTCGTCCACGTCTATGTCGACACCGCGACGGGCCGGCCGGCGCCGCTTCCCGACAGTCTCATCGCGGCGATGGCGCGCGCCGAGAGGGACCGCTGACGAACCGGCGGCCAGGCCAAGCAGAACCGCCAGTCATGCGCCCGCGGCTCCAGGTCTTGCCGCCGCGCTTCAGCCGCAGGCCCTAACAGATCGTAACCGGGAACGCTGCCGAACCGGTCCGATCGACCAGCCAATTGCGACCTTTCCGCCACGGCAGCCACCAAATCGAGCGTGTCCGGCATGGTCGAGGCTTGCGCCGCCATGCCTTATTTGCGCTAAGGATCACACTTATCGTTGTGGTTACCGATCTGCTTCATGACTCAATTCTTGGCTGGACGCATGCTCTCAAGGTTTGTTCCCGCGGCGCTTTTCGGCGCCACGACCGCGCTTGCCTGGAGCGCCGCCTGGGCCGAGACGCAGCCGGCCAATCCGCCCGCCGCGGCGGTGCAGAGCGCGCCGGCCCCGGCGGTGACGGCCGCGGCCCCCGCTGCCGCGGCCCCCGCGGCTGCGCCCGCGCAGCCTGCCGCCGAAGCGCCCGGCGCCCAGCCCGCCACCGCCGCCGCGCCCACGCCGCCCCGGCCGCGCCGTCCCGCGCCGCCGCCGCCGCGCGTCACCGCCATTTCCAGCGACCCGCAGCCGACCTACGGCCCGCAGACCGTCGCCATGACGCAGGCCGCGCTCGCGCGCTATCGCCAGATCGCGCAGGCCGGCGGCTGGGGCACGCTGCCCACCGCGACGCGCCTGTCCAAGGGCCAGCAGGGCCCGCAGGTGCTGGCGCTGAAGCAGCGGCTCGCCGCCGAGGGCGACCTCAGTCCGGCGCTGGCCCGCGGCCCGGCCTTCGACGAAGCGACCGCGGAAGCGGTGCGCCGCTTCCAGCGCCGCGTCGGCCTCGTCGCCTCCGGCGTCGTCGCGGCCGCCACCATCCGCCAGCTGAACGTGCCGGTCGGCATCCGCATCGCGGCGCTCGAGAAATCGCTGGAGCGCCTCTCCGACAGCCGGTTCCAGTTCGGCCCGCGCTATGTGATCGTCAACATTCCCGCCGCCGCCGCGGAATCGATCGAGAACGGCGTCGTGCGGCGCCGCCATGTCGTCATCGTCGGCAAGCCGGAACATGCCTCGCCCATGGTCGAGACGCGGCTGACCGTGGTCAACTTCAACCCGACCTGGACCATCCCGACCTCGATCATCCGGCGCGACATCATTCCGAAAATGCGCCGCAACCCGGCGACGCTCGCCTCGATGCGCGTGCGCATGTTCGACCGCAGCGGCAGCGAGGTCGACCCGCGCAGCATCGACTGGTCGACCGAGCGGGCTGTGAACTACACGCTGCGCCAGGATTCCGGCGTCGGCAATTCGCTCGGCCGGGTGCGCATCGACATGCCGAACCGCGAGGCGGTCTATATGCACGACACGCCGAGCCGCCGGCTGTTCACCGCCGACGCGCGCTATTTCTCCTCGGGCTGCGTCAGGGTCGCCGACGTCAACGAATTCGTCACCTGGCTGCTCGCCCCGCAGGGCTACGACCGCGCCCGCGTCGATGCCGAGATGACCCAGACCCAGCGCAAGGACGTGCGCCTGACCCAGGCCGTGCCGGTCGCCTGGGTCTATCTCACCGGCTGGGCCGCCCCCGATGGCACGGTGCAGTTCCGCGACGACATCTACGGCTATGACGCGCCCGGCGCGGCGACGCCGCGCGTGGTGCGCGCGCCGGACCGGCCACCGCCGGAGCCGGTGCCGGTCGCGCCGCAGGTGCAGCAGCCGCAGCAGCGCGACTTCTTCGGCGGAATGTTCGGTGCACCCCAGCCCGCCCCGCCGCGCACGCCCTCGGCCGAACTGCGCTACTGAGCCCGCCGCCATGCCGTTCCAGAACCGTGTCGATCCCTTCGGTGTGATCCGCGCGGTTCCCGAGCGCGGCCTCGTCTACGGCAACCGCGGCGGCCGCATCCATCGCGACGACCGCACCCTGCAGCGGCGGCCCTGGGCCTCGCGCCAGTGGATATGCTGCGTGCTGTCGTTCAAGAACCGGCACCATGAGGTGATGGGCCCCGGCTATACGGGGCTGTTCTTCCTCGATGAGCCGACGGCCTTCGCGGCAGGCCACCGGCCCTGTTTCGAATGCCGGCGCGCCGACGCCAATCGTTTCGCCGCGGCCTGGGCGCGGGCGCAGGGGCTGGCGGCGTCGCCGCGCGCGCCGGCAATGGATCTCGTCCTGCAGGCCGAGCGCGTCGACGGGCGGGCCAAGCGCCGGCACGCGGCCCGCTGCGAGAGCCTGCCCGACGGCGCCATGGTGGCGCTCGACGGCGCGGCCTTTGCCGTGCGCGGCGACGACCTCCTGCCCTGGTCCTTGGCCGGCTACGGCGCGCCACGCCGCCGCCCGGCCGGCCCGGTCAGCCTGCTGACCCCACCGGCGATCGCCGCCGTTCTCGGTGCGGGTTATGTGCCCGCCTGGCATCCGAGCGCGGCCTGATCGTTGCATCGATGCATCGATTGCATCGCGGGCGGCCGTGGACCGGGGCTCGCCCCAAGGAGCGGGCACCTTGTATTGGAAAAATCTGCCAGACTGAGGCCGTCCCTCGTTGAAGGGGATGCCGGATCCGAGCCGGCCGCCCGTTCAGAACAGCCCTTCGATCTCGCCTTCGGCGTTGACGTGGATCGCTTCGGCCGCCGGCAGCCGCGGCACGCCCGGCATGGTCATGATCTCACCGCAAATCGCGACGACGAAACCAGCGCCGGCGGCAAGGCGAACCTCGCGCACCGGCACGATATGGCCGCTCGGCGCGCCGAGCGCGGTCGGATCGGTGGAAAAGGAATATTGCGTCTTCGCCATGCAGACCGGCAGGCGGCCGAAGCCGGCCGCCTCGAACGCCTGCAGGTCGGCCGCCGCCTTGGCCGAGATGGCGACGTCGGCAGCGCCATAGATGCGGGTCGCCACCGCGCGGATCTTGTCGGCGAGGCCGAACTCATCGGGATAGGTCGTCCGGAAATCCGCCTTGCCGCCCTCGCAGAGCGCGACGACCGCCTCGGCCAGGCGCTCCGCGCCGCGGCCGCCCTCGGCCCAGTGGCGGCATTCGATGGCCTCGACGCCGAACTCGTCGCGGCAGCGGCGGACGATCAGCCGGTGCTCGGCCTCGGTGTCGGTGGTGAAGTGGTTGATGCCGACGACGACGGGCAGGCCGAAGGACCTGATATTGGCGACGTGGCGGCCGAGATTGACGAGCCCCCGGTCGAGCGCCTCGACATTCTCGCGCGCGAGGTCAGCCTTGGCCACGCCGCCATTCATCTTCAGCGCGCGGACGGTGGCGACGATCACCACCGCCGCCGGCTTCAGGCCGGCCTTACGGCACTTGATGTTGAGGAACTTCTCGGCGCCGAGATCGGCGCCGAAACCGGCCTCGGTCACCACATAGTCACCGAGCTTCAGGGCCGCCTTGGTGGCGATCACCGAATTGCAGCCATGGGCGATATTGGCGAAGGGGCCGCCATGGATCAGCGCCGGCGAACCCTCGATGGTCTGGACGATATTGGGCTTGATGGCGTCCTTCAGCAGCGCCGTCATGGCGCCGGCGGCATTGAGATCGCCGGCGGTCACCGGCTTCCTGGCGCGGGTATAGCCGATGACGATGCGGGCGAGCCGGGCCTCGAGGTCGGCAATGTCCTCGGCAAGGCAGAAACAGGCCATGACCTCGGAGGCGACGGTGATGTCGAAGCCGTCCTCGCGGGCAAAGCCGTTGGCCGCGCCGCCGAGCCCGACCGTCGTCGCGCGCAGAGCCCGGTCGTTCATATCCATCACGCGGCGCCAGACGATGCGGCGCGTGTCGATGTCCAGGCCATTGCCCCAATAGACGTGGTTGTCGATCAGCGCCGCCAGCAGATTGTGGGCTGCGGTGATGGCGTGAAAATCGCCGGTGAAATGGAGGTTGATCGCCTCCATCGGCAGGACCTGGGCATGGCCGCCGCCGGTGGCGCCGCCCTTGACGCCAAAGACCGGACCGAGCGAGGGCTCGCGCAGCGCGATCACCGCACGCTTGCCGATCCGGTTCAGCGCGTCGCCGAGGCCGACCGTGGTGGTGGTCTTGCCCTCGCCTGCCGGCGTCGGATTGATCGCCGTCACCAGGACGAGCCGGCCGTCGGGCCTGTCCTTCAGGCTGGCGAGGAACGGGCCGTCGAATTTGGCGATGTATTTACCGTAAGGTTCCAGCGCATCGGCGGGAATGCCGGCCTTGGCGGCAATGGCGGCAATCGGCTGCAAGGTCGCCGCGCGCGCGACGGCAAGATCATGGGACATGGGCTGTCTGCACTGGTTTGGCGAGGCGAGATGGCGTTTGCTTGGTCTCTCACCTAGGACAAGCCGGTGGGCAAGTCCATGATGTCAGGCATGCCACAAACCGAA
Source organism: bacterium YEK0313 (assembly GCA_000751295.2). Classification (NCBI taxonomy): domain Bacteria; species bacterium YEK0313. The sequence continues at coordinate 676,923 of CCMO02000002.1, forward strand.
GGGGCGATGAGACCGACATGACCGATGGCAGGCTGATCGGCGTCGACTGGGGCACATCCTCGTTCCGCGCCGTGCTGATGGACGGCGCCGGCGCGATCCTCGCGCGTGTCGAACGCCCGGCAGGGCTCCTGTCGGTCAGGGACGGCGCTTTCGAGCCGGCCCTGGCCGAGGCCATCGGCGCCTGGGAGAGCTGCGGACGGTGCCCGATCATCGCGTCCGGCATGGTGACGAGCCGCACGGGCTGGGTCGAGACCGCCTATCTCGGCTGCCCGGCCGGACCGGACGAACTCGCCGGCGCCCTGAAGCGGATCGAGACGCCGGCCGGGCGGCGGATCGCCTTCATCACCGGTCTTGCCTGCCGCAATGCCGCCGGCGAGCCGGACGTCATGCGCGGCGAAGAGACGCAGGTCGCCGGCCTCATGCCCGCCGGCGAGCGGCTCGTCGTGCTGCCGGGAACCCATTCGAAATGGGTCCACGTCGCGGACGGCCGGATCCTGCGCTTCCGCACCGCCATGACCGGCGACGTCTTCGCCGCTGTGAAGGACCATACCGTGCTGCGCCTGACGACGGCAGTCGCACGCACCGCGCCGGAAGCCTTCGCGCAGGGGCTTGCGAGCGGCGCCCGCGATGCGGGGGCCGGGCTGCTCGGCAAGCTGTTCCGCCTGCGCGCCGGCAGCCTGATGGGCGATTTTCCGGCGGAGGAGACGGCGGAACGCCTGTCGGGCCTGCTGATCGGCACGGAGATCGCGGAGGCCCGCGCATTCGCGCCGGGTCTTGGCGGGCCGGTCGTGATCGTCGGGGGCGAAGAGCTCGCCGCACGCTATCAGGCGGCCTTCGACCGGCTCGGGATCGCTGCCGAAACGGCGCCGGCCGACGCCGCTTTCGCCGGCCAGTTCCGGATCGCCCGCAGCGCCGGCCTGATCTAATCCGAGCCCGGCCGGGTGCTGCGCATCTTCTTCACGCCCGCGCGGCGCGACTTGCCTTCCAGGCGCCGTTCCTTCGAGGCGCGGGTCGGCCGAGTGGCAATCCGCCGCTTCGGCCGCACCGCCGCGCGCCTAACGAAGTCGACGAGCCTTGCGAGCGCATCCTCGCGGTTCATCTCCTGCGACCGGAACCGGTCGGCCTGGATCACCACGACGCCGTCCTTGGTCAGCCGCGAACCGAGGAGCGGAACGAGCCGCGCCTTGACGTCAGGCGGCAACGCCGAGCCGGCGAGGTTGAAGCGCAGCTCGCAGGCGGTCGCCACCTTGTTGACGTTCTGCCCGCCGGGCCCGGAGGCACGGACATAGGTCACCGAGATATCGTCGGGGTCGAGCACCAGCGCGCCGGTCACCGGGATCATCTCGGCCATGCCGTGCTCCCCTTCAGGCCGGCGCGCCCGCCAGTCAGGCCGCCTTGGCGCGCGCGTCGTGGCGGGCGAGCCGCTCGAACAGGTAATCGACCTCGGCCCGCGCCTTGGCCGACAGGCCGGCGCCCGGCTCGCGCTGGGCGTCGGACGCGATCACACCGCGCTTCTTCAGCACATATTTGCGCACGGCGAGGCCGGCGCCTGGCTGCTGCTCGTAGCGCAGCAGCGGCAGATGGGCATCGAACAGGTCGTGCGCGGCGTCGCGCTTGCCGGCCTGCTGCAGCTTGACGACATCGACCAGCATGTCCGGGAAGGCATAGCCGGTCATGGCGCCGTCGGCACCGCGCTCGCATTCGAAGTCGAGGAACAGGCCGCCATTCCCGCAGAGGATCGAGACATGGCGCATCGAGCCGTCGGACTCGAAGCCGCGCAGCGTCGAGATCTTCTCAAGACCCGGCCAGTCCTCGTGCTTGAGCATGACGCAGGACGGCAGTTCCTGCACGATCGAGCGGATCACCTTGGGCGTCATCACCACCGAGAAGGTCAGCGGGAAATCCTGGATGACGAAGGGCACGTCGTCGCCGATCGCGTCCACGGCCTGCTTGTAATAGGCGACGATCTGATCATCGGTCCGCAGCGTGTTGGGCGGCGCGATCATGACGCCGGCCGCACCGGCATCCATCACGGTGCGCGCCAGCGAGCGCATATTGGCAAAGCCCGGCGCCGACACGCCGACGATGACCGGCATGGCGCTGCCGGCGCGCGCGATGATCTGCTTCGACAGCGCGACCGATTCCTCCTGGTCGAGCTTCGGCGCCTCACCCATGACGCCGAGAATGGTCAGGCCGTTGGCGCCGCAGGCGCGGTAGAAGTCGACCATGCTGTCCGTCGATTTCGTGTCGATACGGCCGTCGTCATGGAACGGGGTGGCGGCAATCACATAGACGCCGCTGGCCTTGGTGAGATCGATGCCGTTCGCCTGCATGGTAGTGTCTCCCGCATGTCGGCAACGGCGATGCCACGAAACGCCAGGCGGGTCAAAGGCTCCCCCGGTCATCAGGCCTGCCTGGGCCGCATGGGCGGGCGGCGGCCGAGGGTGAACGCGCGCAGGAGCCACTCGACCGGGCCATAGGCGAAATGGCGCAGCCACCAGGCGCTGAGGACGAGCTGGATCGAGAAGATGCCGAGCGCGACGGCGAGCACCGTAGCCGGCGGCAGGCGTCCGATGAGGCCGAAGCCATAGCCGTAGAACAGGACGGCGGCGCTGAGCGACTGCAGGAGATAGTTCGACAGCGCCATGCGACCCGCCGGCGCGAGGAACCGCACGACGCACGCGCCGATGCGGGTCGCGAAGCCGAACAGCAGCAGGGCGACATAGGCGCCGGTCAGAAGGGGCGCGGTCAGGATGCCGAGGGCGAGACCGAACAGCTCCCACTTCGTTCCGGCAAGGAAGACGTCGGCATAGGCATAGATCGCCGCCGCGGGCAGGCCGATGACGCAGCCGTAGAGGACCAGGTGGCCGCCGAGCGAACGGTAGCGCTCGACATGCCGGATCAGCTCGCGCCGGCCGGCCACGAGACCGAGACAGAACATGGCGAGGGCACACGGGGCCTGGATCAGTCCGAGCGCGACCCAGACGGAGCCGAGCTGCCGCAGGTTCTCACCGACGACCGACGGCGCTCCGCCGCGATAGGCCTGTTCGGTCGCAAGCACGGCCTGGGCGACCACGGCACGGTTCTCGCCGTCGCCGAAGAGGGCGACGAGCACGCCGACCAGGGCCCACAGGAGCGCCGTGGCGACAACCAGCGTGCGGGCGAGCGCGAGGAGCTGGTCGTCGGTCCGCTTGCGCAGCAGGACGAGGACGAGACCGAGCACGGCATAGGTGGTGAGGATGTCACCGAAGAACAGCAGTACGGCATGAGCCACACCGATCAGCCAGAGGCCGGCCTGGCGGCGCAGGATGCGCGGCAGGAAGGCTTCGCCCGCCCGCTCCGCCGACTGCATCTGCAAGGTGAAGCTGTAGCCGAACAGGAACGAAAACATCAGGTAGAACTTGGTCTCGAACAGCCAGGCGACGAGCCAGCGCACGCCTTGGTCGAGCGGGCCCGTGAAGGCGGGATCGGCCAGGCTCGTGCCGTAATAGGCCGAGGCGAAGGCCTTGGCATTGACCACCAGGATGCCGAGGAGCGCGAAGCCCCTCAGCGCGTCGACCTTGGCGATCCTGTCATCGGCGCGGTCGGTCATCGGTTCAGCCCCGGGGGTGCGAGGAAGCGGGTGACGATGAACCGCAGCATCGCCGCCTCGGCCTTCGGGCGGAATTCCGGATCGACCGCGACGCGTCCGAAAACGCCGTCGACGAGCGCCGCGATCCAGCGCGCCGCAGCCGCCGGATCGATGCTCCGATCGACCTGACCGCGGGTCCCCGCCGCGGCGATCAGCGCGGTCAGCGCTTCGCGCAGCGCGGCGTCGCTGCGCGCCACCCGCTCGCCGATATCGGCATCGCGCATGGCCTCTGCGGCAATGTCGAGGGCAAGGCGGGCATAGGCCGGGTCGGCGGCAAGGGCGAGGACGATGTCCAGGAAGCCCAGGAGCTCGCCGAACAGGTCGTCGGCCTTCAGGGCATCGGCGAAATGGGCTGCGGTGTCGTTGCGCTCGGCATCGACGATAGCCGCGATGATCGCCTGCTTGTTCGGAAAATAGTGGAACAGGTTGCCCGGGCTCATGCCCGCTTCGGCGCAGATTTCCGCGGTGCTGGTGCGGTGAAAGCCCTTGGCGCCGAAACAGGCGAGCGCGGCCTTCAGGATGTGCTGCCGCCGGGCCTCGTGTCTTTCGGGATCGATCCTGCGCATTGCGGGCCTGGCTCACCGTTTTTTAGATAGACTAGTCAATCTAATAATAAACCGCGACACGGGGATCAAGCCGTTCTCGCGCGCCGCCTCGCGGCCGCCCCTGCGGCCAAGCGCCTCACCGGTTGGCCCCGCACGCGTGGCGCGCTATTGGCCTTGCCACCGCCTGACGGCGTCGATCAGGATCCGGGCATGGCGTTCAGGGCGATCATCGACGATCTCAACACATCCATCGCGAACCTCCGCCTCGCCTGGCGGAAGCCCTGGGTGCGGGCGGCGAGCGTCGCGGCGGTGGCGGTCTATATTCTCTATGCCTGGGTGCTGTTCCCGACCCACACGGTGCGGGTGCGCATCGGCATGGACCTGACGATCAACGGCATGACGCGCTCGGCGTCCAATGTCGTCGCCTTTCGCCACCGCAGCGGGCCGTCGGTCCTCACCGACGGCCAGGCGACGATCCGCGGCGAAGCGGTCGTGCTCACCTTCGGCGCCCGCGGCGCGCTGGTCATGCTGCTCACGCCGCTGCGCCGGACCGCGCCGGATTTCCTGCTGCGCCAGGTTTTCGCCGCCATGGGCGGCGATGCCAATGGCTCGCTGGAGGCCGGCATCGCCCATGTCGCGGCGCAGACCCGGCGCTTCGAGTTCTCGAGCGCGGTAACCGAGGTCGACGGCCACGAGGAACATCCCCTGCAGCCCGACGTGATCTTCCTCGCCGACCGCTTCGCCGGCCAGCCGGACGGGCACGGCGCGCCGATCGCGATGGACGTGCCCGTGCACCATCCCGACGGGGTGCTCGGCACATCCGGCGCCAGCATCGTGCTCTGGACCGAAACCGTCTCCCGCTTCCGCCCCGTGACGCGTGGCGAGGTGACGGCCAAACTGCCCTTCTTCAACAGTTTCTGGGCGCGCAACCATGTCGCGCCACCCGCCCCGCCAGCGCTCAGGCCGGCGAATTTCCGGCTGGACTGAGCCGGTCAGAGCCTGAGGCGGCGCAGCGCCTCGACAAGGCCGGCGGTCGAGCCGTCGAGGCCTTCGACGCCGTGGACGCGACCGGCGACGATCGGCTCGAGCGCGGTCGCCAGCTCCTTGCCGAGCTCGACGCCCCACTGGTCGAAGGCGTTGATGTCGAGCACGGCGGCCATGACGAAGACCTTGTGCTCGTAGAGCGCGACCAGCATGCCGAGCGTCGCCGGATCGAGCTTGCGGTAGAGGAAGGTGGTCGAGGGCCGGTTGCCGGCAAACACCCGGTGGGGCGCGAGTGCCGCAGCCTCGGCCTCGCTCAGCCCCTTGTCGCGCGCCTGCGCCAGGGCTTCCTCCAGCGTCCGGCCGCGCATCAGCGCCTGGCTCTGCGCCAGGCAGTTGGCGATCAGCAGGTCATGATGCTTGCGGCCCCGCTCATGCGGGCTCGCGGCGATCAGGAAATCACAGGGCACGACCTCGGTGCCCTGGTGCAGCAGCTGGAAGAAGGCGTGCTGGCCATTGGTGCCCGGCTCGCCCCAGATCACCGGGCCGGTCGCGCGGCCGACCGGATCGCCGGCAAGCGTGACCGACTTGCCGAGGCTTTCCATGTCGAGCTGCTGCAGATGCGCCGGGAACCGCGCCAGCCGCTGGTCATAGGGCAGCACGGCATGGCTCGGGAAGTTCCAGACGTTGCGGTGCCAGAGGCCGAGAAGCCCCATGACGACCGGCATGTTGCGGCCGAGCGGGGCGTTGAGGAAATGCTGGTCGACCCGCTCGGCGCCGGCCAGGAAGGCCTGGAAGTTGCGCGGCCCGATGGCGATCATCAGCGCCAGACCGATCGCCGACCAGACCGAATAGCGCCCGCCGACCCAGTCCCAGAAGCGGAACATGCTCTGCTCGGGAATGCCGAAGGCGGTCACCGCCGCGAGATTGGTGGACACCGCCGCGAAATGATGGCTGACCGCCGCCTCGCCGAGCGCCTGCGCCACGAAGGCGCGCGCTGTGGCGGCATTGGTCATGGTCTCGATGGTGGTGAAGGTCTTCGAGGAAATGATGAACAGGGTGCGCGCCGGATCGAGGCCCTTCAGCGTGTCGGCCATATGGGCGCCGTCGACATTGGAGACGAAGCGCACGGAAAGGCCGCGCTTGGCATAGGGCGACAGCGCCATGGCCGCCATGGCCGGGCCGAGGTCGGAGCCGCCGATGCCGATATTGACGACGGTCGAGAAGCGCTTTCCCGTGGCGCCGCGCAGCGCACCGGAGCGCAGCGCATCGGCGAAGGCCGCGCAGCGTTCGCGCTCGGCGGCGACCGCCGGCATGACGTCGCGGCCGTCGACCAGCATGGGCCGGCCCGACAGGTTGCGCAGCGCGACATGCAGCACCGCGCGATTTTCGGTCCGGTTGATCCGTTCGCCGGCAAACATCGCGTCGCGCTTGGGCTCGACCCCGGCGGCCCGGGCGAGCTCGACCAGGAGCTTCATGGTCCGCGCGGTGACCCGGGTCTTGGAATAGTCCATGAGGATCGGACCGAGCCGGATCGAATGCCGCTGGAAGCGCTTCGGATCGGCCTCGAACAGGCCTGCGAGCGAGGTTGCCTCGAGCGAGGTCTTGTGGCTTTCGAGCTGGGCGAAGGCGGCGGCAACGGCATCGGTCATGTCAGGCGATTCCGGTCTGGAAGGCGATGGGCGGCGACCATCGGGGCGCATCATGACCTAACGATGATGAATTGCGGCAGATCACGGTCGATGCCGGCGGAGCATGACACTATCCGGAGAGGCGCGTGAAGACGGCAAATTCGGCGGCGACCCGGGCGTAGACGTGACGCTTGTAGGGCACCACGAGCGCGGGCAGACGATGGAGCTCCTCCCAGCGCCAGCAGTCGAATTCGGGCGCTTCGCCCGGCGCCGCATGGCTGAGATCGATCGTCGCCTCGGCGCCGGTGAAGCGGAAGGCGAACCAGGCCTGGCTCTGGCCGCGCCAGCGGTCGAGCCGGTGCGGCGGACCGTGATAGGGCGGCCAGTCATAGACGAGCGGCTCGGCCACCCGGCCGAGCGGGACGGCGTCGACAATGCCGGTCTCCTCGGCCAGTTCGCGCCGGGCCGCCGCCGCCTCGCTTTCGCCGGGGTCGACGCCGCCCTGCGGCATCTGCCATTCGAAACCCGGCGCGATGACTTCCGGACCATCATCCCCGGTGCGCCGGGCGATCAGCACGCGGCCATGCGCATTGAACAGCGCAATGCCGACATTGCGGCGGTAGCTTGCGGCAGCAGCGCACATCCGTGAATCTCCGGATACCGTGATCACGCATCCGTGATCGACTATCGCCCCCTCGCCGACCGCATATCCGGAATGCATTTCTATGGCCAGGCCGCTCGCGGTAAACCGCCACGACCGTATCCGCGAACAGATCGAAGCCGCCGGCTCCGCCACGGTCGGCAGCCTTGCTGCGGAGCTCGGCGTGTCGCGCGAGACCATTCGCCGCGACCTGAAGCTGCTGGCCGACCGGCAGGAGCTCGACATCGTCCATGGCGGCGCCACCCGCCGGGCCGGCACGGAACCGGGCCCGGCCCGGCGTCTCGCGCCCCAGCCAGGCGACAATTCCGCCGGCCGGGCCGCCATTGCGCAGGCCGCCGCCAATCTGGTCACCGACGGCATGGTCGTGCTGCTCGATTGCGGCCCGACCGCGCGGCTCGTTGCCGAAGCCCTGACGGGGCGGCAGCGGCTGACGGTGATCACCAACAGCCTCGCCAATGCGCTGCTGCTGACGCGCGTGCCCGGCTTCCGGGTGGTGATGCTGGGCGGCGAGATCGACGCCGTCGACGAAAGCTCCGTCGGCATCGATACGATGGACATGCTGCGCAACTATCGCGTCGACATCGCCTTCCTGTGCGCCGGCGGCCTGACCGCCGACGGCCAGCCGACCGATACGTGCAGGCTCTGGGCCGAGCAGCGCCAGCGCATGATCAAGGCTGCCAAGCGCGCCTATTTCATGGTCGATTCCTCGGTTTTCGAACGCGAGACGCCGGTGCGCATCAACGGCATCGAGGCGGCGACCGGCATCATCGTGGATACGCCGCCGAGCCGCCAGCTGAGCCAGGCGGTGTTCGACCGCGGCTTCGACATGCTGGTGGCCTGAACATTCAGCCCGGCAGGCGGTGGCCGAGATCGGGCGGATCGACGCCGACGAGTTCGGCGGTCACGCAGAGCACCAGCAGGCCGAGCAGGATCTGCCGGCCGAGCGAGCGGCGCAGCGCCGAAGCCGCCAGGACATCGCCGCGCAGCAGCAGCCGGACGTGGCGGAAGCGTGCCGTGAAGGCATGGACGAGCAGCAGCGCCACCAGCGCCGCCTTGGCGATCAGCGCCCAGCCGAACCAGGAAGCCGGGAGGCCGCGCGCCGGGCCGGCCAGATACCAGGCGGCGGCAAGGCCGCTCGCCAGCGCCAGCAGCACCATGGTGCGGGCATAACGCGACCAGACGAGGAAGGCCTCGCCCGCCGCGCGCGGATCGCGCCGCAAGGTGAGGTTGCGCAGGGGGAACAGGCTGCCGAACCAGAAGGCGGCGGCGCTGACATGGAGCACGGTGAGCGCGGCGAGCTCCTGACGCGGGCGGTACTGCGTGGCATGGCCGAAGGCGGCATAGCTCGCCGCGACCGTCACCGCGCCAACCACCGCCATGCCGGTCGCCCAGCTCCGCCGCATCAGGGCGAACAGGACCAGCAGCAGCCCGGCAAGCCGCATGAGGCCCGCATCGCCGAAGCGCGACCGCGCGATGGCGACATAGAGATCGGCGCGCATGGCGGCCTCCGGCGAGCGAGCGAGGCTCAGCGCGCGCAGGGGCCAGGCGGCGAGGCTCGCCAGGACCCCGACCAGGACGAGCACGAACAGCCAGCGCCGGGCTGCCGTAGCCTCGTCGGCGGTCAGCTCGCCGCTCATGAACAGCAGGAACAGCGCAATGCCGGCCCCGCCCAGCGCGCCGATCGAGCCGACGGCGCGCAGCACCCCCGCCAGCGCGTTCAGCGGATCGCCCGGTCCCTGCCAGAACTCCAGGATCATGCACGCCCCTTCGTGTCGCTGCCTTTTGGCCGTCAGCTAGAGCGCGTCCGGAAGCGGCGCGCAAGCAGCGCCGTCGCGGCGAAGGAGGCGAGCGCCACCGCAAAGAGCAGCACGAACCCCCATCCGGGGCCGATCCAGTCGAGAGCGAAGGCATAGGCCGTCGGGGCCGCGGCCGTCACGATGAGACCGGGCGTGGCGATGGTCGCCAGCACGCCGACATAGCCGTCCCTGCCGAACAGAACGAGCGGCACGGCGCCGCGCACAATGGTGACAAGGCCGATGGAAATGCCGAACAGGATGGAGAACAGCGCGAGCGCCGGCGTCGAGGCGCCGCCGATGGCGAGCGGCAGGAAGGCGACGACCAGGATGCCGGTCGACAGCATCGCGAACGCGAACGGGTTCAGATTGCCGCCGAACAGCATTTCGGCAAGGCGGCCGAGGGTCTGGAACACGCCGCGGATCGAGGCGATCCAGACGGCGGTGGCGGCCGATGCGCCGAGCATGACGGCGGCCGGAATGAAATGGGCGTTGAGCGCCACCGTCACGAAGGAGTTGCAGGCGAAGGCGATGGCCAGGAGGAGGATCGCCTGCGCGCGCAGCGCCTGCGGCACCAGCGGCGGCGGATCCGCGGCCGCGCCATTTCGGCCATTGGCGCCCCGCAGCAGCGCACCCTTGCGCGGCATGGCAAGATGCAGCGGCGTGCAGATGACGAGCACCGAGGCGGCACAGACCATCCAGGCGACGCGCCAGCCATAGGCCGCGTTCACATAGTGGCAGATCGGCCAGTAGACCGTGGAGGCGAGGCCGCCGAACAGGGCAAGCAGGCTGATCGGCCGGCGCGCCGCGGTGCCGTGGATCTCGACGAGCGTGGCGAAGGACGCATCGTAGAGCGTCAGCCGGGAAGCAAGGCCGAGCACGACCCAGGCGAAGAGGTAGACGACGGGATCGGCGACCTGCGAGAGCATGGCAAGACCGAGGGCGGCGACCACCGAGCCCATGGTCAAGGTGGCGCGGCCGCCGTTCTTCTCCTGAAAGCGGGCGACCGGCTTGGCGACGAAGCCGCCGACCAGGAGCGAGATCGAGAAGCCGAAGAAGACGAAGGTCTGGCTCCAGCCGAGCTCGGCCGCCATTGGCGTCGAGAGCACGGAAATGCCGTAGACGATGGTGCCCCAGGAAATGATCTGGGCAATGCCGAGGGCGACGATGATGAAGGCGGGAGACATGAGCATGGCGGGCCAGCCGGCAAACTACCCGAGCCCGGCGCATCGGCATATCGCCATTTGGACTGAGCGGCCCCGTGCGCCGGGCACGGCTGCGCGCTGCCCGCCTCGCGGCGCCGCCTAGGGCTTGGCCGGGGTCGCCGGGAAGCGGCCCGGCGCCGGCGCCATTTTCTGCAGCTTCAGCAGCCGCTCCCGCAGCGCGTGAATATGCTCGAGCATATGGCGCCCGGCCTCGTCCTCGTCGCCCGCGGCGACGGCATCGGCAATCATGGCATGCTGCCTGTTGGTGGCGCCGACATCGATCGTCTGCCAGAGGTTGAGGTACCAGAACCGCGTCGAGCGCTCGTGCAGCGTCCGGGCGAAATCACCCATGATCGAGTTGCCCGAGAGCAGCGCGAGCTCCCTGTGGAAGGCGCGGTCGTTGATGGTGAAGGCGTTCAGGTCGGGCGCGCCCGGGCTCTCCTCATGCTCGCTGGCGAGCGCCCTGAGACCTGCCAGCTGCTCCTCGCCGACCTCGCCCGCCTTGACGCGGCGGGCGGCCGAGCGGGCGAGCTCGGGTTCGACCGCGACGCGCGAATCGAGGATCTTGAGGATCTCGCCGAGGCTCTCCGGCTGGACGATCACGCCCTTGCGGGGCAGGACCTCGACCAGGCCTTCCACCTGCAGGCGCTGCAGAGCCTGGTGGACCGGCGTGCGTCCCAGTTTCAGCTGGGCGCAGAGCGCCGCCTCGCTGAGATACTGCCCCGGCAGAAAGAACAGCGTGATGACTTTTTCCTTGATCTGCTCATAGGCCTCGTCAACCAGAGATCTCGGCTTGCCTCCCGATCGTAGACCCACCTTGCCAGGGGTCGTTGTCTTCGCCATGCCCTGCTCCTTGATGAGGCCGATTGGCGCGGCAGACTGGCCGCGAGGTCGTATGATTGGTGAAATATCTGAAACCCTGAACGCGTTCCAGACATCGCGTCGGTGATCCACATGCCGCCGCGGCGGATCCATCCTTGCTGCGCGTCTCTACCTGGTCCGCCACCCGCCCAGCCGCCGGCGGGCGCTGCGTCCATGCGCCGGCCCCCATCCGTTCAGGCCGTTCGAAACCGCTGCCCGTCCGGCAATGCCCGACGCCTGCCGCAAAACGCGCCTGCACGGCTTGGCTTTTCGATTCATCTGAAATATCATATAAAATGACAAGTGATATTTTGGTGAGGCACAGTGAGCGACAATCCGAAACCGGCCGCTGCCGGAGCGCCCTCCATCGATGAAATCCTGCTCCAGGCGGACGCCCTGCCCTGGCGCGCCAAGTCGCTGAAGGGGGTCTTCGAAAAGATGCTCTGGCGTGACGAGGCGACCGGAGCCTCCGTGGCGCTCATCAAGTTCGAAAAGGGCGCCAGCATACCCACACCGCACCTGCACGCGTCCACCCAGATGATGTACTGCCTTTCCGGTCACTACGAATATGTCAAGACCGGCGTCACGCTGAAGGCCGGCTCGTTCTATTGCAACCCCAAGGGCAATGTGCACGGCCCGACCCTGGCGCACGAAGAGACCGTCGTCATCGAGATCTATGACGGTCCGCACTATCCGGTGCGCCCGGACTGGTACGACAATGACGAGGACGCCCGCTGATGAGCGCCGCTCCCGCCCGGACGGTATCGGCGCAGGCGCTGGCGCGGGCCGTCGCGGCGATCTTCGGCGCCTGCGGCGTCGCGCCGGACGCGGCTGACATCGTCGCCGAGGACCTCGTCGCGGCCGATGTCGAGGGCGTCTCCTCCCACGGCGTGATGCTGGTCCCGATGTATGTGAAGCGGCTCAAGGCCGGCTCGGTCTCGACCGGCGCGGCCGGAGAGGTCGTTTCCGACAGCGGCGCCGCCATCGTCATCGACGCCGGCGACGTCCTCGGCCAGTTGACGGCCCGGCAGGCGGTCGGGCTCGCGGTCGCGCGCGCCAGGCAGATCGGCATGGCGACCGTCGCGGTCCGCAACGCCTTCCATTTCGGCACAGCCGGGCGCTATGCCCGCATGATCGCCGACCAGGGCGCGGTAGGCATGGTGATGGCCAATACCCGCCCCCTGATGCCGGCCCCCGGCGGGGCGCAGCCGCTGACCGGCAACAATCCCCTCGCCATTGCGGCCCCGGGCGCCGGCGCGTTCCACCCGGAGGTCGACATGGCCATGAGCGCCGTCGCCATGGGCAAGATCCGCAATGCCGCCGCGGCCGGCCAGGCCATTCCGGCCGGCTGGGCGGCGGACAGGGACGGCCTCGCCACCACCGATCCGCAGAAGGCGATCGAGGGCATGCTGCTGCCCGCCGCCGGCCCGAAGGGGTTCGGCCTCGCCTTCATGATCGACATCCTGGCCGGCGGCCTGTCCGGCGGGGCGATCGGCGCCGAGGTCAACCACCTCTATGGCGATGCGGCCTCGCCCTATCGCTGCTCGAACCTCTTCATCGCCATCGATGTCGGGCATTTCGGCGCCGAAGCGACCTTCAAGGCCCGCGCCGATGCCGAGCTCCGGCGCGTCTCCGGCTCGCGTCGGGCTCCCGACGTCGAACGCGTCTATGCTCCCGGAGAACTGGCTTTCGCAGCCCGTTCGACGAGCAACGGCCACGCGCGCGTGGCACAGGCCGCCTGGACCTCCCTGATCGAAACGGGGACGTCCGTCGGTATCGATTTCCCTTCGTACTTCTAAGTGAGGACAGACGTGAAACAGCAGGTTGTTACCGACAAGCTCGCCAAGCCCAACGGCCACTTCTCCCAGGCGACCACGATCGAGGCGAAGGGCAAGCTGGTCTTCATTTCCGGCATGACGGCACGCAAGGCCGACGGCAGCGTCGCCGGCATCGGCGACATCGAGGTGCAGACCCGGCAGGTCTGCGAGAACCTCAAGGCGGCCGCCGAGGCTGCCGGCGGCTCGCTCGAGGACATCGTGCGCGTCGACGTCTATGTCCGCAACATCGAGCACTTCCCGATCATCCACAAGGTCCGCGCCGAATATTTCAAGGCGCCGGTGCCGGCCTCGACCATGGTCGAGGTCTCGAAGATGGTGAACGCGGAATATCTCATCGAGATCAGCGCCATCGCGGTGCTGCCGAACGGCTAAGAACACGACGATGCGTCTTGCCACCATCAATGTCTCGGGCACGCCGCGCGTCGGCGTGGTCGCGGGCGACTTGATCCGGCTGCTGCCAGCCGATGCGGGCGACATGGTCGCCCTCATCGGCCGCGGCCGATCCGAAATCGAGCGGCTGGCGCAGACCGCGCCGGTCCAGACCATGCCGCTCGCCGAGGCGAAGCTGATGGCGCCGATCCAGCGGTTCCGCCGAGACGTGCTGTGCACGGGCTGGAACTACTGGGATCATTTCGAGGAGAGCCGCGGCAAGCGCGAGGGACAGGACGTCGACAAGCCCTCGGCGCCGACCTTCTTCACCAAGGCGCCGAACACCGTCATCGGCCCCTATGACGATATCGGGCTCGATCCCCATATCTCGGCCAAGTGGGACTACGAGGCGGAGGTCGCCATCGTGATCGGCAAACGCTGCCGCTCGGTCTCGAAAGCCGACGCGCTGGACTGCGTCTTCGGCTATTGCCTGGCCAACGACGTCTCGCAGCGCGACCTGCAGCGCCGCCACGGCGGACAATGGCTGAAGGGCAAGAGCATCGACGGTACGATGCCCCTCGGCCCGTTCATCGTCACCGGCGACGAATTGGATGTCCCCGAGATCACCCTGGAGCTGACCCTCAACGGCGAGACCATGCAGAGCGCGAAGCTCAAGCAGATGGCGTTCCCGATCGCCGAGCTCGTCGCCGAATTGTCCTTCGGCATGACGCTGGAGGTCGGCGACGTCATCATCACCGGGACGCCTTCGGGCATCGGCAATGCGCGGGAGCCGGCGGTCTTCCTCAAAGCCGGCGACGAGATGGTGGTCTCGGCCACCGGCCTCGGCACGCTGCGCAACAGGATCGTCGCGGCCGACCTTCACGGCACCACCGACATTGCCTCGATGAGCATAGCCAAATGAAAGCAACGTTCGATGCCACGGGCGACGTGATCGTCATCACCGGCGGAGCCAACGGCATAGGCCGCGCCCTGGCGCTGGCGGCATCGAAGGCCGGCGCCCAGGTCGTGGTCTGCGACATGAACGACGATGCGATGGCGGCGCTCGCGGCGGAAGCGCCCGCCATCGCCACGCGCAGGCTCGACGTGGCGGATCGCTCGGCCGTCGCGGCGACCTTCGCCGAGATCGAGGCGCGCTACGGCGCGATCGACGGGCTGGTCTGCGGCGCGGCCATCCAGCCGCGCACGCCGATCCACGAGATGGCGCCTTCCGAATGGGAGAGCGTCATCGCGGTCAACCTCAATGGCGTCGTCTGGTGCTATCAGGCCGTCATCGGCGGCATGATCCGCCGGCGGCGCGGGTCGATCGTCGCCTTCTCGTCGGGGCTTGCTCTCCAGGGCTGGCCCAAGGCCTCGGCCTATGCGGCGACCAAGGCCGGCCTCATCGCCTTCCTGAAGAGCGCCGGCAAGGAGGTCGCCGAGCACCGCGTCAGGGTCAATGTGGTGTGGCCGGGGGTGATCGACACGCTGCAATATCGCGCCGCCAATCCGGGCCAGGAAAACGAAGGCTGGAAGAACACGCTCGGCGTCGGCTCGCCCGAGGACGTCGTCGGCCCGCTCATGTTCCTGCTCTCCGACGCGGCGACGATGAGCGCGTCCGTGCTCAGCCGCGACATGGCCTATTCCAGGGACGAAGACTAGAGTCTTGTTTCGACGCGTTTTCTTCACGCGAACCGGTATCGACTTCGCTCGAAAACGCCATTGCTAGAGAAGAGCCATGAAGCCTGTACTGGTTGTCGGAGCGGGTCCGGTCGGTCTGATGACCGCGCTGGCGCTGAAGTTCCACGGCATCGCATTCCGTTCGTTCGAGGAGGACAACGCCTTCTCCTCGGACACCAAGGCCGGCACGATCCTGACCCGCACGATCGAGGCCTTCCGCCGCTATGGCGTCGACAAGGCGGTGCTCTCCAAGGCCCTGCGGCTCGACGAGATCGGCGAGATCGAACGCGCCACCAACCAGCGGCGCGCCTCGGTGATGACGGAAAATCTCATCGACGAGACACGTTTCCCCTTCGTCCTCAACATTCCCCAGCATCACCTCGAGCCGATCCTGGCACAGGGGCTGGATGACCTGCCGGAGGGCTCGGTCAATCTCCGCCACAAGCTCCTGGACTTCAGGCAGGAGGCGGACGGGGTCGTCGCCCGCTTCGAGACGCCCGAGGGCATCAGGGAAATCGAAGGCTCCTACCTGCTCGCCTGCGACGGCGGCCGCTCGACGGTGCGCACCCAGCTCGGCATCGAGGTCGAGGGCGTCTCGCTCGACGTGCGCTACATGCTGGTCGACATCAAGGTCGACCTCGACAGGGCCAATCCGCGCGACTACCCGTATCTCGCCTATTTCGCCGATCCGGCCGAGTGGATGATCCTGGTCCGCCAGCCGCACTGCTGGCGGTTCCTGTTCCCGCTGGCACCGGGCGCGGAAGAGGCGACGCGCGAACAGCTCGAAGCCAAGGTGCGGCACTTCGTCGGCGACGTCACCGCGCTCGAAGTGCTCAACACCGTGATCTACCGCGTGCATCACCGCATCGCCTCGAAGTGGCGGAACGGCCGCGTCTTCCTGATGGGCGATGCCGCCCATCTCATCACCCCGATGTGGGCGCTCGGGCTCAATACCGGCGTGCTCGACGCCATCAACCTGCCCTGGCGCCTCGCCTGGGTGCTGCGCGGCTGGGCGAGCGACAGCCTGCTCGACGGCTATGAGCGCGAACAGCGGCCGCTCGCCGCGCACGGCTCGGGCGAAATGGCGGAGGCCGCGCGCAAGGTCATGGGCGGCGAGACCGGCGAGGCCAAGGCCATGTCCGGCACGGACTGGGCCAATGCCATGACGCGCTCGCTGCTCGGCGTCCGGATCGACGCCGAAGGGGCCGGCGACTGGTCCATCGTCAAGACCGAGCGCGCCGCGCTCAGGGTGGGCGACCGGGTGGCTGACATGGCGCTGTTCGACGGCGCGGGCGGACGGACCTACCTGCACGACCTGTGCGACCGCGGTTTCGCCGCGCTCTACTTCACCGACGTGCGGCGGCGCCCGGAGATTCCGGCCGACACGCTGCCGGGCCTGAAGAGCTACGTGGTGTCACGCTGGGACGCGCCGCTCGATTCCGGCCTGCGCGATCGGGCGCTGCTCGATATCGGCTGCAAGGTGCAGGACAAGCTCGGGCTCGGCGACGACGTGGTCGTGCTGCTGCGGCCGGACGACCACGTGGCGGCGATCCTGCCCATGGCAAGCGCCGACATCGAAGGCCTCTACAAGACGATCATCGGACGGCCATGATGACCGAGACCATAGCACTTGATGTCCACGCCCACCTGATCCCCGTCGCCGAGGAGCGCCTCGCGGCGATCGACGGCGTGAGCTGGGACGGCGAGGCCATGACCATCGACGGGCACAAGGTGGGCATCAAGCCGATCTTCAAGCCCGAGGCGCTCAGGCGCTGGATGGCCGAGAACAGGGTCGAGCATGCTTATGTCTCCGCGCCGCCGCCGCTCTACCGGCAGCACTTGCGCGGGACCGCGGCGCGGGCCTGGGCCGACTACATCAATGACGGTCTCGACGTCATCGCGGCTGCTTCGGGCGGCCTCATGAGCATGCTCGCGCATGTGCCGACCGAAGCCCCCGATGTCGCGACCGCGATCGTGCGCGACTACGCGGCCAGGGGGCACAGGCTCTTTGCCATGCCGGCCGGCACGGGCGACGAGCGGACCCTCGGCATGCCGGAATTCGAGCCGCTCTGGGCGGCGCTCGATGCCGCCGGCGCCTTCGTGTTCTTCCATCCGGGCGAGTGCGCGGACGGGCGGCTCAAGTCGTTCTATCTCACCAACCTGCTCGGCAATCCCTACGAGAGCACGGTCGCCCTCGGGCACCTGATCTTCGCCGGCGTGCTGGAGCGCCATCCCAACATCGTGCCGTGCTTCGCCCATGGCGGCGGGCTGCTGCCGATGGCGGCCGCGCGGTTCGAGCGCGGCTTCGACACGGCGCGGCCGGGGGTGGACACGTCGCGGGCGGCGCCTTCGAAAGTCATTCGGCGCATCCATGTCGACTGCATCTGCCACGGTGAGGCCGCGGCCATCCATGCGGAAGCGACATTCGGCTGCGACCATGTGGTCTTCGGCTCGGACTGGCCCTTTCCCATGGGCCTCATCGAGCCGCATGGCCAGCTCGCCGGCTACGAGCCGGCCCGCCGAGAGCGCTATTTCCGGACGAACCCCGCGGCGCTTCGGGCCAGGTTGGATGGCGAGTAGCGAATCGCGAGTATGGAAGCGGCCGGCACGGGCAAGCTCAGCTTGAGCTGGTGCACCCCTACTCGCCACTCGCTAACTCGCCATTCCCACAAAAAAACCCCGGAGCGTGGCTCCGGGGCTTTTTTTTCTACGGCCGAACCGGCTGCTCGGGCAGGAAGCCCGGAACATAGATATCCCCCGGCTGAAGCCGGCCGCCAGCAACCTCGACATTGTCGTTCATGAAGGCAAAGGTCGCGCGCATCTTCTCGGGCAGAATATGACCGAAGCCGTTGGTTCTGACGTCGTTGTTGATCGCGATCCTCTCGAGGAGGTCGATTTCGCCGCGCGCGATTCCCGGATCGAGCGAAGGGATGGCCTTGACCATGATCGCCGCCGCCTCGTCGCGATGCGCCATCGTGTACTGCCAGCCCCTCATGGCTGCGCGGACGAAGGCCCTGACCACCTGCGGGTTGGCCTCGAGGAACCTGCGGTTCACGCCGATCGAGTTGGAATAGATGTTGAGGCCGAGATCGGGCGCGAACAGGCACACCGGCTCGCGGTCAGGCGCCGCGCGTCGGATCGCCGGGCCGGACATCAGGAACTGGTCGACGCCGTCGATCCGGCCGGCCGCCAGCATCGGCACGCGCGCCGAGGCATCGACGTTGACGATCTGCAGCTTGGAGCCGTCGAGGCCGTTCATCTTCATGATGGCGCGCCAGATCTGCGGCAGGAACGATGCCGAGCTCGAGCCGAACCTGAGGCCCTCGAGCTGCCGGGGCTGGGTCACATTGGCGCCGGGGTTGAGCGAATAGACGCAATAGGGCGCCTCCTGATAGGCGGCGGCGACGATGCGGATGTCGCCGCCGGCGCTGCCCGAGGCAACGAGGCTCGGCACGTCGATGAGCCCGATCGGGGCGAGATTGGTGACCACGCCGCGGATGGCGTCGGCAGTCCCCTTGGAGGGAATGATCTCGACCTCGAGGCCTTCCTCGGCGAAAAAGCCCTTGTCCCGGGCGACGTACCAGGGCGCATGCCGGCCCAGGCTGATGAAATCCAGCATGAAGCTGACTTTGACGTTCGCCGCGAGGGCCGGCGTCGAGGTCACCGCAGCCAGAACAGCAAGCATTTTCGCGAAATTGCGCAACATCAAGAACCCCTCTTTCTTCGTGCACGACATGCCCGACACGCCAGGCCCGCACCTTATTGACAGGCATGAACATCATAAGATATTTCAGAAGAAATTCAAGGCGTGCCCGCAAGAAACCGACGTCCGCCGAGCCGCATGAGACCCGCCGAAGGGGGAGCGATGGCCTTTGTTGAAATACTCAACGTTCGGAAGGTGTTCGGCACGAAGGACAACGATGTCGTAGCGCTGGACGAAGCGAGCCTCGCCTTCGGCGAAGGCGAATTCGTCACCCTCCTCGGTCCCAGCGGCTGCGGCAAGACCACGCTCCTGAGGATCGTCTCCGGCCTGCTCCGCCAGTCGTCGGGCACCGTCCGGGTCGGCGGCCGGGACGTGACCGGGCCCTACTCGGACTACGGCTTCGTCTTCCAGCAGGCGAGCCTGATGCCTTGGCGGTCGGCGCGCGACAATGTGCTCTTTCCCATGGAGATCCTGGGCAAGAAGGACGCCGAGGCGCTGAAGCGCGCGGACGAGCTGCTCGAGCTCACCGGCCTGTCGAACTTCGCAAGGTCGCGCCCGCACGAACTGTCCGGCGGCATGCAGCAGCGCGTCTCGCTGTGCCGCGCCCTGATCCACAGGCCGAAGCTCCTGCTGATGGACGAGCCGTTCGGCGCGCTGGACGAATTCACCCGGCTGGAGATGAACGACCTTCTGCTCAAGGTCAAAGAGGAGACCAAGGCCTCGGTCCTCTTCGTCACCCATTCCATTTCCGAGGCCATCTACCTCTCGGACAAGGTGGTGGTCTTCTCGCGCCGGCCAGCCAGGGTCCATCTCGAATTCGACCTGTCGCTGCCGGCGCCGCGCAACCAGGCGACACGGTTCACCCCCGAATTCACCGAGGCCGAACGACGGGCCAGCGAAGCGCTCGGAATCCTTGGAGCTCACTGACCCATGATCGATTCCATGTCGCGCATCGCCTACCCCGCCCTCGGCGTCCTGGTCATCCTCATCGCCTGGTCCGCGGCCTGCCATCTGCTCGAGGTGTCGCCGGCGGTCCTGCCGTCGCCGGAAAGCGTGTTCGCCGCGTTCATCCAGTGGTTCCCCCTGCTTCTGCGCGAGGGATGGGTAACCTTGCAGGAGACGGTTCTCGGTTTCCTCCTGGCGCTGGCGGTGGGCATTCCTCTGGCGGTAGCGATCGCCAATTCGCGGCCGCTGAACCTGATGTTCTATCCGCTGCTGGTCGCCCTCCAGTCGGTGCCGAAGGTCGCGCTCGCGCCGATCATCATGGTCTGGCTCGGAACCGGGCTCGAATCGAAGCTCGCGATCGTCTGGCTCGTGGCGTTCTTTCCGATCATCATCGACACGGCGGCGGGGCTGCGCTCGACGCCGCGCGAGCTGATCGAGCTTGCCCGCAGCCTGAAGGCGACCCGCTGGCAGGTGTTCTACAAGGTGCAGTTTCCGGCAGCCCTGCCCTTCGTGCTGACCGGCGCGAAGGTCGCGATCACCCTCGCGGTCATCGGCGCGGTCATCGGCGAATTCATGGGCGCCTCGGAGGGGCTCGGCTATCTGCTGCTCAGCGCGACCTCGCAATTGAACACGCCGCTCGCCTTCGCCGCCCTCTTCGCCCTCTCCTTCCTCGGGCTCGGGGTCTATGCGGTGATCGAGCTGATCGAGGTCCTGCTGTCGCCGTGGCTGCCGCCGAGGCCCGCGACCCACTGACGATCTCCAGGATCGACGGAGAGGGCCGGCGTGATGCCCGGCCCTCGTGCCGTCAACGCGGCGGCAGGAAAGGCTGATCGATCGCCCGGAAGGATGCGAGTGCCTCGCAGCGCCCGGCATGGGCCGCCAGCGCCGGCCAGCGGTCCTGCTTCATCAGGTGCGGATGCGCCTCGCCGACGAAACGCATCATGCAGGCCACCGCAATATCGGCATGGCCGATCGCCTCGCCGAACCAGTAGGGCGTCGCGCGAACGGCGCGCTTGGCCTCGAGGGCGTCGAGGCCACCGGCGATCTGGCCCTCGATGCGCCCGATCCAGCCTTCGACGATCTCGGTGTGCATGACCCGTTCGTAGAACAGGCTCACCGCCTTCTCGCCGAGGCCCGTTGCCAGCGCCGAAACCTTGAGGGCGTGGCGCCGCGCCGGGCCACCCGCCGCGATCAGCGCGCGCTCCGGCCCGGCCCGCTCGTCGAGATGGTCGAGGATCGCGCCGCTTTCAACCAGCACCTCGCCGTCGTCGAGCACCAGGATCGGCACCCGCACCAGCGGGTTGTAACGGGCCACCTCCGCGGCATTGCCGAAGACCGACCAGGGGCGATGTTCGAAGGTGAAACCGTAGATATCGAGCGCGATGGCGACGCGCCGCACGAAAGGCGAATCATACTGGCCGATCAGGATCATGGTTTCGCTCCCGGCAAAATGGCCGGACGAAACCGGCTCGCCTCGTCCGTCACCCACAGGTCCGTCGCCGCGCGGACGCGGCCCGGCTGCGAAACCATGGCCGATCGCGAAACTCCGCGCTAGGGTTCGACGCTCCAGGGAACGGGCGCGCAGTCGCCCGGCGAGCGACGAGGGAGGATCAGCATGACGCGGGCAGACGGCATGACGGGACGTGCGGCGCGCGGCGTCAGGCGATCACGGTTCCTGGCGGGCCTCCTGGCTCTGGCCGGTCTCGGCTTCGCCAGCCTGCCGGCGGCCGCGCAGCCCTATCCCACGCGGCCGATCCGGGCCATCGTGCCCTTCGCCGCCGGCAGCGCGACGGACATCGTCGCCCGCGCCTTCGGCGATCGCATGAGCCAGGCGCTCGGCCAGCCGATCGTCATCGAGAACCGGCCAGGAGCCAACGGCCTGATCGGCGCCGATGCGGTGGCCAAGGCCCAGCCCGACGGCTACACGATCCTGATCGGCACCAATTCGACCAATGCCGCCGCCCCGGCCCTGTTCAACAACGTGCCGTTCGACATGTTCAAGGACTTCCAGCCGGTGTCCTTCCTGTGCTCGGTGCCGCTGATCGTCGCCGTGTCGAACGCGGTGCCGGCGCGCACGCTCGGCGAGCTGATCCAATATGCCAGGACGCGCAACGATCTGACCTTCGCCTCAGCCTCCGCGTCGCAGCGCGTCTCGACCGAGATGCTGCTGGCCATGACCGGCATCAAGATGACGCACGTGCCCTATCGCCAGGGCCCGACCGCGATGCAGGACCTGATCGCCAACCGGGTGACCCTGTTCACCGCCGATCTCGGCGTCATGCTGCCCCAGGTGCGCGCCAATACGGTGCGGGCGCTCGCCGTGACCTCGGCGGCCCGCTCGCCGCAGGTGCCCGACCTGCCGACGGTCGACGAGGCGGCCGGGCTGAAGGGCTACGAGCTGATCGCCTGGTTCGCCATGTTCACCCCGGCCAACGTGCCGCCGGACGTGGTGGCGAAACTCAATGACGCGGTGCGCGAGGCGGCGAAATCGCCCGAGCTGCAGGCGGCGCTGACCGCGGCTCTCGGCATGCTGGTCGCCCCCTCCTCGCCCGAGGAGCTGGCGACGCGCGTGCGCGAGGAAGCCGGCAAATGGCTGCAGGCGGCCACCGTCGCCGGCATCGAAAAGCAGTGATCCGCACCGCCGGCCGCGGCGACCTGAGGCGCATCGGCGAGATCCGCGGGGCGGTTCGCGAGAACCGCCTCGCGCACCCGGAACGGATCGCCGCCGATGTCGGCTGGCTGATCGACGATGGCGGGTTCCTGGTCTTCGAGGTCGACGGCACGGTCCAGGGATTTGCCGCGGCCGACCGGCGCAACGGCTCGATCTTCGCGCTTTTCGTCGACCCGGATTTCGAAGGGCGCGGCATCGGCCGGGCGCTGCTGGCCGCGGCCTGCGCCAGGCTGGCCGCGAAGGGCCACGCCAAGGCCGCGCTGACCACCGGCCACGGCACCCGTGCGGAACGTTTCTACCGGCGTGGCGGTTGGACGGCCACCGGCCTGACCGATGACGGTCAGGTCATCTTCGAGAAGCGGATCGCCGCCTGACCGGATGTCGGCGCGGCCAAGACGGGGAACGGGACCATGACCTTCGCCACGATAGCCGCCCGCAGCCTCGGCGCCCTGCTCATCGGCCTGTCGCTGCTGGCCGGCGCCGGAGCGGCCGAGATCAGGGTGATGAATTCCGGCGGCTTCACCGCCGCCTATCGCGAACTCCTGCCCGCCTTCGAGCGGGCGACCGGGCACCGCGTCGTCACTGCCTGGGGCGCCTCCATGGGCAATGCGCCCGATGCCATCCCGGTGCGGCTCGCGCGCGGCGAACCGGCCGATGTCGTGATCCTGGCCGAAAGCGGCCTCGTCAACCTGATCGACCAGGGCAAGGTGGCCGCGCCGAGCCGTGTCGACCTCGCCCGCTCGAGCATCGGCATGGTGGTCCGGGCCGGCCAGCCGCGCCCCGACATTTCGACCGCCGAAGCCCTGCGGAAGACGCTCGTCGAGGCTCGCTCGATCGCCTATTCGGCGAGCGCCAGCGGCGTCTACATTTCCACCGAGCTCTACCAGCGCCTCCGCATAGCGGAGATTGCCGGGCCGAAGAGCCAGCGCATCCTGAGCGAAAGGGTCGGCACGGTGGTCGCGCGCGGCGATGCCGAGATCGGCTTCCAGCAGATCAGCGAGCTGCTGCCGGTCCAGGGCGTCGACTATGTCGGCCCGCTGCCGGCCGAGCTGCAGCGCGTGACGATCTTCTCGGCCGGCATCCTGACCGATGCGCGCGAACCGGTGGCGGCCCAGGAGCTGATCCGCTTTCTCGCATCGCCCGAGGCGGAAAACGCCGTGCGGCGGAGCGGCCTCGAGCCCATCGCGCCGGACGGCCGGCAGCCGTAGCGGGCCCGGCCATTCCGCGTTAGGTTTCCGCCATCATGACCCGTCATAGCGACGACATCGCCAATGCGATCACGCCGGAAGTGCTGCTTCGGGCCTATGCCTGCGGCATCTTTCCGATGTCGGAAGGCGCCGAGGATCCCGGGCTCTACTGGGTGGAGCCGGACCGCCGCGGCATCATCCCGCTCGACCGCCTCGACATATCGAGCCGGCTCGCCCGCACCGTCCGCTCGGGCCGCTTCGAGATCCGCCTCGACCATGATTTCGACGCCGTGATCGACGGCTGCGCGGCCCCCGCCGAAGGGCGCATGACGACCTGGATCAACGGCCGCATCCGTTCGCTCTACGCAGCCCTGTTCCGCATGGGCCATTGCCACACGGTGGAGGCCTATCGCGACGGGCGCCTGGTCGGCGGGCTCTACGGCGTCAGCCTCGGCGCCGCCTTCTTCGGCGAGAGCATGTTCCATACCGACCGCGACGCGTCCAAGGTCGCGCTGGTGCATCTCGTCGCCCAGCTCATCGCCGGCGGCTTCCGCCTGCTCGACACCCAGTTCGTCACCGAGCACCTGCGCTCGCTCGGCGCGATCGAGGTGCCACGCCAACGCTATCAGAAGCTGCTCGACGCCGCGGTCGCGGTGGAGGCGAGCTGGCTGCCGGCGCCGCTCGCGCCGCAGGACGCGCTCGCCCTGGTCGAAGCCACCAGGACCCGCGCATCGTGATCATCCGCCCCGCAACCGATGCCGACGGCGCCGCGCTCGCCGCACTGATCGCCCGCATCTTCGCCGAATATCCCGGATGCCTGTTCGTCGACGCGGAATTTCCCGAGCTGAAGGCACCGGCGAGCCATTACCGCGCGCAGGGCGGGCAGCTGTTCATCGCGGAGGATGCGGGCCGCCTCGTCGGCTCGCTCGCGGCGATCATGACCCGGGCGCCCGGCATCGCCGAACTGTTCAAGGTCTATGTCGCCGCCGACCGGCGCGGCTCCGGCCTCGCCCAGCGGCTGTTCGCCGAGGGCGAAACCCTGGTGCGCGGCGCCGGTGCAAGAGCGATCGTGCTGTGGTCGGACACGCGCTTTGCGCGCGGCCACGCCTTCTACGAAAAGCTCGGCTTCGCCCGCCAGCCGGTGTCGCGCTATCTCGCCGATGCCAGCGCGACGTGGGAGTTCTGCTTCCGCAAGGCTCTGGCGGGCTGAGCCGGGGCGGCGGCCGCCGCCGCCCGGCAAAGGCCCGATCAGCCGCGCGACATGTTGAGCGGCGGCATCACGCTGTCGGGAATCGGGCTGACATAGGGCGTCCGACGCGTGCGCTCGGCAAGGTCGGCCTTGGCGGCGGCGCGCAGGTCGGGATCGGTGAGCACCGCCGCCCCGGTCGCGGCCATGGCCTTGGCGACCTGCACCATGGCCTTGTGCGCGGCCGGCGCCTTGCCCTGGGCGACGACCTGCCAGGTGTGGAATGGCGTGCCGATGGCCACCGTCGGCGCATGGGCCTGGACGGTCGGCACCACCCAGCTGACATCACCGACGTCGGTCGAGCCGATCATCGGATTGCGCGGGGCATCGAGCGGCACCACGAAATCGGCGAGCGGGGCGTCGGTCTCCGGCATGCCGATCGAACGGTAGACCGCGGCAATGTCCTGCTCCGACAGGGTTGCGCGGATCTGCCGTGCGAAGTCGCGGTCCTTGTCGTCGAAATGCGGCGGGCCGAGCTCCTCGAGGATCCCGTGCATGGTCTTTTCGAGCGGCGTGTTGCCGAGCACGTTGGACACCGCGCTGACGATGCTCATCTTGACCTCGGTCTCGGTCATCAGGGCGGCGCCCTTGGCCACCTTGTGGACCCGCTCGACCAGCTCCAGCATGCCCGGCAGGTCGCGGGCGCGGATCGAGTAGCGCACGCGCGCGGTCGCCTGCACGACGTTCGGCGCGATGCCGCCGGTGTCGAGCACGGCATAGTGGATGCGCGCATCGCTCGGCATGTGCTCGCGCATGTAGTTGACGCCGACGCTCATCAGCTCGACCGCGTCGAGCGCGCTCCGGCCGAGATGCGGCGACGCCGCGGCATGCGAGGTGCGGCCAGTGAACAGGAAGTCGGCGCGGGTATTGGCCAGCGACAGCGGCGGCGTCACCTCCCAGAAGCTCGACGGGTGCCAGGAAATGGCGACATCGGCATCGGCGAAGGCGCCGGCGCGCACCATGAAGGCCTTGGCCGCCCCGCCCTCCTCGGCCGGGCAGCCGTAATAGCGCACGCGGCCGGGGATCTTGTTCTCGGCCAGCCAGTCCTTCATGGCGACCGCCGCAAGCATGGCGGCCGAGCCGAGCAGGTTGTGGCCGCAGCCATGGCCGTGGCCGCCGGCCTCGATCGGCCGGTGCTCGGCGACGCCGGCTTCCTGGCTGAGGCCCGGCAGCGCATCGTATTCGCCGAGGAAGGCGATCACCGGCCCGCCTTCGCCAGCCTCGCCGATCACCGCGGTCGGAATGCCCGCGACGTTCTCGGTGACGCGGAAGCCCTGATGCTTCAGCTCGGCGGTATGTTCCGCAACCGATCGGGTCTCGGTATAGCAGACCTCAGGCATGCCCCAGACCCGGTCGCTGAGCGCGATCAGCCGGTCCTTGGCAGCGTCGACGTGGCGCCACAACGCGTTACGATTGTCCATTGCGACCTCGCTTGATGGTGTTGTGCCATTGTCCCTAGCCGCTTCCGTGAAGTCCAGCGAGGCCGATCCACAGGCGACCGGGAGGGACCTGCGCGCGCCGCGCATGGCATGGCCCAGGCCCGCCGGCCGTCGCGCCTCATCGCATAGAAAGGCCTGCTCATGACACGCGCCACCGCCGCGAAGGAGGTCGTCCGGATCCTCCGGGACCGGATCCTGTCCGGCGAGATCGACGAGGGCACGGCCCTGCGCCAGGAGAAGATCGCGACCGAGCTCGGCGTCAGCCGCATCCCGGTGCGCGAGGCCCTGAAGCATCTCGAGGTCGAAGGTCTTGTAAAAATTGTATCCCATTCCGGCGCCGTCGTCGCCGAATTGTCACTGGATGAGATACGGCAGACCTTCGAACTGCGCGCGGTCGTCGAGACCTGGCTCCTGGCCGCCGCTATCCCCTTCATGACACAGCAGGATCTCGCCGAGGCCGAGGCCATCGTCGAGGCCATGGACGAGGCCGGCATCGAGAGCTGGGGCGACATGAACTGGCGTTTTCATGAACGTCTCTATCGCCCGGCCGGTCGTGATCACATTACCGCAATGATCCGACGCATCCACGAGGGAACGGATCGCTACATCTACATGCATATGAAGGTAACGGACGGAAAAGCCAAAGCTCAATCCGACCATCGCCAGATTCTTTCTCTTTGCCGCGACAAAGATCTGCATCGCGCCGTCGCTTTTCTTCAGGACCATATCCTCGATGTTGCGGACAAATTGATCGGCAGCGTGGAGAAGGCTCGAGAAACGGCCAAAAATCGCCGCCCGCGGCGGCGGCGCTGACGTCTCCACCTGCCTTCACATCGACGGTAACCGTCCGTCCGTGCGCAAAAAGCGCCTTGACCTCCACTCGGACTCCGACAAAATTGGATCCAATTTGGCGTAGCCGCATCATGGTGATGCCCGCGCCAGAGCCTTCAAGGAGGATCCCATGGCCGCATGGTCCGGCGTATTCCCGGCAGTGACGACAAAGCTGAGAGAGGACGGCGCGGTCGATATCGGCGCGACGCAGTCGAGCATCGACCGGCTGATCAAGAACGGCGTCTCGGGCGTCATCGTCCTGCCAATGCTCGGCGAAAACGCCTCGCTCAGCATCGCCGAGAAGGAAACGGTCGTCCGCGCCGCGAAGGAGGTGGTCGCCGGCCGCGTGCCGCTGCTGTCCGGCCTTGCCGAGATTTCGACCGAAACCGCGGGTGAGGCGGCACGGCGCTACGAAAGCTTCGGCGCCGAGGGCCTGATGGCCTTCCCGAGCCTCGGCTACAAGACCGACCCGCGCGAGACGGCCGCCTGGTACAAGGCGCTCGCCGGCGCCTCGGGCTTGCCGATCATGATCTACAACAATCCGATCGCCTACGGGGTCGACGTGACGCCGGCGATCCTCGCGGAGCTCGCCGATACGCCGGGCATCGTCGCGATCAAGGAGGAGACCGGCGACATCCGCCGCGTCACCGATCTCTACAACGCCCATGGCGACCGCTTCCGGATCTTCTGCGGTGTCGACGACCTGATCCTGGAGAGCATGGCCCTCGGCGCCATCGGCTGGGTTTCCGGCATGACCAATGCCTGGCCCAAGGAATGCGTCGAGATCTTCGATCTGGCGCGCGCCGGCCGCTTCGCCGATGCGCTCGGGCTCTACCGTCTGATGACCCCGGCCTTCCACCTCGATACCCACGTCAAGCTCGTCCAGTACATCAAGATGGCCGAGCACCTGGTCTATGGCGCGCCGGAATGGACACGCGCGCCGCGCCTGCCGCTCGTCGGCGCCGAGCGCGACCATGTCGTCGCGGTGATCAGGAAGACCATTGCCGACCTTGCCGCCCGCGAGCGGCGCGCCGCCTGAGCCTCCGACACCCGGCGGGCCCGGCGCGTCATCGGCGCGCCGCGGACCGCCCGCCGGCCTCCATCCCGCCGCTCCGGAACCGGGACCGCGCGGGCAACAAGCTGACTTCTCGAGGGGAAATCCATGTCCGAACCCAACGCCACCATCTTGAGCGCCTCCGGCGCGGCCGGCCCCGCTGCCGCCGCGCCAACCATTGCCGGCGTCGAACGCCGGGTGCTGATCGCCAGCCTCACCGGCAGCGCCATCGAATGGTTCGACTACTTTCTCTACGGCACGGTGGCGGCGCTCGCCTTCAACCGGCTGTTCTTCCCAAACTTCGACCCCGTCGTCGGGTTGATGCTGTCCTATCTGTCGTTCTCGCTGACCTTCTTCATCCGGCCGTTCGGCGGCTTCCTGTTCTCCCATATCGGCGACAAGATCGGCCGCAAGCGCACGCTGGTCCTGACCTTGTCGCTGATGGGCGGCTCGACCGTGCTGATCGGCCTCCTGCCGAGCTACGAGAGCATCGGCATCTGGGCGCCGATCCTGCTCGTCGCGCTGCGCGCCATCCAGGGCCTCGGCATTGCCGGCGAATGGGGCGGCGCGCTGCTGCTCGCCTATGAATACGCGCCGGAGAACCGCAAGGGCTTCTTCGGCTCGATCCCGCAAATGGGCATCCCGCTCGGCCTGGTCCTCGCGACCCTGTCGCTGTCGCTGATGAGCCTCCTGCCCGACGACCAGTTCCTGGCCTGGGGCTGGCGGGTGCCTTTCGTCGCCAGCGCCGTGCTCGTCTTCCTCGGCCTGTGGATCCGCAACGGCATCGACGAGACGCCGGAATTCGAGAAGGCCAAGCGCGCCGGCGACGTCGCCAAGGTGCCGCTGTTCGACACGCTGCGCTACCACTGGCGCGAGGTGCTGATCGCCACGGGCGCCAAGGTGGTGGAGACCGCGCCGTTCTACGTCTTCACCACCTTCGTGGTCAGCTACGCGACGACGACGCTGAAGATCGAACGGTTCACCATCCTGAACTCGATCACGGTCGCGACCATCATCACCACCCTGATGATCCCGGTCATGGGCCGCCTCTCCGACCGGTTCGGCCGGCCGCAGGTCTTCCTGACCGGCACGGTGCTGATGGCGCTCTTCGCCTTCCCCTATTTCATGCTGCTCGACCTTAGGCACTACTGGGCGGTAGCGCTCGCCACCATCGTCGCCGTGGGCCTGATCTGGGCACCGATCAACGCCACGCTCGGCACGCTGATGTCGGAGATCTTCGCCACCCGCGTGCGCTATACCGGCATCACGCTCGGCTCGCAGATCGGCGCGGCGATCGCCGGCGGCACCGCGCCGCTGATCGCCACCTGGCTGCTCGTCACCTTCAACGGCAACTGGTCGGCGGTGGCGCTCTACATCATCGGCTGCGCGCTGGTCTCGCTCGTCGCGGTACTGAGCATCCGCCGCCTCGCCCCTTGAAGGCCGGAAGCCGGGCGGGACCACGCCCCGCCCGAGCATGGCGGAAAATGCGCGCCGCCCCTGCGCCGGCGCGCCTTTACGGCGCCGGTGCGGCGCGGCATGGGAGCGGGGCGATGCCGACGCCCGCTCCCACCCCGCCCCCCGTACTGACCACCCACGCCCCCGCCGGCTTCAGCCTTGCCGGCATGGCCGAGGGCGTCAGGCTGTCCATGCCGATGGTGCCGGGCCTGCTGATGGGCGCGGGCGCCGTGGGCGCCGCCGCCGCCGAAAGGGGGCTGACGCTCGGCGAGGCAACAGGCCTCAGCGCCTTCGTCTATGCGGGCGCCTCGCAGCTCCTCGCCCTGCAGCTCTGGCCCGAGGCCTGGACGCCGTCGGCGCTGCTGGCGCTCGCCGCGGTCGTCTTCGCCGTCAATCTGCGCCTCGTCCTGATGGGTGCGGCGCTGCACCGCTACCTCTCGGCCGGCCTGCCGCGCGGCGCGCCCTATCTGGCGCTCGCCAGCCTGACCGACGCCAATTTCCTGATCGGTTCGCGCTACAGCTCGGAAGGCGGTGGCGATACCGGCGTGTTCGTCGGCGCCGGCCTGTTCATGTGGTCGATCTGGATCGCCGCGACCATACCCGGCCACATGCTCGGCTACATGATGACCGATCCGAAACGGTTCGGGCTCGATCTCATCACGCCGCTGCTGTTCACGGTCATGGCGGTCGGCCTGTTCAAGGCGAAGCGCGACCGGATGGTCTGGCCGATCGCCGCCGGCGTCGCGGTCGCGACCGCCGAGCTCGTCTCGGGCTACTGGTTCATCATTGCCGGCGCGCTCGCCGGCTCGATCGCCGCAGGACTGTTCCGCCACCATGATTGAGGCGATCGGCACCGGCTGGGTCGGCCCGACGGCCGCAATCGCCGCCATGGCGGTCGTGACCTACGCCGTCCGCGTCCTCGGCTACTGGATCATGGGGCGGGTACCGCTCACCCCGTTCATGCAGGCCGCGCTCGGCGCGCTGCCGGGGGCGATCGTGATCGCCACCATCGTGCCGCTGGTGGTGCGCGGCGGCCCGAGCGCCTTCATCGGCATGGCGGCCGCCGCCGGCACCATGATGCTGGTCCGGCGCGACATTGCCGGGCTCGCGGCCGGGCTTGCCGGCGTCATCCTGTTTCGCGCCCTCGGCTTCGGGTAGTGGATGGCGGATGGCGAATAGGGAGTAGGGATGAGGCGGCGAGCGGGTTGGCTGCAAGCCACGACGTCCATGGCTGCATCCTCATTCGCTACTCGCCACTCGCTAATCGCCACGCCCCAGCGCCGCCGCGAGCTTGTCGTAGAGCGGGTTCTCGGCGGCGAAGACATAGTCGAGCTCGCTCACCGCGACGCTTGCCGCGCCCCTGTCGCGCAGGAAACGCGACAGGCCGAACAGGGCCGATGGCGGGCAATGCAGCGTCAGCATGCCCGACGAGGTGGGGCCGCCGAACGGAGCGACCGCGCCGAAGCGGGCCTTGGCCTCCTCGACCAGCCGCGCGTCGGCGGCCTCGAAGCGGGTGCGCACCTCGCGCACCGTGCGGGCGCGGGCCTGGCTGGCGATCCGATCGAGCATGTCGCGGGCGCTCGCCAGCGCTTCCGCGCTCCAGGCCGCGGTGCAGGAGGCGACGAGATGTGCCTCCGATTTCAGGATCACGCCGTCGTCGAGCACCTTCAGCGCATTGGCGGCGAGCGTCGCGCCGGTCGTGGTGATGTCGACGATCAGTTCGGCCGCGCCTGCGGCCGGCGCGCCTTCGGTCGCCCCCGCCGATTCGACGACGCGATAGTCGGCAATGCCGTGCCGGTCGAAAAAGGCGCGCGTGAGGTTGAGATATTTGGTCGCGACCCGCATGCGCGCGCGGTGCTTGGAGCGGAACTGGCTCGCGACATCGTCGAGATCGGCCATGGTGCGCACGTCGATCCAGGCCTGGGGCACCGCCACCACCACGTCGGCCCGCGAGAAGCCGAGGGCCGACAGCGAGATGAGCTTCGCCTCCGGCTCGGCCGTCGCCTCGTGCATGAGGTCGAGACCGGTGAGGCCGAGATGGACCGAGCCGGCCACCAGCTCGCGGGCGATTTCGGAGGCGGAGAGGAAGGCGACCTCGACATGGTCGAGCCCCGGAATGGTGCCGCGATAGTCGCGCGCGCCGCGGCCCTGGACCGGCTTCAGGCCAGAGCGCTCCAGGAATCCCTGGGCGCTTTCCAGGATCCGGCCCTTGGAGGGAATCGCGAAGACGAGTGGCGAGGACTGGCTCATCATGGGCCTCCAGGAGCGATCCGGCCGGCCGCGGCTTTGGCTGCCAGCCGCTCGACCCAGAAGGCGCAGCCGACGGCCGGCACCGTCAGGTCGAGGCCGAGCCGTGCCGTCATCATTTCGGTCAGCCGGTCGTAGCGGCCGCCGCCGACCAGCGGCTTGTCGACCTCACCCGTGCCGTCGTGGATCTCGAAGACGAGGCCGGTGTAATAATCGACGTCGCGCCCAAAACGGGTCGAGAAGCGCACCGTGCCGAGATCGACGCCGCGCGCCGCGATCAGCGTGTTGCGGCGGGCGAGCGCGTCGAGCGCGGCCGAAAGATCGAGCCCGGCCCGTGCCGCGATGGCGCGCAATTGCTGCTCGGCCGAGACCGGATCGCCCTCGACGCCGAGCACCTCCTGCACCACGGCCACCTTGTCGGGCCAGAGCCCGCCCGAGCCGAGCGCCGCCTGCTCCAGGAACCGCTCGGCGATATCGGCCGCCGACCGGCCGCCGACGGTGGCGATGCCGGCGATCGACAGAAGGTCGGTGACGAGGGCATGCGCCGCCTTCGGATCGGCCCCGTCGAGGGCGGCGGTCAGGCCGGCATGGACCGGCGCGTGGGTCGAGGGGTCGGCGAGGCGCTTCAGGTCGTCCGCCAGCATGTCGTTGCGGCGGAAATCCTTGACGAGGCGGCGGCGCCAGGCCGGCGACAGGTTGAGCGCCTTGAGCAGCGCCAGGAAGATGCCGACATCGCCCATGGCGATTTCGAGCGGGCCGTCGCAATAGAGCCGCGCGCCCTGTAGGCCGAGCGCCACCACCTCGGCCTCTGCTGCCTCGCGGTCGGTGCGCCCGATCAGCTCGATGCCGGCCTGCAGGAACTCGCCGGCCAGCCCCGGCCGATGCCGGAACACCGGGCCGAGATAGGAATAGGCCGCGGCTTCGCCCGCCGCCGGCCCCTCCAGATGAGCCTGCACCACGGGAATGGTGTAGTCGGGCCGCAGGCACATTTCGGTGCCGTCGGCATCGCTGGTGAGGAACAGCCGGCGCGCCAGGGCTTCGCCGACGAGATCGCGCACCAGGTCGGCGGCGATCATGATCGGCGGCTCGGCGCGCGCAAAGCCGGCCTCGGCGAGCAGGGCGGCGAGGCGAAGGTCGAGGGCGGGATCGGCGGCGCGCTCGGTCATGACCAATCCGGGGTACGCTGAAGAACTGTCCTTGTGTCGCAGGCGCGCCTCGAACGGTTCGGAACCGCCGAGACAGGCCTGCCGGCGGTTGCTGTAGCCGGGTCAGGCCGGAAGGTCGAGCCCTTCATCCCAATAGGGCACCGGTCCATAGAGCCCGGCGAGCCAGTCGATGAACACCCTGACCTTCTGCGGCAGGAACCGGCGGGTCGGGTAGACCGCATGGACGCCGACGCGCCGCGAGGCGCGCCATTCGGGCAGCACCACCTTGAGCCGCCCGTCCTTCAGTTCCGGCCCGACATCCCAGGTCGAGCGCAGCGCAATGCCGATCCCTGCCAGCGTCGCCTCGCGGATCACCTCGGAGGAATTGGTCTTCAGCGGGCCGTGCAGGCGCACGACCTGGCTGCCGTCGGGGCCCTCGAGCCGCCAGGTGTCGCTGTTGTGCGAGAGCAGCGCATGGCCGGCGAGCGCGCCGATCGAGGTCGGCGCGCCGCGTTCGGCCAGATAGGACGGCGCGGCCACCAGCAGGCGGTGGTTGGGCGCGAGGCGCCGGGCGACGAAGGAGGAATCGTCGAGCTCGCCGATCCGGATGGCGAGATCGTAGCCCTCGCCGACAATGTCGACGAAACTGTCCGACAGCTCCAGATGCACGACGAGATCGGGATTGGCCTCGAGGAACGAGCGCAGATGCGGGGCAATGTGCAGCCGGCCGAAAGAGGTCGGCGCGGAGACCCGCAGCGTGCCGCGCGCCAGGGACGACCGGCGGGTGACGAAGGCCTCGGCCTCGTCGATCGAGGCGAGGATCGCCACGACCCGCTCGTAATAGCCCTGCCCCGCCTCGGTCAGCGACAGCTGGCGCGTCGTGCGCTGCAGGAGACGGGTGCCGAGCCGGTCCTCCAGGCGCTTGATGCGCTTGGAGATCACCGCCGGCGACAGGCCCATCTCCCGCGCGGCAGCCGACATGCCGCCGGACGTCACGACACGGGCAAACACTTCGAGATCGGCAAGAGGGGTCACAGAAGCGGGTCCATCTTTTCCGTGGGGGAAATAATCTTTGCGCGTCCGATCGCGTTTCGCCAGCCCCGAAGGCCTGTATATTGGAGCCGATCAAAGGTGCGCCTCGGCTTCAGTGGCATCTTTGGGGAGGACATGATGAGCATCGC
Source organism: bacterium YEK0313 (assembly GCA_000751295.2). NCBI lineage: Bacteria > bacterium YEK0313. The sequence goes on from CCMO02000002.1 coordinate 711,219, forward strand.
CTTTCCCACCCCGCGTCCGGAGGTTCTCGCCAAGCGCGACACGGTGATCGCGCGGCTGAAACAGATCGTCTCGGGCGAGGGCGTGATCACCGAGGAGGAGGAGCGGCGCGCCTTCGAGACCGACGCGCTGACCGCCTATCGCAAGGTTCCGATGGTGGTGGTGCTGCCCGAGACCACCGAGCAGGTCGCCGAGATCCTCGCCTTCTGCCACCAGGAAGGCGTGCCGGTGGTGGCGCGCGGCGCCGGCACATCGCTGGCCGGCGGCGCCATCCCGCAGGAGGACGCGGTGGTGCTGGGCGTCGCCAAGATGAACCGGGTGCTCGACACCAATTTCGCCGACCGCACCATGCGGGTGCAGGCCGGCATCACCAATCTCGCCATATCGGGCGAGGTCGCCCATGCCGGCTTCTTCTATGCGCCCGACCCGTCGAGCCAGCTCGCCTGCACCATCGCCGGCAATGTCGCGATGAATTCCGGCGGCGCGCACTGCCTGAAATATGGCGTCACCGCCAACAACATCCTCGGCCTGCGGCTGGTGACGGTGGAAGGCGAGATCGTCGATATCGGCGGCGAGGCGCTCGATTCCGCCGGCTACGACCTGATCGGGCTGATCGTCGGCTCGGAGGGCCAGCTCGGTGTCGTCACCGAGGTCACGGTCCGGATCCTGCGCGCGGCCGAGGGCGCGCGGCCGGTGCTGTTCGGCTTCGCCGAGATCGCCGCGGCCGGCCGTACGGTCGCCGACATTATCGGCGCCGGCATCATCCCGGTCGCCATCGAATATATGGACCGGCAGGCGATCGGCATCTGCGAAGCCTTCGCCAAGGCCGGCTACCCGCTCGACGTCGAGGCGATGCTGATCATCGAGGTCGAGGGCTCGGACGACGAGATGGACGCGATGCTCGCCCGCATCGTCGCCATCGCCCGCAATCACGGGGTCACGACGATCAAGGAATCGACCTCCGCCATGGAGGCCGCGGCGATCTGGAAGGGACGCAAGTCGGCCTTCGGCGCGACCGGCCGCGTCGCCGACTATATCTGCATGGACGGCACCATTCCGACCGGCCGCCTGCCCGACGTGCTCGAGGGCATTGACCGGATCGTCAAGGGCTACGGGCTGCGGGTCGCCAACGTCTTCCATGCTGGCGACGGCAACCTGCATCCGCTCGTCATGTTCAACGTCAACGACCCCGACGAACAGATCAAGGCCGAGCGGGCGGGCGAGGACATCCTGAGGCTGTGCGTCGAGGTCGGCGGCTGCCTGACCGGCGAGCACGGCGTCGGCATCGAGAAGCGCGACCTGATGCGCGACCAGTTCAACGACACCGACCTCCTGCAGCAGACCCGCATCAAATCGGCCTTCGACCCCGGCTGGATCCTCAATCCGGCCAAAGTCTTCCCGCTCGACGCGCCGCGCGATCCCCTCCCCGCGCCGCGCGCCGCCTGATGTTTCCCATGGCCGACCGCTCGAAAAGATGACCGCGCATCACCCGACCAGCGTCACCGAACTTGCCGCCATCGTCGCCGAGGCCCATGCCCGGCAGAGCCCGCTGGCCGTCGCCGGCGGCGGCACGCGCGCGGGGCTCTGCCGGCCGGTCCAGGCCGCCGCCAGCGTCTCGACCGCCGGCCTGACCGGCATCACGCTCTACGAGCCGGCCGAACTCGTCATCGCCGCGCGCGCCGGCACGCCGCTGCGCGAGGTGACGGAGACGCTCGCCGCGCGCAACCAGCGCCTGCCCTTCGAGCCGATGGACCATCGCGGCCTTTACGGCACGACCGGCGAGCCGACGGTCGGCGGCATCGCCGCCGGCAACGTTTCCGGCCCGGCGCGGATCAATCTCGGCGCGGCACGCGACTCCATGATCGGGCTCAAATTCGTCAATGGCCGCGGCGAGGACATCAAGTCCGGCGGCCGGGTCATGAAAAACGTCACCGGCCTCGACCTCGTCAAGACGCTGGCCGGCTCGCATGGCACGCTCGGCATCTTCCACGAGGTCTGCTTCAAGGTCCTGCCCCGGGCCGAAACCGAGGCGACGCTGCAGCTCACCGGCCTCGGCGACGCCGAAGCGATCGAGGCCCTGTCGGCGGCGCTCGGCTCGCCGTTCGAGCCGACCGGCGCGGCGCATCTGCCGGCGCGGGTGGGCGAGTCGGCGCGCACGCTGATCCGGATCGAGGGCTTCGCCGCCTCGACCAGCTACCGCAGCGCGGCACTGGCCAGGCTGCTCGCCCGCTTCGGCACGCTCGACCGCCTCCCCGAAGCGGAGGCCGCAGCGCTCTGGCCGGCGATCCGCGACCTCGGCCTGCTCGACGGGGCGGAGGCGATGATCTGGCGCCTGTCCGTGCCGCCTTCCAAGGCGGCCGCCATCGGCGAACGATTGAAGGCCGAGGGCGCGAGGCTGATCTACGACTGGGGCGGCGGGCTGATCTCCGCCGCGCTCGGCGCTGATGCCACCGCGGCGCCGCGCATCCATGCCCTCGCCCGGTCGGCCGGCGGTCATGCGACGCTCATCCGCGCGGACGAGGCGATCCGGCGCAGCGTCGACGTCTTCGCGCCGCCCGCACCGGGCCTCATGGCGATGCAGAAGAAGCTGAAGAGCAGCCTCGACCCGGCTGGCATTCTCAATCCCGGACGCATGTATCCAGGCGTGTGAACCCCCATGCAGACCAATTTTACGCCTGAACAGCTCGCCGATCCGCAGCTCGCAAGCTCGGAGAAGATCCTCAGGACCTGCGTCCATTGCGGCTTCTGCACGGCCACCTGCCCGACCTACCAACTGCTCGGCGACGAGCTCGATTCGCCGCGCGGCCGCATCTACCTGATGAAGGAGATGTTCGAGACCGGCCGGCCGGCGACGCCCGAAGTGGTCAAGCATATCGACCGCTGCCTGTCCTGCCTCTCCTGCATGACCACCTGCCCGTCGGGCGTGCACTACATGCATCTCGTCGACCATGCCCGCGCGCATATCGAAAAGACCTATGCCCGGCCCTGGCACGACCGCCTCGTCCGCGCGGTGCTTGCCCACGTCCTGCCCTATCCGAACCGCTTCCGCCTCGCGCTTGCCGGCGCCTTCCTCGCCAACAAGGCGCTCAGGCTCGGCTCCGTGCTGCGCTGGAAGGGCCGCGCCTCGGTCGCGGTGGCCCGCCACGCCGCCGGCCCGGTGGCCGAGCGCGCCGGGCTGCTGCGCCGGATGCGCGCCATGCTGGCGCTCGCCCCCGACCGGCTGCCCGGACGTTCGCCGATCGACCGGCCGGCCGCGCACCCGGCGACCGGACCGCGCCGCGGCCGCGTCGCCATCCTGCAGGGCTGCGCCCAGCCGGTGCTGCAGCCCTCGATCAACGAGGCCGCGCTCAGGCTGCTCAACCGCCACGGCATCGAAGTGGTGTTCGCCGCCGGCGAAGGCTGTTGCGGCGCGCTGGTGCATCATATGGGCCGCGAGGATCAGTCCCACGCCCAGGCGAGGCGCACCATCGACGCCTGGATCCGGGAAATGGACGGCCCCGGGCTCGACGCGATCATCATCACCGCCTCCGGCTGCGGCACGACCATCAAGGACTACGGCTTCATGTTCCGGGACGATCCTGCCTATGCCGAAAAGGCCCGGCGCGTCTCGGCGATCGCCAAGGACATCACCGAATATCTCGCCGGGCTGGAGCTCCTGCCGCCCGTCGTCGAGGTCGAGCTCACCGCCGCCTATCATTCGGCCTGCTCGATGCAGCACGGCCAACAGATCAAGGACCAGCCCAAGGCCCTGCTCAAGGCCGCCGGCTTCACGGTCAAGGAGCCGCCGGAAGGCCATCTGTGCTGCGGCTCGGCCGGCGTCTACAACATCATGCAGCCCGAGCTCGCCGAGCGGCTGCGCGACCGCAAGATCGCCAATATCGAAAAGGTCCGCCCGGACCTGATCGCAACCGGCAATATCGGCTGCATCACCCAGATCGCCAGGGGTTTTGCCGAGCGCGACCGGCCGATCCCGATCGTCCACACGGTGGAGCTGATCGACTGGGTCACGGGCGGCCCGCGGCCGGAAGCGCTGGCCAAGGCCGGCATCGACGCGGCCCGGCCCGCCGAGCGGGTAGCCTCCCGCGCGGCAGGCTGACCCGACCTCAGGTCGCCCCATCGAGCGCGCGCGACACGCCGTCGAGCGCCGCGCGCAGCCGGGCAAGCTCGCCCTTCAGCGCGGCAATGTCGGTCCGACTCCGGCCAAGCGCTGCGGCAAGCGCCACCGGCACGCCACGCGCCTTGTCGCGCAGCGTCCGCCCGGCATCGGTCAGGAGAATGCGCACCGAACGCTCGTCGGCGGGATCGCGCAGACGGCGGACCAGACCGCTGCCCTCCAGACGCTTCAACAGGGGCGTCAGCGTGCCGGAATCGAGGCCGAGGCGCTCGCCGATCGCCTTGACGCTGAGATCGTCACGTTCCCACAGCACGAGCATGACCAGATATTGCGGATAGGTAAGGCCCAGCCGTTCCAGATGCGGCTTGTAGGCACGGGTGAAGGCATGCCCTGCGGCATAGACCGCAAAGCACAATTGATCCGACAGGTTCAGTCCGTCGTCGCGACCGGACATGGCATTCTCCCGACCGCCGCGGATGCGCGGCGCCATTGCCGGATTATGCCGCGGCGCATTCAATTGCGCAAAATCCAATTGCGCATTGCCGCGCCTCGCTATATAGATTGTGTGCAATCTAATTGCATGCCATTATTCACACGTGAGCAAGGGCCGCAGGGCGGCGCGAACAAGGGAAGGACTGCCATGAAGGTTCTCTACACCACCAAGGCGACCGCCACCGGCGGCCGCGACGGCGTCGCCGCGAGCGAGGACAACCATCTCTCGGTGAAGCTCGACCGGCCGAAGGAACTTGGCGGCGGCGGCGGCGCGGGCACCAATCCGGAACAGCTTTTCGCGGCCGGCTATTCGGCCTGTTTCCTGGGGGCGCTGCAATTCGTGGCCGGCAAGGCCAAGATCGCCATCCCCGACAGCGCCGCGGTGACCGCGACCGTCGGCATCGGCCCGCGCGACGATGGCCAGGGCTTCGGCCTCGACGTCGCGCTCGCGGTCAGCGTGCCGGGCATCGAGCGCAGCGTTGCCGAGGACCTGGTCGCCAAGGCCCATGTGGTCTGCCCCTATTCGGAGGCGACCCGCGGCAACCTCAACGTCCGCCTGTCGGTGGTCTGACGCAGCGCATCGCAAAGGCCTCGGGGCGGCCCGTGCCGGCCCCGGGGCAATTGTCAGTCCCGCATGGTGAGCGGCTCGCCGAGCGCATAGCGTTCGACGAAGGCGGCGAGATCCGCGTCGGTGACATGTTCCCTGGCGATGGCGCGGGCGCGATTGCCGATCAGCGCCCATTTGTCGAAGGGAATCCGGCTCATCACCGCCGCCCGCACCGTTGGCATGGCCTCGGCCACTTCCTGGACGGTGACCACCTCGCGGCGGGCGTGGAAATCCTTCTGCTTGCGGGCGAAGCGCCGGTTGCGGCCCTTCTGGATCTCGTAATTGGCGAAGCCGAGGCCGGATTTCAGATATTTCATGTGCCAGTAGGCGAAGCCGACGAAGACCCGGTCGAAATAATATTTGCGGAAGTCCTCGAACCGCCGGTCGTGGACGAAATAGGCATCCGGGGTCATCGCGAAGAAGCCGATATCGCCATTGCCGGAAAAGGGCGTGTCGGCATGCACGCCGACCCGGCCGTCGGCATCGCGCGCCAGGTTGAGCCCGGAAAAGCAGTTCATCCGCCCGGGTTTCAAGCCGTCGCGGCGCAGTTCCGCGACCATCGGCGCCAGCAGGCGATCGAAGGCGATATGGTCGTCGTCCAGCTTGACCACGATCTGCCTGCCGGTCTGGGCCAGCGCGAAATTCGAATAGTTGACGACGCTGTGCGGGGATGCGGCGGGTTCCGCGGCGTGCTCCTTCGTGCCCGGCGGATAGACCCGAGGGCGATAGTCGTAGAGCTTCAGCTTGTCCGGGCCGAGCTCGTCCTGCAGGGCGGCGAGGATCGCGTCCGTCCCGTCGTCGCACTGGTTGTAGACCGCGACGATCTCGTCGACATAGGGCGCGTGGCTCAGAATGGTCGGACGAATGAAATCGGCCCCGTTGCGCGTGCGCACAAAGGCGGAAATGCCGGGAAGCCGGCTGTCGACCTTGAGGTCGGCCGGATTGAACGAATAGGTTTCGATCGCAGTGACGTGCGCCATGAATGATGAAATTTCTTCTGCGGGCGCGCTCACATAGACGGGCGCCGCCGGAAAAGCCAGCGGCGCGCCCGATCGCCGGAATGCCGATCGCTCAATCCGGCAGGGCGACGGGGACGGCGAGGAAACGCCGGTCCGGCTCCTCCCAGGTGCGGGGGAAATAGGAGACGAGCGCGACGAGCCGCGCCCGGCCCTGGTCGGGCCTGGCAAGATAGAGCGCGGCGAGGCCGTAGCGCAGCGGGCAATGGCGGGCGCTCGCCTTGCCGGTGTCGACATGGACCGTCGCCCGCTCTCCGGACGGCAGGACCCGAACCAGCGAGAAGCCTTCGACGTCGTCGCGGCCGCGCGCTGCGCAATCGGCGTCGCGTGTCGGCGACGACAGGACCTCGACGGCGAGCGGCCCGCCGGCCACGGCGCCCTCGATCGCAAGGCGGCTTGCCTGTGCCGCGATCGCCGCATGGGCCCGGTCCGGCGTCACGCCCTCGGTCAGGTCGCCGCGCGGGTCGCTGACGCTTGCCGCCGGCTCCCGGCCGATGCCCAGCCGCCGCAGCGTCGCCTCGGCCTGTTTCAGTGCCGCCGCGCGCGCCTCCTGCTCGGGCGCGTGTTCCCTCTGGATCTCGACCGCGAAGGGAGAACCGGCAACCTGCGTGCCGCCGTCGAGATCGACGACATGGATGGCTGCGAAGGGATGGATCGACGCATCGCGCGTGCCGAATTCCTCGAAGGCAAAATAGCGTCCGTCACCGGAAAATCCGAGCGGCCGGACCGCGGCGAAATCGCCGGCGAGGACCATGGCGCCGGCCATGAGATAAGCGCAAATCGCAGCGAGAATAACGGAAACGGCGCGCATGCGACGGTCCTCCCGGGTTGTCGCGCGGCGGAACGGTCGCGGCGCGGTCATCCGGCTCTGTCGAACCGGCGCAGCATGTCCATCATTGGCCGGCAAGCCGGCGATCCGCCATTGCCGGCCATTGGGATGTATTGGCCCTCCCGCGCCGATCGCGCTCCGCGCCCGCCGCGGACGAGCGGCCTTGATAGATCTTTTCCGTTTCGGAAAAAGTGCTCGTCATATCCTGCGGTTTTTGCAAAGGCGGCCTTGGACTAGGGTCCTCGCCGAAACGGGCGGCGAAGCCCGGCGAATGAAAGGAAGGGACCGATGACTGCAGCCCAGACCCCGATTCAAGCCCTGCCCGGCGTCGTCATCAAGGCGCCGATGGGGCCGCGCTTCGACGAAATCCTCACGCCCGAGGCCCTCGGCTTCGTCGCCGACCTGCACCGGACCTTCAACGAGACGCGCAAGCGCCTGATGAAGCTGCGCGCCGAACGGCAGAAGCAGTTCGACGCCGGCGCCCTGCCCGACTTCCTGCCCGAGACCAAGCACATCCGCGACGGCGCCTGGACCGTGGCGCCGATACCGGCCGACCTGCAGGACCGCCGCGTGGAGATTACCGGTCCGGTCGACCGCAAGATGGTGATCAATGCGCTGAATTCCGGCGCCAAATGTTTCATGGCCGATTTCGAGGACGCCAATTCGCCGACCTGGGCGAACCAGATCGAAGGCCAGGTCAACCTCAAGGACCGCTGGGCCGGCACGCTTGCCTTCACCGATCCGAATTCGGGCAAGTCCTACGCGCTCGGCGACAAGGTCGCCGTGCTGATCCCGCGCCCGCGCGGCTGGCACCTGCCGGAAGTCCATGTCGAGGTCGACGGCGAGCCGATGTCCGGCGCCCTGTTCGACTTCGGCCTCTACACCTTCCACAATGCCAAGAACGCGCTGGCGCAGGGCTCCGGCCCCTATTTCTACCTGCCCAAGATGGAGAGCCATCTGGAGGCGCGGCTCTGGAACGACGTCTTCGTCCATGCCCAGGACAAGCTCGGCATTCCCAAGGGCACGATCAAGGCAACCGTGCTGATCGAAACGCTGCCGGCCGCCTTCGAGATGGACGAGATCCTGTTCGAGCTGAAGGACCATATGGCCGGGCTCAATGCCGGCCGCTGGGACTACATCTTCTCGTTCATCAAGAAGCTCGCCAAGAACCAGGCCTATGTCCTGCCCGACCGCTCGCAGGTCGTGATGAGCAAGGCCTTCCTGAAGGCCTATGCCGAGCTGCTGGTGAAGACCTGCCACAAGCGCAACGCCTTCGCCATGGGCGGCATGGCCGCGCAGATCCCGATCAAGAACAACCCCGAGGCCAATGCTGCCGCCTTCGCCAAGGTGAAGGCCGACAAGGAGCGCGAGGCGACCATCGGCCACGACGGCACCTGGGTCGCCCATCCCGACCTCGTCGCCGTGGCCATGGAAGCCTTCGACCGGCTGATGCCGGAGCCGAACCAGGTCGCGCGCCAGCGCGACGACGTCGCGGTCGGCCAGAAGGAGCTGCTCACCATCCACGAGGGCACCCGTACCGACGCCGGCTACCGCGAGAACATCCGCGTCGGCGTGCAGTATATCGAAGCCTGGCTGCGCGGACGCGGCGCCGTGCCGATCTACAACCTGATGGAGGACGCGGCGACCGCCGAGATCTCCCGCGCCCAGATCTGGCAGTGGACCAAGTACGGCGTGGCGCTCGAAGGCGGCATCACCTGCACGGCCGCCTATTTCGAGAAGGCCCTGGCCGAGGAGATGGAGAAGGTGAAGGGCGAGGTCGGCGCCGAGGCTTTCGCCAATGGCCGCTTCCCCGAAGCCATCACGCTGTTCAAGAACCTGTCGCTCGCCGGCGAATTCGAGGAATTCCTCACCCTGCCGGCCTACAAGATGCTGGTCTGAACAGGCTGCGGCCCAGCCGCGCCTTGCCCGAGGCTGACGGCCGGCTGACGATCCGATGACATCGAACGGCTGTGGCGAGTTCGCCACAGCCGTTTTTGCTTCGCCCCAATTGCACCACATTTGGGCAATTTCGGACCCCTTTGCATTTTTTATGATCTTGTCCAAACCAAGCGAAACCTGTGCTCTCGACTGGTGATTTCAAGGTGAAGCCGGCCCGCAGCAAGTGCAGCCGCCGCCTTGCGGGAAGACCGACGGAGAACAACACAGATGGCGCGCTCGACTATCCTTGCCTGCTTCATCACGGCGGCGCTCGCGGTGCCGCTGGCGGCGCCGGTCCTGGCAGCCGATGTCGCCGCGCCGGCCCCCGCGCCCGAAGCGCCGGCTTCGCCCTGGGATTTCGCCTTCGGCGGCAAGTTCATGACCGACTACAATTTCCGCGGCATTTCGCAGTCGGCGCGCGGGCCCTCGTTCAACGCCTATGGTGAGCTGCGCTACAACTGGCTCTATGGCGGCGCGGCCTTCTGGACCACCAAGCTGCCGAACGCGCCGGTCGGCGAAATCGACCTTTACGGCGGCATCCGGCCGGTCTTCGGCAATCTGACGCTCGACTTCGGCGCCATGTATTATCTTTATGCGCGCGAGAAGCAGTTCATCACGAGCTATGTGGCCGCCCCCGCGCCGGCCGTCACGGTGCCGCCGACGGCGCTCGCCGGCATCTGGGCGCCGCGCAACACCGATTTCTGGGAATTCTACGGCAAGGCCAACTATGACCTGACGCCGCAGCTCAATGTCGGCGCCGCCGTCTATTACGCGCCGAACTGGCTGGGCACGGGCGCGCCCGGCACCTATGCCGAGCTCAATGCCAAGGTAAAGCTGCCGAACGACTTCGCCATCTCCGGCGCGATCGGCCACTATTGGCTCGGCCGGACCAACTTCCTGCCGGTCGGCTCGAATTTCGACATCAAGGACTATCTCTACTGGAATGCCGGCGTGTCCTGGACCTTCAAGGATTCGGTAACGCTGGACCTGCGCTACCACGGCACCAATCTCAACCCGACCGACTGCTTCAACACGACCAGCGACTATCGCGGCGTCTATTCCGGCGGCGGCCGGTCCAACTGGTGCGACCACTCCGTCATCGCCACCCTGTCGGTGGACCTCACCTGGTCGAAACTGCCGTTCCGCTGAGATCACGCCTGCCACCCGGGGGGGCCGCAGGCAACAAGGCCGGGTTTCGACCCGGCCTTTTTCGTGTCCGGCGCCTTGCCTCCCGGTTCGTCGGCACGATGCGACGCCACGCCGCGCCCACCCCTCCCCTGGCGGGGCGACCCACACTGCCCCACTTGTCCCGACGGCGGTCCGCCTTGGTCCGGTCACGAGAGCGTGGTGTGGTGACATCACGCAGCAATGTGACGGGGGCTAGTGTCCGGGCCGCCGGGGGCCGCCCCGCCACGAATCGTCTTCCGGAGGATCTTTCCCCATGAACGAACAAGAGCGCGAAATCCTCGCCGGCCTGTTCGACCGTCTCAAATCGGCCGAGGGGCAGCCGCGCGACCCGCAGGTCGATGCCTTCATCCGCGAGCGGCTCGCCCAGCAGCCGGGCGCGGTCTATGCCATGCTGCAGTCGATCTACGTCTCGGACCAGACGATCGCGCAGATCCAGGGCCAGGCCGAGGACCAGCAGCGCGAGCTGCGGCAGTTGCAGATGCAGGTGCAGCAGCTCCAGCAGCAGCTGAGCCAGGCCAACGCCCAGCCCGCCTCCGGCGGCGGCATCTTCTCGGGCCTGTTCGGCTCCAAGCCCTCGGTACCGCCCGCGCCGCCGCGCCCGATGGCCGGCGGACCGCAGGGTGGACCGCCGAGCGGCCCCTGGGGCCAGCCGCAGGGCGGGCCGGGCGGCGGCTATGGAGCCCCTCCCGGCGCCTTCGGCGCCCCCGGGCCGCAGGCCATGGGCCAACAACCGCCGATGGGCCAGCCCGGCCCCTGGGGCGGCCAGCCGCAGCCGGGACCGTGGGGTGGCCAGCAGCCACCGCAGCAGCCCCCGCAGCGCCAGGGCGGCGGCTTCCTCGCGACGCCGGAGACGGCGGCGGTCGGTGTCGCCGGCGGCATGCTGGCGGCCAATGCCATTTCCAGCATGCTGGGCAGCGGCTCGCACGCCGCCCAGGCGCTCGGCGGCTCGTCGACACCGGCTTCGGCCGCATCCTCGACGCCGGCAAGCTCGACCCCGGCCGCCGGCTCGACCCAGACGGCCCAGAACGATCAGGCCGGCAACAATCAGGACAGCCTCACCGGCAGCGATGGCGGCTATGACAAGAGCGGCAATGCCAATGCCGATTACGGCGCCGACAAGAACTATGACAATGCCGGCTACAACAACGGCTCGTACGACAACGCGTCCTATGACGACGGGTCCTACGACGACGATTTCGGCGGCTACGACGACAGCGAAGACGTCTGAAGCTTGGCTTCGCCGGGCAGTTCGGTGAATCGCGGGGCCGCCGATCGGGCGGCCCCTTGCCATTCAAGCTCTCGACGCCGCCAAAGCTGGACAAGGCCGGTGGCTGATGGCATGAACCTCGGCCCATGGCGGCCCCCGACAGGGCGCGGGCAATGAGCGGACGGCGATGAAGACCTTCTTCCTCAAGTTCTTCACCTGGTGGAACAGCCAGACCTTCGGCACGCAGTACACCATCTGGCGTTACGGCGTGTTCGTCGGCGAGGACGAGTTCGGCAACAAATATTACCGCTCGCGCTTCGCCAAGGACCCGGCGCTCGGTCACGAGCGCCGCTGGGTCGTCTACAAGGGCGTGGCGGAGGCCAGCGCCATTCCGCCCGGCTGGTGGGGCTGGATGCACCACAAGAGCGAGCTTCCGCCGACCGAGGACGCCTATGAGCCGCGCCCCTGGCAGAAGCCGCATCTGCAGAACATGACCGGCACGGCCCTCGCCTACCGGCCGCCGGGCTCGACCCTGTCGGGCGGCAAGCGGCCCCAGGCGACCGGCGACTACGAGGCCTGGAACCCGGGCCGCTGACGCGGGCGGCCGGTGGGGCCCCCGCCGGCTTTCCGGGGAAATCCCGGCTTCGGCTTGGTTCCGCCACGATCGGCGTGATAGATCCCTGACCGTACCGGGCCTTTCGCGCCCTCATTGATCTCCTGCCGCTCACCGGACCGGATGCTCCGGGACCATCCGTGGGCCGCGTATCAAGAAGACGGTGGACCTCGCTTGGCGACGCCCCTTGCTCCGCGCATCGCGCTCTGTGCCGCCCTTGCCGCCCTGCCGCTGGCCGCGACCGGCGCGCTGGCGCAGCTGCAGCTCGGGCCTCCGTCGCAACAGCAGCAGCGCCCGCCCCAGTCCGGCCAGCCCCAGCAGCTCAATCCCCAGGCGCCGCGCCCGCAGCCGTCCCGGCCGGCCCGCCAGGCCACGCCTTCGGATACGCCGCCTTCGGCCCAGCCCGACCCGAATCGCGACCAGCGCCGGCGCGCCCTGCCCGGCGAGACGGTCGCCCCCGCCCCCGATGAAACGGTGATTGCGCCGCCGCGCCAGCGCATCGCCAATCCGACCGCCGTGTTTTCCGGCCTCGACAAGATCACCGGCCGCATCATCTCCTTCGACGTGGCGATCGACGAGACCGTGCAGTTCGGCGCCCTGCAGGTGACGCCGCGGATCTGCTACACCCGGCCGGCCACCGAGACGCCGCAGACGACCACCTTCGTCGAGGTCGACGAGGTGACGCTCTCCGGCGAGGTCCGGCGCATCTATTCCGGCTGGATGTTCGCCGCGAGCCCGGGCCTCAGCGGCGTCGAGCACGCGGTCTATGACGTCTGGCTCACCGACTGCAAGCAGACCGCGCCGGTCATTCCCGGCCAGGCCCAGAGCCGGCAGCCCGCCCAGCGCTGAAGACCTGCCGAAGCGGCCGGCGGGCGCGGGGCAGCCGCGCCGAATCGGCGGTTGCAATGGCCGGCCCTCGGCCAGCATGAAGGGACCCGTCTTTCCCGCGGATGAGGCTGCCCCTCGCATGACCATGCGCTCGATCGCTCTCGACACGCTGCCCGACGACCGCGTCTACAAGATCCTCTGCTCGCTGGTCATTCCCCGCCCGATCGCGCTGGTCTCCTCGCTCAACGCCAAGGGCGTGGTCAATGCCGCGCCGTTCTCCTTCTTCAACGTCTTTTCCGAGGCGCCGCCGCTCGTCGTGCTTGGCCTGCAGCACAGGCCCGACCACTCGGCCAAGGACACGACGCGCAACATCCAGGCTTCGGGCGAGTTCGTGGTCAATCTCGTCGACGAGGCTCTCGCCGAGGCGATGAACGTCTGCGCCACCGACTTTCCGGCCGACATGTCGGAGCTCGATGCCGCCGGCCTCACCACCGCCGCCTCGACACGCATCGCGCCGCCGCGCATCGCCGAGGCCCCGGCCGCGCTCGAATGCCGCCGGGAGGTGGCGCTGAGCTTCGGTCCGCAGCGCGAGCTGCTCATCGGCCGCGTGCTGCATGTCCATGTCCGCGAGGCGGTGATGAACGAGCGTTTCGACGTCGATATCGAAGCCTATCGGCCGGTGGGCCGGCTCTACGGCAATCTCTACACCCGCCAGCGCGACGTGTTCGCCATGGTCCGCCCGACCTTTGAGGATCCGCGCAAGGGCTGAACCGTGCCGCGCGGCCCGGCGAAGCCGTTCCCGCGCGGGCCGGCGAAGCCGTTCACCGGCCGGCCACGCCGCCGGGCAGTCCGGCGGATGCAGAGCGCAGCGGCGCCGCGGTGGGCGCCCGGCGCAGAGGTCCGAAAAGGCGGCTGCCGAGACCGCCATTCCGCGGATTTCGGGCTGATCAGGCCGCGATGACCAGGGTCAGCACGCCCTCGTCATTGAGGATGGCGGCGACGACCTGCGAGGATTTCGCACCGGATTCGGCCAGCGGGCCGGCCAGCTGCGGCGTCTCCTCGATGACCTTGCGCAGCGCCTGCATGTCGTCCGGGCTGGTCGCGGCGACCTGCTGGTCGACGTCCTCCCGGACCTCGGCGGGCAACTGGTCGAGGCGGATCACCTCGACACGCCGCACCCGCGGCGATCCCTCGCGCGGCTGCGAGGGAGGCGTCTCGTCGACCACCGGCAGTGGCGCAGCGGCCGGAACGGCCGGGACGACCGGAGCCGCGGCCGCGGCAGCCGCCCGCGGCACGGCCAGGATCAGCAGCGATGCCATCATCGCGGTGAAAAGTTCACGTTTCATGCGGGTATCCTTTCCGCTTTCCGGCGGCAGGCCGGCGCTGCGCGCATGCGCGTCCTGGCCCTGGTGGCCCGACCCGCCCTCACGAGTTCAGGGCGAGCTGCAGCACGGTGTCGGTCCGCTCGGGCGCATGCGGAATGAGGCTCGTATGCTCGTCGTCGCCCCAGCGGGCCAGCCGGACGACCTGGACGGCCTCGCGCTCCGCCCCGTCGGCCTCGAAGGGCTCGACGATGCTCAAGCCGGCATCGTTGACGAAGAAGGTGTGCGGTCCGAACAGGGAGACGAGCTGCGGCATGACGGCAGCATGGTCAGGCACGACCTGGGCCTCGTACAATTCCAGGGCGCGCTGCTTCTGGCCAGGTGCAAGGTTCATCTGCGGCCTCCTCGAGAGTGCTTTGCCTCTTGGCGCCCGCCCCGTTGCGTGGCTCGCCGGCGCGGCGGCGGAAAGGACGTCCAATTAGACGTGAAACGAACCCGGCGGGTCCGGGATCCCTCGATCGCGAGATCGTTGGGCTCGCCGCCTCCAGGCTGGGGCGCGGACGCGGCGGCTAAAGCCCGCGCGCGTGCCGCCGCAGCCGCATGCGCAGCACCATGCGGCGCAGGATCCGTTCGAGGACGAGCGCCGCGAGCGCGAAGCCGCAGCCGAGCATGGTGTCGAGGATGCGCGCCTCGAGCAGCGGCAGGGCATCGCCGGCGGAGACAGCGGCGATCTCGATGGTGAGCATGACGAAGGCGGTCATGGCGGCGACGCCGAGCAGGCCGTGCTGCTGCTGGGCCGGCCAGCGCAGCAGCGCCGCCATCAGCAGCACCGGCAGCATGGCGAGATGCGACGGGGCGGCGACCGCCACCGCGCCGGCGACCAGCACCCCGAGCAGAGTGCCGGCGAAACGGTCCCGCATCAGCTTGCGGCTCGACAGGAAATCCACTCGCAGCACCAGCACCAGGGTCAGCATGGTCCAGTAGGGCTTCTGCAGCGAGAGCGCCATGCTGGCCAGAAAGGCGAGCGGGATGGCGACGGCGGTGGCCACGGCAAAAGTGATGCGCGGCAGTTCGCGGGCATGCAGCGCGCGCAGCACCTCGCGCCAATGCGGCACGGTGGAGGTGCGATAGCCGCCGGCGGCAAGGTCCCAGGCGATCGAGACCAGCCAGGCGATGAGCGTCACCGCGGTGACCACCGCGAGATCGAACAGGCCGAACGGGCTCTGCAGGGCGCCGAGCGCCAGCGCGAAGCACAGGAAGCGCGAGGCGGTCATCGCGATCGGATGGGCGCTCTCGGTCAGGGCGTAGAAGATGCCCGCCGCGGCGAAGGCAAGACAGAGCCAGCCGGGCGAACCCTGGACGAGGGCGCCGATCCAGCCGCCGAGCGCGAGCGAGGCGGCGACCGCCGCCATCCAGGCCAGGCGCGGCAGCGGCCGGCCGCCGGTATCGGCGCTGAAGGCCACGACAGCCGCCAGCATGCCATAAGGAAACCAGGCGCCGCCGCCGGGCGAAAGACCGACGGCGACCGGCACCAGCAGCATGGCGGTGAACCGCAGCGAACGGGCCCAGAGCGGATCGGCGGACGGCGGACGGCCCGGCGGCGGTGTGGCCGGACGGATGGCAGCCGCGTCCGGCATGGCACTCACGCAGGGTCCGCCGATTGCGGGCCGTCGACGTCGAAATCGCCTTTCTGCGGCCGCGCCAGCGGCGTGAACAGACCCCGATCCGGCTTGAGATCGATGAGCGGCGTGCCGTCGAGACAATCGAGGCCGCGCACCGACAGCACCGGCCCGTCGACTGCGACGAGCGAGACGACCGCCGTGCCGATCGGGTTCGGCCTGGCCGGCGAGCGCAGGGCGAAGGTGCCGCGCGTGACGCCGTCGTCCGCCGGGCTCTGGCGCACCAGGTCGCGGCGCGACAGGTGCATCCAGTAGAGCACTTCCAGGCGCTCGAAGGCCGCGACCCCGTCGAGCGCTTCCAGCCAGGGCTCGAACAGCTCGATGCGGCACAGCGGGCCGTCCGGACGGCCGAGCCGCGGACATTCGAGCCGCGAGCTCCAGGGCGTGCGGATCCGGCCGATGAAGACGAGGCCGGCATCGTCGGGCGGCGGCGCCTCGACCGTCTTTTCCCCCGCCCTGATCTCGTTGAGCCTGACCATGCCGCCGCGCGTCCCTGTTCCGGCGGCACTATCCGCCGGACGGGTGACGCGGGCAACCCGGAGGGCTTCAGCGGCCGGCCGCGACGGCCTCGGCGGGCAGGATCATCCGGTCCGGCACGCTCATGCTGCGGCGGGCAAGCAGGTAATAGACGATCGAGGTGACCGCGAGGCTGACGATCCAGGAAATGTCGGCGCCGCCGAGCATGCGCGCGATCGGCCCTTCGTAGAGCGCCTGGTTGAGGAAGGGGATCTGGATCACCACGCCGAGCAGATAGGAGCCGAGCGCGATGCCGTTATAGGCGCCGTAGCGGCCGGCCGCGTCATAGAGCGCGGGAATGTCGACCCGCTCCTTCGAGATCAGGTAGTAGTCGACCAGGTTGACCGCGCTCCAGGGCACGAAGACGGCCAGCAGCAGCAGCACGAAATTCTTGAAGTTGTTGAGGAAGTTCGCGCTCGCGAAGAGCGCGACGATCATCGAGACGAGGACGAAGCCGACGATGTAGGCGATGCGGGCGAGGGCCGAGATGCGCTGCCGGTTGTTGAAGGCGGTGACCGTGGTCAGCATGGTCATGAAGCCGCCATAGGCATTGAGGCAGTTGACCGTCAGCTTGCCGGTGACGATGACGAGATAGGCGACGATGGCGAGGCTGGCGCCGGCCAGCTCGCCCATGAAGCCGACCTGGTTCTTCAGGAAGTTGCCGCCGAGGGCCGCGACCAGCACGCCGAAGGTCATGGCGAGCTGCGCGCCGATGGCGGTGCCGAGGAACGTCGACCAGAAGGTCGCCGCCCCGGTCTCCCTGGACGGCAGGTAGCGCGAATAATCCGCCACATAGGGCGCGAAGGTGAGCTGCCAGCCGGCCGAGAGCGCCACCGCCAGCAGGAACGAGGCAAGCGTGACCGGCTTCTGGCCGAAGGCCTGGGCGACGTCGTACTGGCTGAACAGGCGGAACGTCAGATAGCCGAAGCCGAGAATGCCGATGACGGTGGCGATGCGGCCGAGCACGTGGATGAGGTTGTAGCCGACCACCGCGACGATGGCGGTGAGCGTGCCGAAGACGATGATGCCGAATTGCGGCGCCTCGACCCCGAACATCAGGTTGATCGCCTGGCCGGACAGCACCGTGCCGGTGGCGGCGAAGCCGAGATACATGACGATGACGAGGACGAGCGGCAGGATGGCGCCGCGCACGCCGAACTGAGCCCGGCTCGAAATCATCTGCGGCAGGCCGAGCCGCGGCCCCTGCGCCGAATGCAGCGCCATCACCGCGCCGCCCAGCACGTTGCCGATCAGCAGGCCGAGAATGGCGACCGCCGCCTCGGCGCCGAAGACGACCGCGAGCGCCCCGTCGACCACCGCCGTGATCTGCAGGTTGGCGCCGAACCAGAGGGTGAACTGGCTCGACGGCGAACCGTGCCGCTCGCTCTCCGGAATCATGTCGATCGTGCGCCTTTCGACGATCGACCCTTGCGCCTGTCCTGCCATGCCGGACCTCCCTTCGAGCCGAGGCGGCCCGCCATCGCGGACCGTTTATTGTCTATACATAATCATCGAACGGCCCGAAATCTGTCAAGCGGACGACATGCGGGCGCCCGAAAGCGGCAAGGATCCGTCATTTCGCGCCGGCCCGGCCGGCCGCTGGCGCGGCGAACGGCCAGGGTGGCGATAGCCAGTGGGCGCAAGACGCGCCGGACGCGCTGCTGCTCTGATCGGGCCGCCCGGATCCGGAGAACGACGGCAAGAGCGGTCATTGACGCCATGACGAGTGCGCGCGACGAGATTGCCGAACCGGCCGCCCCGACGCCGCCCCGCCCTCCGGCGGCGGCAGGCCGGGCGGGGCCATTGAACGCGCCGGGACGATCGCTCACACTTTCAGGAAAGCCCGCCACGAAGGCTTTGCCGAGCGCCGCGCCAGGGTCTCCAGAGACCGGCAGACGATGCGAAACAAGGGAGGAAGCTGACCATGACGGGCATCCATCTGCTCGATCGTTTCATTGGCGATGCCTATCCGAGCCTGGCGACCGACGCCGAGCTGCGGGCTTTCGAACGGACGCCCTACCGGGAGCGCATCGCGGCGGCGAGCACCTATGAGGCCCTGCAGCGCGGCGCGGCCCACAATCCCGACGCGCCGGCGCTCCAGTTCCTGCCCAATGCCGATCCCGCCGACCAGCCAGTCACCCTCACCTATCGCGATTTCCTCGGCCGGGTGACCCAGGCCGCCAACATGTTCCACGAGCTCGGCGTCGGCGAAGGCGACGTGGTGAGCTTCCTGCTGCCGCTCCTGCCCGAGGCCTTCGTCACCCTGCTCGGCGCGGAGGCCGCCGGCATCGCCAATCCGGTCAATCCGCTGCTCGAAGCCCATCAGCTCCAGGAGATCCTGGAGGCCGCCCGGACCAAGGTTCTGGTCACCCTCGGCCCCATGCCGGGCGTCGACGTCTGGCAGAAGGTCGACGCCATCCGGGGCAAGCTGAAGCACCTCGAAGCCATCGTGGTGGTGGGCGGCGGCGGCGATCCGGGACAGGGCGTGCATGCCTTCAACGACCTGATCAGGCAGCAGCCGGCCGACCGGCTGGTCAGCGGCCGGACGATCTCGCCGGACGCGATCGCCGCCTATTTCCACACCGGCGGCACCACCGGCACGCCGAAACTGGTGCGCCACACCCACGGCAACCAGGTCTACCAGGCCTGGGGCGTCAACCTGATGCTGAAGACGCGGCCGGGCGTGAACCTGCTGTTCGGCCTGCCGCTGTTCCATGTCGGCGGCGCGCTCACCCAGGCGCTCGCGACCTTTGCGGCGGGCGGCTGCTGCGTGGTGCTGTCGCCCGCCGGCTGGCGCAATCCGTCGGCGATCAAGAACATCTG
Source organism: bacterium YEK0313 (assembly GCA_000751295.2). NCBI lineage: Bacteria > bacterium YEK0313. The sequence continues at coordinate 730,389 of CCMO02000002.1, forward strand.
GCGCCTCGTCGAGCGCTTCCGCCCGGAAGCGCTGGCGAGCGTGCCGACGGTGCTGGCGGCGGCGCTCGCCGTGCTCGGCGCCGAAGCGGACATATCGAGCCTGGCCTTCGCCTCCGGCGGCGGCTCGGCCATTCCCGTCGCCGTCGGCCACGCCATCCAGGACAGGTTCAAGCTGCCCGTGCTCGAAGTCTACGGCATGACCGAGACGTCCAGCGTCCACACCATGGCCTATGCCGACCGACCGATCGCCATCGGCTCGGCGGGGCTGCCGCTGCCCTATTCCCGGGTGCGCATCGTCAAGCTCGACGCCGAGGGGACCTATGCCGGCGACTGCGCGGTGGACGAGATCGGCGTCGTCACCATGGCGGGCCCGGGCGTGTTCGGCGGCTATCTGAACGAAGCCCACAACAAGGGCGCCTTCGTCGACGGCCAATGGGTCAATTCCGGCGATCTCGGCCGCCTCGACAAGGACGGCCTGCTCTGGATCACCGGCCGTGCCAAGGACCTCGTCATCCGGGGCGCCCACAATATCGACCCCGGCCCGATCGAGGACATCCTGTTCCAGCATCCGGCGGTCGGGCTTGCGGCGATCGTCGGCCAGCCGGATGCCTATGCCGGCGAACTGCCGGTCGGCTATATCCAGCTGAAGCCGGGCGCCAGCGTCGCCCCCGGCGAGCTCGAGGCCTGGGTGCGCGAGCGCACGCCCGAGCGCGCCGCCGTTCCCGTGCAGGTCATCGCCGTCGACCCGATGCCGCTCACCAGCGTCGGCAAGATCTTCAAGCCGCGGCTGCGCTGGGATGCCGCCCAGCGCGTCTTCACCGGCATCCTCGCCCCGCTGCGGGACAGAGGCATCGCCTGCGCGGTGGAGGTCGGCGCCCATGGCAGCCACGGCAGCGTCGCAACCGTGACGATCACCGACCTGCCGGAGGACCAGCGCGCGGCGGTGACCGCAGAGGTTGACCAGCTGCTCGGCCCCTTCGTGATGCGCCACGAGATCCGCTTCGCCTGAGCGGTTGAGGCATTGCATCAAGGCCGCCGCATTGCTGGGGCCAATGGCCCGGTCTCACGGCTTCGCCTGGCTCGGCGCGAATTCGGCGACGAGCTCGTGCCGTTCGCCCGGATAGGTCAGGCGGACATGAGTGAGATAGGCGCCGGCGCTGAAGGTGCGGCGCTCGATGACGAGACAGGCCGTGCCCTCGGCGACCTGCAGCAGGCCGGCGGTGCGGGCGTCGGCCGAAACGGCGCGGATACGGTTCTCGGCCGCGCTCCAGGGCACCTGCTCGATCAGCCAGGCGCCGGGCGCGGTCGCCTCGAAGCTTTCGCCCGAGGCTTCCGGAACGGCGGCGAGGTTGATCAGCCGGTCCTCGACGCAGAAGGGCCGGCTGCCGGCAAAATGCAGCGCGACGAGGCTCATCACGCGCGCGCCGGCGTCGAGCCCCAGCAGCTTGCGTTCGGCCGCCGCCGCCGCGCGCTCGGCGCGCTCCAGCCGCTGGTAGCGATAGGGCAGGCCGAGCTGCTCGACCTCCAGCCGGATCTCGTGGATTTCCAGCACGGCCGACTGGGCTTTCGGCCGCGTGACATAGCTGCCGGACTTGCGCCGCCGCTCGATGAGGCCGCGCTTGACCAGCTCGGTGATCGCCTTGTTCACGGTCATGCGCGAGCAGCGGTACTGCTCGGTCAGCTCGTGCTCGAAGGGGATACGGAAGCCCGGCGGCCATTCGCCCGACAGGATTCGGCCCTCGACGTCGTCGAGAATGCGGCTGTGCAGCGAGGGCTCCCGCTGCGCCGGTGCTTCGATCGTGTCGTCCAATCCGGAAATGGCCTCGACCTCGCTGGGGCTGTGACTGAGCTATACGAGAAGCCCTTCGGGCCTTCAATCGCGCCGGTCAGGCCGCCGCGAGCGCGCGCATGACCGCGCTGAAGCGGCGGCCGACCGCCTCGCGCGCGACATGGCGGCCGTCCGCGACCTGCCTGACGCCGTGGACCCAGACGCTATCGACCGCGGCGCCGTTGGCGAAGATCCAGGCGTCGAGGAGGCCGTCGCCGGCAAGATCCAGTCCGTGGCGCGCCTTGAGGCTGACGAGATCGGCCGGCGCACCGGCGCGCAGCGCCTCGGCGCCGCCGAGCGCGGCCGCGCCGCCGGTCAGCGCCGCATCGAAGCGCCGCATCGAACAGCGCGCGGCCGGTGGAGCCGCCGGGCGCCGCCAGGACGTTGCGGGCGCGGTGCGCGAGGCGCTGGGAATATTCGAGCTGGCGCAGCTCGTCGGGCAGGCCGATCAGCACGTTCGAATCCGAGCCGACGCCGTAACGCCCGCCATGGCCGGTGAAATCGACCGCCGGGAACGTGCCGTCGCCGAGATTGGCCTCGGTGACCGGGCACAGGCCGGCTATGGCGCCGGCGGCGGCCATGCCGCGGGTTTCGGCTTCGGTCATGTGGGTGGCATGGATGAGGCACCAGCGGCCATCGACCGGCTGGTTGGCGAGCAGCCATTCGACCGGCCGCCGGCCCGACCAGGCGAGGCAGTCCTCGACCTCCTTCACCTGCTCGGCGATGTGGATGTGGATCGGCGCCTCGCCGGCGAGCGCGACGACCGCGCCGAGCTCCTCGGGCGTCGCCGCGCGCAGGCTGTGCGGCGCGACGCCGGCAAGGCCGCCGGGGAGCCCGGCCGCCAGCGTCCGGCAGCGGTCGAGGAGGCGCGCATAGCCGTCGAGATCGTTGATGAAGCGGCGCTGGCCCTCGCCCGGCGCGGTGCCGCCGAAGCCGGCATGGGCATAGAAGACCGGCAGCAGCGTCAGGCCGATGCCGGTCGAGGCCGAGGCGGCGGCGATGCGCGCGGCCATTTCCGCGATGTCGGCGTAGGGCCGGCCGTCGCCGTCATGATGCAGGTAGTGGAATTCGCCGACGCGGGTGAAGCCGGCCTCCAGCATTTCGACATAGAGCTGGGCGGCGACCGCCTCGACCTGGTCGGGCGTCATGCTCAGCGCAAAGCGGTACATGACGGTGCGCCAGCTCCAGAACGAGTCGGCGCCCGGGCCGCGCAGTTCGGCAAGGCCGGCCATGCCGCGCTGGAAGGCGTGGCTGTGCAGGTTCGGCATGCCCGCCACCACATGGTCGTGGCGCTCGTCGCCGGCGGCCGCCGCGGCGCCCGGCGTGATCGCCGCGATGCGCCCGCCGGCGATCGCGATCCGCACGTTCCGGGCCCAGCCGTCGGCAGTCAGCGCTTCCTTTGCATGAATGACGGTCATAGCCTTCGATCCTCCCGCGGGCCTGAAAATTCGGCTTGCATCCCTGTTATTATGTATATACATAACTTGCCAATCATAAAAGAGAAAACAGGACCGGAGGCGCTTCTGCCATGACCTCACCTGCCGAGCCCCGCCCCGCCGCGGCGCAGTCTGCCACGCCGGCGCCGGATAAGCGCGCGCCAAAGGTCTGGCGCAACGCCCATCTCGCCACCTTCGCCCCCTCGCGCCAGGGCATGGGCCTGGTCGAGCGCGGCGCCATCGCGGTCCGCGACGGGCGCATCGCCTTTGCCGGCCCCGAGGCCGAGCTGCCGGCCGCCTTCGCCGGCGCCGAAAGCGTCGATTGCGGCGGCCGCTGGATCACCCCCGGGCTCGTCGACTGCCATACCCACCTCGTCTATGCCGGCAACCGCGCCCATGAATTCGAGCTCAGGCTGGAAGGCGCCTCCTACGAGGCGATCGCCCGCGCCGACGGCGGCATCGTCTCCTCGGTGCGCGCGCTGCGCGCCGCCGACGAAGCCACGCTCGTCGCCGAGAGCCTGCCGCGGCTCGACGCGCTGATCGCCGAAGGCGTGACGACGGTCGAGATCAAGTCCGGCTACGGCCTCGACACGGCGAGCGAGACGAAGGCATTGAGCGTGGCGCGCAAGCTCGGCACGCTGCGCGATGTCGGCATCCGCACCACCTTCCTCGGCGCGCATGCGCTGCCGCCGGAAATGAACGGCGACAAGGCAGCCTTCATCGACACGATCGTCACCGACATGCTGCCGGCCATCGCGGCCAAGGGCCTCGCCGACGCGGTCGACGGCTTCTGCGAGGGCATCGCCTTCTCTCCGCAAGAGATCGCCAGGGTGTTCGACGCCGCCAAGGCGCATGGCCTGCCGGTCAAGCTGCACGCGGACCAGCTCTCCAACCTCCATGGCGCCGCGCTCGCCGCCTCCTACGGCGCGCTCTCGGCCGACCATCTCGAACATACCGACGAAGCCGGCGCTGCCGCCATGGCCAAGGCCGGCACGGTGGCGGTGATCCTGCCCGGCGCCTTCTATTTCATCCGCGAGACGAAGAAGCCGCCGATCGACCTGTTCCGCAAGCACGGCGTCGCCATGGCGGTGTCGACCGACAGCAATCCCGGCACCTCGCCGCTGACCTCGCTGCTGCTGACCATGAACATGGCCGCGACCCTGTTCGGCATGACCGTGGAGGAATGCCTCGCCGGCGTGACCCGCGAGGCCGCGCGGGCGCTCGGCCTCGGCCACGAGATCGGCACGCTGGAGGCGGGCAAGCAGGCCGACTTCGCCGTCTGGTCCATCGGCCGGCCGGCCGAGCTCGTCTATCGCATCGGCTTCAACCCGCTGTTCGCCCGCATTCGCGGCGGTCACTGACAGGAATGGCGGCGAAAGCCGTCATTCGTTCGCCCGCACCGCGGCGGCCGGCAGGCATGACCGACAGGCTTGGCGGCCCGCGCCGCCTTCAGGGGAGCATTCGACATGGCCATCATCCTTCATCCGGGTTCGGTGCCGCTGGCGACGCTGGAGACGCTCTACTGGACCGGCGAGCCGGCGCGGCTCGACACGGGCTTCGATGCCGGCATCGTGCGCGCCGCGGCGCGCATCGAGGAGATCGTCGCCGGCAACCAGCCGGTCTACGGCATCAATACCGGCTTCGGTAAGCTCGCCTCGATCAAGATCGACCGGGCCGACGTCGCAACGCTTCAGCGCAACCTGATCCTGTCGCATTGCTGCGGCGTCGGCGCGCCGCTCGATGAGAAGATCGTGCGGCTGATCATGGCGCTGAAACTGATCTCGCTCGGCCGTGGCGCCTCCGGCGTCAGGCTCGCCGTGGTCAGGCTGATCGAGGCCATGCTGGAGCGCGGCGTCATTCCGGTCATTCCGGAAAAGGGCTCGGTCGGCGCCTCCGGCGACCTCGCCCCGCTCGCCCATATGACCGCGGTGATGCTCGGCCATGGCGAAGCCTTCCATGGAGGTGCCCGGCTCGGCGCGGCCGAGGCGTTGCGCCGCGCCGGCCTTGCGCCGGTGGCGCTGGCGGCGAAGGAGGGCCTTGCCCTGATCAACGGCACGCAGGTCTCAACGGCGCTGGCGCTCGCCGGTCTGTTCCGCGCCCACCGTGCGGCGCAGGCGGCGCTGATCACCGGCGCCCTGTCGACCGATGCCGCCATGGGCTCCTCGGCACCGTTCCATCCCGACATCCACACGCTGCGCGGGCACCAGGGCCAGATCGACACCGCCGCCGCGCTGCGCCGGCTGCTCGAGGGCTCGGCCATCCGCGAAAGCCATATCGAAGGCGACGAGCGGGTGCAGGACCCCTATTGCATCCGCTGTCAGCCGCAGGTGGACGGCGCCTGCCTCGACCTGCTGCGCCATGTCGGCCGGACGCTGGCGACCGAAGCCAATGCGGTGACCGACAATCCGCTCGTGCTCTCCGACAATGCGGTCGTCTCCGGCGGCAATTTCCACGCCGAGCCGGTGGCCTTCGCCGCCGACCAGATTGCGCTCGCGGTCTGCGAGATCGGCGCCATCGCGCAGCGGCGCATCGCGCTGCTGGTCGATCCGGCGCTCTCCTACGGCCTGCCGGCCTTCCTTGCCAGGAAGCCGGGGCTCAATTCCGGGCTGATGATCGCGGAGGTCACCTCGGCCGCGCTGATGTCGGAGAACAAGCAGCTCTCCCATCCCGCCTCCGTCGATTCGACGCCGACATCGGCCAACCAGGAAGACCATGTCTCCATGGCCTGCCACGGCGCCCGCCGGCTCTTGCAGATGACCGACAATCTCAACGCGATCATCGGCATCGAGGCGCTGACCGCGGTGCAGGGCGTGGAGCTGCGCGCGCCGCTCGCCACCAGCGCCGAACTGCAGAAGGCGGCGGCTGTGCTGCGCGCGGTCTCGCCGACCATCGAGGAAGACCGCTATCTCGCCGACGACCTGAAGGCGGCCGGCGACCTCGTCGCCTCCGGCCGGCTCAATGCCGCGGTGAGCCCCGGCATCCTGCCGGCGCTCGCCGTCTGAGCCGGCGCCGACACCCGTTTCGCATCGACCAAGGACATATCCGGAGCCGGCAAATGACCGAGCCTCCGGCAACCACAGCAAAGGGAACGAGCCAGATGAGCAATCCGCGTCACAATATCCGCGACGTTCGCGCCCCGCGCGGCACCGAGCTGACCGCCAAGAGCTGGCTGACGGAAGCGCCGCTGCGCATGCTGATGAACAATCTCGACGCCGAGGTCGCCGAGAACCCGCACGAGCTGGTCGTCTATGGCGGCATCGGCCGGGCGGCGCGCACCTGGAACGATTTCGATCGGATCGTGTCTTCTCTGCGCACGCTCAACGACGACGAGACGCTGCTCGTGCAGTCGGGCAAGCCGGTCGGCGTGTTCCGCACCCACAAGGACGCGCCGCGGGTGCTGATCGCCAATTCCAACCTGGTGCCGCACTGGGCGACCTGGGACCATTTCAACGAGCTCGATAAGAAGGGCCTGGCCATGTATGGCCAGATGACCGCCGGCTCGTGGATCTATATCGGCACCCAGGGCATCGTGCAGGGCACCTACGAGACCTTCGTGGAGGCCGGCCGGCAGCACTATGACGGCAACCTGAAGGGGCGCTGGGTGCTGACCGGCGGCCTCGGCGGCATGGGCGGCGCCCAGCCGCTCGCCGCGGTCATGGCCGGCGCCTCCTGCCTTGCCGTCGAGTGCAATCCCGACTCGATCGACTTCCGCCTGCGCACCCGCTATGTCGACGCCAAGGCCGAGACGCTGGACGAGGCGCTCGCCATGATCGAAAGCTGGACCAGGGCGGGCGAAGCGAAATCCGTCGGCCTCATCGGCAATGCCGCCGACATCTTCCCCGAACTGGTGCGCCGCGGCATCCGCCCGGACCTGGTCACCGACCAGACCTCGGCGCATGACCCGGTCAACGGCTACCTGCCCAAGGGCTGGACGCTCGCCGAGTGGAAGGCCAAGCGCGAAAGCGATCCGAAGGCGGTGGAGAAGGCGGCGCGCTCCTCGATGCGCGAGCATGTCGAGGCCATGCTGGCCTTCCAGGCGATGGGCGTGCCGGTGTTCGACTACGGCAACAATATCCGCCAGGTGGCGAAGGACGAGGGGCTGGAGAACGCCTTCGCCTTCCCGGGCTTCGTGCCGGCCTATATCCGCCCGCTGTTCTGCCGCGGCATCGGCCCGTTCCGCTGGGCGGCGCTCTCGGGCGACCCGGAGGACATCTACAGGACCGATGCCAAGGTGAAGGAGCTGCTGCCCGACAACAAGCACCTGCACAACTGGCTGGACATGGCGCGCGAGCGCATCGCCTTCCAGGGCCTGCCGGCGCGCATCTGCTGGGTCGGCCTCGGCGACCGCCATCGCCTGGGCCTTGCCTTCAACGAGATGGTGCGCACCGGCGAATTGAAGGCGCCGGTGGTGATCGGCCGCGACCATCTCGATTCCGGCTCGGTCGCCTCGCCCAACCGCGAGACCGAGGCGATGAAGGACGGTTCGGACGCGGTCTCCGACTGGCCGCTGCTCAACGCCCTGCTCAACACCGCCTCGGGCGCGACCTGGGTGTCGCTGCACCATGGCGGCGGCGTCGGCATGGGCTTCTCGCAGCATTCGGGCGTGGTCATCTGCTGCGACGGCAGCGAGGACGCTGCCCGCCGCATCGAGCGCGTTTTGTGGAACGACCCGGCGACCGGCGTGATGCGCCATGCCGATGCCGGCTACGACATCGCCCTCGACTGCGCCCGCGAGAAGGGCCTGCGTCTGCCGGGCATTCTCGGCAACTGAGCCGCGGCAACAAGCGGACATGGCCGCGCGGAGACGCATCATGGTGAAACATCTTCGCGCGGCCGGCCATCGCCGCATGCCCTGGAAGAACGGCGGCGGCGAGACCGCCGAGATCGCCGTTCATCCCGCCGGCGCCGACCTTGCCGGCTTCGACTGGCGCGTCAGCATGGCGACGGTGGTGAGCGACGGTCCGTTCTCGCTGTTCCCCGGCATCGACCGGACGCTCGCCGTGCTGACCGGCGCCGGCATCCGGCTCGACATTGCCGGCTTCGCCGCGCAGCGCCTGATGCCGGAGAGCCCGCCGCTCGCCTTCCCCGCCGACGCCCCGGCCGGCGCCAGCCTCATCGCCGGCCCGATCACCGACCTCAACGTGATGACCCGCCGCGGCCGCTGCCGGCACAGCCTGACACCGCTGACGGTGACGGGCCGCGAAACCCTCGCCCTCGCCGCGCGCTGGACGCTGCTCATGACAGTGGATGCCCTGGAGGCGGTGACGGGAGAAGGGACGGTGCGGCTCGACCCGCTCGACGTGCTGGTGGTGGAGGGCGCGGCGCAGATCGCGCTCGCCGCGGCGAGCGGGACGGCGCGGTGCTATCACATCGCGATCGAGGAAGAGGCGTAGCGGCACGCCTGCGAAACAGGGTGAGCGCTTTGTCATGCGGGAAACGTGAGAGCGGCCTCAGGGTTGGTTCCGGAGCACGGCGCACGGCATTTCATGAACAGGCCTGATGTCGGTTGTTGGCCTCCTCATGGTCGGCGCGCCGCGCCGATGCGGTTCGCAATCGGTTTCGATTCACGCTCCCGCGAGGGGAGCGACCGCTTCCGACCGCGACATCCGTGATCCTCAGATTGTTTCGATCCACGCTCCCGCGAGGGGAGCGACCTCGACGATCGCGGCCGATGACATCCGAGAGCGTGTTTCGATCCACGCTCCCGCGAGGGGAGCGACTCACTCACAAGCTGCGCGACTGCGCCGATCCGGCGTTTCGATCCACGCTCCCGCGAGGGGAGCGACCGTCAACTGTCTTGGACCGTCTCCGGCGATTCAATGTTTCGATCCACGCTCCCGCGAGGGGAGCGACTACGATCACCGATCCCGACCAACGGTTTGATGCAGTTTCGATCCACGCTCCCGCGAGGGGAGCGACGAGCCATGGGAGGGCAACTGCGACCTCTGCTTCATGTTTCGATCCACGCTCCCGCGAGGGGAGCGACGATCACCCCGCCGCAATCCGCCGCCGTGCAGACGTTTCGATCCACGCTCCCGCGAGGGGAGCGGCAGACCTGGGCGCCGAGCTTGAAGGCGCCGGTCAGGTTTCGATCCACGCTCCCGCGAGGGGAGCGACCCGTAGCGATCGAGGACCTCGCGGGCGGAGATCCAGTTTCGATCCACGCTCCCGCGAGGGGAGCGACCGTCGATGAGGGATGCGAACGGACAGACGCTCAGCGTTTCGATCCACGCTCCCGCGAGGGGAGCGACTATCTCGTCCGAGCGGGTCGTGGTGCCGATCGACGGTTTCGATCCACGCTCCCGCGAGGGGAGCGACTCTGCATGAACGTCTTGCCGAGCCCGAAGGCGGCGTTTCGATCCACGCTCCCGCGAGGGGAGCGACAAATGATCACCTTGCCGGCGGCATTGCGGATTTCGAGGTTTCGATCCACGCTCCCGCGAGGGGAGCGACGATCTTGAAAGCGGCGGCCGGATCGGCCGCTTTGTTTCGATCCACGCTCCCGCGAGGGGAGCGACCCGGGCGCGGTCGGCTATTTCCTCGATGACGTTGCGTTTCGATCCACGCTCCCGCGAGGGGAGCGACCCTCTTCGACCTGATCGGTGCCGAGGCGGACGCCCCGGTTTCGATCCACGCTCCCGCGAGGGGAGCGACGCGCGCATCAAGGGCAAACCCGCAAATACACGGGAGTTTCGATCCACGCTCCCGCGAGGGGAGCGACATTGCCCTGAGCCGTCAGGATCTTCGTCGTGTCGTTGTTTCGATCCACGCTCCCGCGAGGGGAGCGACGGCGACGCCAATCCGCACCTCCGAGCGGTCGTTGTTTCGATCCACGCTCCCGCGAGGGGAGCGACAGGATGTCTCAGCCACGGGCGTGACGGCGGACGGCCAGTTTCGATCCACGCTCCCGCGAGGGGAGCGACATCAGCCTGACGTGGTGGCCGCGATCTACAAGAAGTTTCGATCCACGCTCCCGCGAGGGGAGCGACGCACCGCGATACCGCCATGACAAGCGAGATCGGCGTGTTTCGATCCACGCTCCCGCGAGGGGAGCGACCGGCGCGAAGCGTGTGAGCTACATTGCCGGTCACGCAGTTTCGATCCACGCTCCCGCGAGGGGAGCGACGTTCATCGCAACGGCCGCGACCTGGCCATTATCGACGTTTCGATCCACGCTCCCGCGAGGGGAGCGACGAGCCAGCCTTGCAGCCAACGACGAGAGCATCCGAGTTTCGATCCACGCTCCCGCGAGGGGAGCGACAGCTGTCCAAGGAGGATGCGCAGGCCCGGCTGTTTCGATCCACGCTCCCGCGAGGGGAGCGACCATAGAGCTTGGTGTTGTTGTTTGACTGCCGGGCGTTTCGATCCACGCTCCCGCGAGGGGAGCGACGGCCCTTTGATAAGCGCCTTTTCGATCTCGCGAAATCGGCATGGAAACGCGAACCGCCGGCCATGCCGGCCCGGGCCAGTGGCAGCAGCCTGTCAGCCGCGGCGCTTTCTCCCTATTTTCAATCGCTTAGGCCAGGCGCGAACCTCCCGGGAAATCCGGGCCCGCTTTGGGTTCGCGCTTGAGACGACCGGACGATGAGCGGGCCGCGGAGGTGACCTGCGGTTTGGTATCGGCAAGGTTTTGCAGGTGTCGACGAGCGCGCCGGCGCCGCTTCTGCAAAGCAGAGCCTGCACCTTTCGAAAGTCGCGTCGGCATCCCCGACAAGATTTCGACGCGGCCGCCGCCCGGACCACGGCAACGGCCCAGCCTCCATCCTGTTGGTGCTCGAGGAGAATGATGCCGGATGTATCGACTTCAGCCCACCTCGCCGATCCTGAGCCGAGCCGGGCCCCTTTTCGCATATGCCGATGCTCCGAAACACACTATAGTGCGCATTCCAACATTGAGGCTGGCGGCCATGACGGCTACGAACGGCGATCGCCTGGTTCTGTCGGCGGTCAACGCTCCCTACCGGCGTCACATCGACGCGCCGACGCTTGCTCAATGCCTGCGGTCCGGCGATGTCGGGACGTGGATGGTTCACGTCGCGACCTTCTTCGTCGACGTCAGGCCGGAGCTTGTCGTTCGCTTCGCCGGGAGACACGGCATCGACCTGGAGACCCTGGCGCGGACCTACCGGTCCGTCCGCGACGAAACGGGCGAGCGGAGCCCGCGCCTGGAGGCCGAGCTTGTCAAACTGGACGTGGCTGCTGCGCGAGACTTTCGAGGGTTTGCGAAAGCTGGATGAGCGCGGCTCTCCGGTCCCCGCATGGGTGCTCGGCGGCGGCACATCGCTGATGGTCGCGTTCCGACATCGGCTGAGCAAGGATATCGATGCATTCATCGACGACCCTCAATACCCGCCGTATCTCGACCCCGGAATGGGAGCCGAAGGCATCTGGGGCTGCGAAGAGTTGGATCGCCAGAGCAATGCCCTGAAACTCGTCTACGATCATGGCGAGATCGATTTCATCGTTGCCCCCGCAATTACCGATCTCGCACCATCGCCGTGCGAAATCGACGGCCACACCGTCGCGCTCGCGCATCCGGTCGAGGTCTGCGTCAGCAAGATGTTCCATCGGGCGCGAACCCTGAAGATCCGCGATATCTTCGACATCGCCGTCGTCGACCAGTCCATGTCGCAGCTCCTGTCGGAAAATCTCGTGCACCTCTCCGGCAAGAAGAGCGATCTCGAGGCCAGGCTCGGCGAGATCACGCCGTCCTACTACGCGAAAGAACTGGACGAGATCGAAGTCATGCCGGGATGGGAGCACATTCCGACGGTGGCGCTTGGCCGCATGGGCGCGATCGTCGGGGCCATCCCAAGGCCGAGCCGACGGCCATGAAATCCAAGATGATCCATGCGCCGCCGTGGACGCCATGCAACATGGAGAGAATCACTTCGGATCAGGCCCGTTGCCGGAAAGGCCCTGATATCGGCGTCCCCATCGTTGCTCGCCACCATCCGGTTCGCGATGCTGCCAATAGGGGAGGCGGCCGTCGCGCCGGCCTTTTCGACCTGAGGTGAAGTTCCGCCCCACGCTCCCACGCGGGGAGCGACGTGACGAACAATTTCGAGCTGCTGGCGCCGGTCCAGTTTCGATCCACGCTCCCGCGAGGGGAGCGACCCGAGATCGGTCGGCTCATGGCGGGCTCCTTAGGGATTTCGATCCGCGTCCCTGCGCCAGCGCGCAGTGGTTCCATCGGCGGCCACGCAGGCGTTGAGAACTGCGGCCGTCTTTTCTTTATGCGGCGCGCTCGAGCGGCCGTGCCCGGTCCACACGGGCGCGTTCTGCTGGCGTGTTCATGACCGCCCAGAGATCGCTGCGCCGTTGCACGTTGAGCCAGAAATCCGGGCTGTTGCTGAACACCCGTGCCAGGATCAGCGCGGTGGCGGCTGTCACATTCCGGCGATTCCGGCAGAGTTCGTTGACGTGCTTCCGCGGCACACCCATCGCCTCGGCCAGCGCGCCCTGGGTCAGCCCCAGCGGCTCCATGAATTCTTCGGTCAAGATCTCGCCGACGGTTGCCGGCTTGCGCTTCGTCGTCAGCATGCGTGCCCTTCCGCTCGTCTGTGGCTGCGATCGTGGAGGCAAGCTTCAGCCGCTGCTCCGCGAGCTTCGCCCAACTCCAGCCTGCCGTTTGGTGCCGCGCTTCCGCACAAGGCCCGGCCATCCGATGAATGTATCACACCACGCCGTCATGGTTTCGCTCCACGCTGCCGCGAGAGGAGCGACGTCTCGGACGATATCATTGCACCGCGCCCGCACCAGTTTCGACCCACGCCCCCGCAAGGGAGCGCCCCATCGCCATGGCGTGGGCGATGATGCCCGCGACGTTTCGATCCACGCTCCCACGCGGGGAGCGACAAGCCGACCATCAACGCGACGTTTTTCAGCGGCGCGTTTCGATCCACGCTCCCACGCGGGGAGCGACCCGGCCATCCGGACCATGCTTGCCGACCTGCAGGAGTTTCGATCCACGCTCCCACGCGGGGAGCGACATATCCGGACGGTTGAGCGCTGGCTCACGGACGAGTTTCGATCCACACTCCCACGCGGGGAGCGACCGCCGGGGCCGGAAATGCGCAAGGCCTTGGCGCTGTTTCGATCCACGCTCCCACGCGGGGAGCGACGAGCCATGTGGCTGGGCCTCGATTGAATGATCGTTGTTTCGATCCACGCTCCCACGCGGGGAGCGACGAGAGGAGCGTGTCGATCGCAGCGCTCATTTGGTGTTTCGATCCACGCTCCCACGCGGGGAGCGACTCGGCGCCAATGGTGCGCGCCCTTCTCGACGGCCGGTTTCGATCCACGCTCCCACGCGGGGAGCGACTCGTTCTTCGTCTTTGAATTTCGGCGTTCGTCGAGGTTTCGATCCACGCTCCCACGCGGGGAGCGACCGCCCCGGGCATCCGCTGCCGCGGCGGCCGTGATGTTTCGATCCACGCTCCCACGCGGGGAGCGACGGTTTTGCCGGTGCCCCGGCGGGATCTGTGGAAAGGTTTCGATCCACGCTCCCACGCGGGGAGCGACTGCTTGCCATTGATGTGGACCGTGACGTCGAACGCGTTTCGATCCACGCTCCCACGCGGGGAGCGACTCACGACCCAGCAGAATTGCCGGTCCGCCGGCAGGTTTCGATCCACGCTCCCACGCGGGGAGCGACCCGTTGTACGGCGCGTCGAGCACATAATAGTCGGCGTTTCGATCCACGCTCCCACGCGGGGAGCGACAAGCGCCATGCGCGGCAGCGGCAAGGCGCGCGAGCCGGTGTGGTTTCGATCCACGCTCCCACGCGGGGAGCGACCAGCGGCAACAAGCCCGCCAGCAGATGGACCAAGCGTTTCGATCCACGCTCCCACGCGGGGAGCGACTGACCGTGACCCACATCAACGGCAAATACCTCCAGTTTCGATCCACGCTCCCACGCGGGGAGCGACCGACCGTGTACCAGGTGCCGTTGACCAGTTTTTGGTTTCGATCCACGCTCCCACGCGGGGAGCGACTGTTGGGGTTCTTCTCTGTTTGAGATGAGGAGGGAGTTTCGATCCACGCTCCCACGCGGGGAGCGACCCAAGGCGCCCAATACGATCAAGTTCTACCGCCAGTTTCGATCCACGCTCCCACGCGGGGAGCGACCAATGTCCGACGCGTCCGGATAGTCGGTCGGATCGTTTCGATCCACGCTCCCACGCGGGGAGCGACGAGCGTGTCGCCGAGGCCGTCGGGCACATGGCCGCGTTTCGATCCACGCTCCCACGCGGGGAGCGACGCCCCGATACGGCAAAGTCGTGGTCGGTCGACAGGCGTTTCGATCCACGCTCCCACGCGGGGAGCGACCTGCCTCATCGCGCTCAACATCGCTGACCGTCTGCAGGTTTCGATCCACGCTCCCACGCGGGGAGCGACGCGAGATCGTGGGCCTTTCGTCGGTCGCGCTGACGTTTCGATCCACGCTCCCACGCGGGGAGCGACAGGCGTGGCGGACGCGGCAGCGCCGGGCTTGCCGCGTTTCGATCCACGCTCCCACGCGGGGAGCGACTCGCCCAGACCTCATAGCCGCCGCGGATCTCGGCGTTTCGATCCACGCTCCCACGCGGGGAGCGACTATTCGGCGACCGCCGGCTCGCTGGTCTATGCCGGCGTTTCGATCCACGCTCCCACGCGGGGAGCGACATAGAGCGTGCTGGACCGGCGGCGAGGGTCGTTGTTTCGATCCACGCTCCCACGCGGGGAGCGACACCGGCGATCGCGGCGTCGGCAAGTCGACGTTGCAGTTTCGATCCACGCTCCCACGCGGGGAGCGACCGCCTCCTGATAAACCGCTTTTCGCTCTCACGAAATCGCTCCATGAGCGCGAACCTGTCGCCGCCGCTGCGCAGGCGAGTGGCAGCAGCGCGCCCGCTGCCGGTCATCGTCAATGTTTCCAGCGACTTAAAACGGGCGCGAACCTGCCGGGGAATCCGGGCTCGCTTGGGGTTCGCGCGGCCATTGCCTCACACGATCAGCGGGCCGTTGAGATCCGTCGCCGGCTTGGCGCCGACATGTTCGATGCGCCGCTGCCAGTTGGCACCAAGCATGTAGTAGCGCAGGCTGTCGTGATCGGGGTCGATCAGGCCTTCGAGCCGCGCCTTCAGCTTCGTCCATTGCGCCGGATCGACTTCGATCTCGAAGACGGAATATTGCACGCGCTGGCCGAAGTCGCGACAGGCCCGGGCGACACGGCGCAGCCGCCGCGCGCCGCCGGGCTCGTTGGTGCGCACGTCATAGGTGACCAGGACCATCATGCTCCCCTCCTCCGCTCGCGCGACACTATTTCCAGACCCAGGGCGGATAGGCGTCGAGATCGCCGCGCAGGTGCCGGGCGAGCAGCAAGGCCTGCAGATGCGGGACGAGGCCGAGCGGCGCCGTCTCGTCGAGGAAGGGATGGCGGCGCTCCTCCTTCTTGCGCTCCTGCCAGGCGGCCAGGACCGTGCGCCGCCCCTCGTCGGTCAGCAGCACGGCACCGCCGTCGCGCCGCTCGAAATCGCGCTCGCGCAATTGCCGCCGGTTGAGCAGGGACAGAGCCAGGCGATCGGCAAGAATGGGGCGCAGCTCCTCCATGAGATCGAGCGCCAGGCTCGGCCGGCCGGGCCGGTCCCGATGCAGGAAGCCGACCGCCGGATCGAGCCCGACGCCTTCGGCCGCGCTCCGGCAGTCGTGGGTGAGCAAGGTGTAGAGAAACGACAAGAGAGCGTTGACCGGGTCGAGCGGTGGCCGTCGGCTGCGGCCGAGAAAGCGAATATCGGTATCGGGCGAACGAACGAGATCGCCGAACACCGCGAAATAGAGCTGGGCCGCCTCGCCTTCCGCGCCGCGAAGCGCATCGAGGCTCTCATCCGCAAAGGCAACGCGCCTGAGGATGCGCGCCTGCCGCTCGACGGCGGCTTCGACCGCCGCCCTGCGGTCCGCCGGCATGTCGGCGCCATAGTCGCGCAGCGCCCGCTGCAGAACGGCGCGCTGATTGGCGATCTTGGCCGAGACGATGCTGCGCACGATGTCGTCGGGCGCTTCGGCCATGCGATATTGCGCGCGCCGGAGCAGCACATTGCCGGAGACCGGACCTTCGATGCGGGCCTGGAAGCGGCCGGCCCGATCCAGCAGAACGATGGTAATTCCGAGGGGCGCGAGTGCCTGAATCAGAGGCGGCGAAACGAAGATGCCGCCGAAGATCACCACCGAGCCCAGCATGTGGAAGGGCACGCGGGCGCGCTCGGTTCCCTCGATCTCGGCAACGAGATTTTCCCCGTCCTTGCGCAGGCTCGCGCCCTCGGTCGTGACGTAGAGCGTGTTGAGCAGCTTCTTCACGGCACGCCGTCCTCATCGCGCGTCAGCGCATCGGCAATCGCGGTGGCACGGAACCCGAGCGCCGTGCGGCTCGCCTCCTTCGGCCGGCAGAGATCGAAGAGTGAGCAGGCCCGGCAGCGATCATGGCGATAGACGGCCGGCGGCGTGCGGCCTGCCGCGAGCAGAGCACCGAAGGCGCGCGCCGTCTCCTCCGTCAGGGCACGCAAATCCTGATCGAACGGAACCGCGACACGGCGCTTGGTCTCGGCATAGAACAGGGCGCCTTCCGGCACCGCGCGCCCGGTCATCTCCTCGAGGCACAAGCCCTGCGCGCAGAGCTGCACCTCGTCGGCGCGATGCAGCTTGGCCTTGCCGCGCTTGTATTCGACGGGATAGGCGACCTCGCCGCCGGCCTCCGATCGGAACTCGACGAGATCGGCGATGCCGGCGAGGTTGAGACGCCGGCACAGCAGCGGCAGGCCGGTCACCCGCCGCGTGCCGCCGCGCGTGCGGCGCGAGGGATCATGCGCCGCCGCGTGCAGCACCTGCCCCTCGGCCGTGAACCGGTTCTCCTGCCACTGCCGCTCGATGTGGATGAGAGCAGCCTGCCGGAGGCAGAAGACGGCGTGCTGGAGCGCGGACAAGGGGATCGGGTCGTCGGCCTCCGGCAGCATCGCTTCAGGCCCGTTCCAGCACCTCCACGCCTTCGGGCAAGTTCGTGGTGTCGACGGTCACCTCGTAGTCCTCGAACCGCCGAGCCGGCGGATAATTGTCGAGCTTTTCGTCGAGCGGGTCATAGAGGCTGTCACCGATACGCCGGCGCACGGTGACCCGTTCGAACAGTCGGTGCGCCGCGGCATTGCCGAGCGCCGAAGCGTGCTTGAAGGCAATGACACGGCGCGCCGCCATCTCGCCGCGCGCGGCCGAGCGGTCGTGCTCGAACATGTTGGCGAGCGCATCGAAAAGGTGGTCCATGTCCGCCTCGCTGAAGCCGGTGCGCTCGGCCAGCTTGGCATTGACGAAGATATGGGCGCGGTAGAGCCCGTAGGGCACGATGTGCTTGCGCCCCATGGTGCGGTTCTCGGTGCGATCGTCACCCTCGCCCTTGTCGCGCTCGGCCTTCTCCTTCTCGTTGGTGGCGGCCATGCGCGTGATCGAGATTTCGAGCGGCAGGATCTTCTCGACCGAAGAGGCGAAGGTCACCTGCACCGGCCCGCGCACCTGGCCGGCATTGATGCCGGTGCTCATCACCGCGCCGAAGGTGCGGACGTCGAAGAAGTTGTCGCACATGAAGCGGGTGATCTTGCGCGCTTCGTCGTCGCCCTGCGGGTTCAGCTTCGCGTCCTTGTCGACCTTGTCGTTGCCTGGCCGGATTGCACGATAAGCTTCGCGGTGCCGCTCGTTGAGGATGGCGCCTTCCTGCACATAGATCCGGTAGCCCGGCTGATCGCCCTTGGCGAATTCGGTGTAGTTGCGGATCTTGCGCTTCAGCGAGACGTCGCTGACGAGGCCATGATTGGTCTCGGGGTCCATGCGCGGCAGGTTGCCGGCATCCGGATCGCCGTTCGGATTGCCCCGGGTGACATCGAACAGGAAGACGATGTCGTATTTGTTGGCGAGCGTGGTCATCAGGCAGCCTCCCCTGGCCCGGTCTTGTCGGTCTTGCGGAAAAACGCATTGCGCTGGTGGTAGTAGCCGAGCGCGAAGAGGGCCTGGCTCTTGTCCGGCAGACTGGCCGGGAAGGGGTCACCGGCCGCTGCCATGCCTTCCATGATCTCGCTGATGGTCTTTTCGAGATTGACCCGCCAACCGGCATTGTCCTTGCCGATCTTGGAGAGATGGTTGACCGAACCACGATCCAAGATCGGGAAGACTTTACGCGGCTGAGCGGAGGCAGCGCCGTAGAACTTGTCCTTGATCGTGGCGTTCACGTTGCGACCAAGCGCTGCCTGCTGCACCTGCTCGTAGGCCGCGAAGAGCCGCCCGAGGCGATAGCCTGCATCCTTGCATTCGGGATCGAGCGACACGGGCGCCTCCATGTTGAAGTTCTTGATAAGAACGGATTTCAGGATCGCGACCCTGAGCGCATTGACGTCATGGTCGGCGCGCAGGCGTATGATCAGCGACGAGAGAAGCGTCATCGGATAGGGCGTGTCGGTGAGGATGGCGCGGAACCAGTCACCGGCAAGGTTCGGCTGGATGTTGTCGGATTTGCGCAGCACCGCCGTCTCGATCAGCATGCGCCAGATCGACGGGTTTTCCTCCCGCGGCGGCGGGTCGATGCGCAGCCTTTCGAGATGATCGAGGTAGCGCTTCGCAATGACGCCAAAATCGTCCTCGACGAAGAAACGAACGGATAATCGCGCGGCATTGGGGGCGAGGCCCAGAACGAAGAAACGAACGCCGGACGACAGCGCCGGCTGCAGGTCGCCGACCGGCCGGCCGTGACGCAAATTGTCGAGCAGCGCGCCGACCTTGTCGGCCTCCATGTTCTCGTCAATGGCGAAAAACTGCTGGAACATGGCGTCGGCCGCATCCGCCGCGGCGCTGTCCGGCGCCTCGGCCCAGAAGACGGTGGAGGCGTCGCCGATCTGAAGACGATGGCGGCTGCCGCGCTCGAGGAAGTGGTTGAGCGCGGAGGTATAGGCCGCCGCCGCGACATCGGAGACGGGGGCGTTGTCGCCCTGTTCCTTTCCATAGGAGGTGAAGGCGTCGAGATTGAAGGAGACGATGGAAGCGCCTGCTGTCTGCGCGCCCCAGACCCCCTTGATGGCCGGATGCAGCCGCGCGATCGGCGCGCGTTCGCCGGTCACGAGGCAGACCGCCTCCGGCCGCCCGCCGTCGGACTGGAGACGCGCCCACAAGGCTTTCGCCGCCGGCCGGTCGTGCAGCCGGACATTCGCCATCCGCTCGCTCTCGAGAGCGAAGACGAGGTTCTGATCCTTCATCTCCTCGGACCAACCGAGTTCGACGAATTTTTCCGGCCGCCACCAGTCCAGGAACCGCAGAAAGGCGACGAGGCCTTCGTCATTCGTGCCGGCGATCCATTCGCGATGCCGGTCGAGAAAGGCTTGATGTTCCTGGGCCGTGCGCGCGCCGGTACCGGCCGTCACACCGAGGACATAGGCCGTCTTGTCCCAGAGAAAATTCGGAGCGATGCCAGAGGTGCGCTTGACCGGGCTCGGCACAGCCATCGGCTGCGGCAAGCGCTTCTTGCCCTGAGGTTGAGTGAGGTCGTGCAAACCGAGGGGTCGACCATCGGCATCGAGGGAGATCAATCCGCTAATATTCTGCTGACTGAACCCGAAGGCCGGCACTTCGCCGCGGCTCGTCAGCCGCTCATGCGCGCGAGCGAGAGACGCGAGAATGGTCATGATCTGCTTCCCTCCCTCCAATTGGCCGTTCCAACCGTCACAGGGTTGCTGAAACGGCCAGCGTGGCGCTCCCGTTCGATTGCCGCCGGATTACCCATACGGTTCACCGCAGCACCTCCGGCGATCCGAGTCCCGGCACCTGCAGCACCCCGTCGACGAGCTTCGCCCGAAAGAACAGCGACGACCGGTCACCCGCATGGTCGATGTCATAGAGCATCAGGCCGAGATCGCGCGGCGCGCCGAAGCCGAGCGTTGCCGATCGATCCTGCTCGGCGACGACCGGCATGGCCTCGTCCGGCTCGATCAGGCTGAAATCCGCCGGGAATTCGCGCGTGCCGAGGCAGGGCTGGTGGAAGCACTGGCCCTTGCGGGCGCGCCGGCTGAAGCTTTCCGCGTGCTTAGCCGGATTGTCGTCCGGCCCGGCCTTGGCGGTCATGTCGAAATGGGCGGCGATGACATAGTCGACATCGACGAGGACGGTGGAGGCGCGCTGCTGGCGATTGTCCTCGACCACCAGGGTCAGGTCGCCAATCTCGCCCGACTTCATGGCCGAGCGGATCTTGCCGACCGGCGCCTTCGCGCCCACTTCGTTGCGCCGGATCGACTGGAAACGGATGGGCTTCAGCACGTGGATCGCATCGACGGACCAGCGGATAGCCGGCTTCCAATGGATCGCTTCCAGTATGCCCCGCGCGGCGGAGGGCGTCATGACGTCGTAGGAAACGCGCTCGACCTTCAATTCGGGCCGGACAAACAAGGCGAACCGGCCGCTCACGCGCAGGCGAATTCCGTAGGCCATCCAGCCCCTCCCCGCGCGCCCTGCACTCATGCAGAGCGCTTTCCCATCAATGCACGGCATGATTGTCCTGACCAGCATCCGTTAGATGATACCGCCATCTATCCCCAGCTCGTTGGCACGTTCCCAGATGAGGCCTTCCTCGCGGCTATAGAAGGTCTCGGCCGTCAGCACCGCGAACTGATCGCCGTAGCCTTCGACATAGTGGACATGGCCATTGCGGATCAGCTCGTCCCGCATGCGCGGCGGCACCTGCACGAGAAAGCGCTGGAGCCGGCGAGCGGCAGCGCCGGAAAAAGCCGGATTGTTCTCGAGAGCCGCCAGCACGGCCCTCGGCCCCTCGTCGACCGCAACGATCACCGGCGCCATGCCGTCATGGATGAGGCGGAAATTCTCGCCGACATTGCGGTAGGCAAAGTCGGCCATGGCTGAGCCGATCTTGAACTGATCCAGCACAGCCTGCTCGGCGTAGCCGTCCAGCGTCGCCATGCGCGTGCGGTCGAGACCGTCGCCCTTCTGCCAATAGACCTCGCGGAAGAAGGCCTCGATCGCATCGGGGGCAAACAGGTCGTCATGGTGCGGGATGATGCGTGCCATGGCTTCGGCCGCCTGCTTGATCTCGGCCGGCGGCTTGGCCTCCGCCGGCTCGAACACCGTCACAATGCTCTCGGCAGCCGGCCAGCGCCCCTCGCGATTGCAGCGCCCTGCCGCCTGGACGATGCTGTCGAGCCCGGCCAGTGCGCGCCAGACACGCGGGAAGGACAGATCGACCCCGGCCTCCACCAGGCTGGTGGCAATGACGCGGCAAGGCTCGCCGGCGGCAAGGCGCCGGCGGATCTCGGCGAGGATCAGCTGCCGGTCGGCGGCTGTCTGGCGCGTGGTCAGATGGACCATGCCGGTCAGCCCCGCGGCCCTGGCGGCGCGATAGAGAGCGAGAGCGTGAACCCTGCTGTTGACGATGACCAGGCCCTGCTCGACCGCACCGAGTTCGCCAACCACAGCTTCATCGGTCATCCGGCCGGCTCGCCGCAGCGTCACGCGCCGGAAAGCTCTGTGCAGAGCGAGCGGATCGGAGGCCAGTTCACGCTCCGGCCCGAGATCAAAGCCGCCGGCAAAGTTCGGCGCCTTGAGCGCGGGCTGGGTCGCCGTGCACAGCAGGATGGTGCAGCCATAATTGCGCGCGAGTTCATCGAGCGCCGCGACGCAGGGGTGCAGGACGTGAAGCGGGATCGCCTGCGCCTCGTCGAGCACGATGACCGCTTTGGCGAGATTGTGCAGCCGGCGGCAGCGGGACGGCTTGTGCGAGAACAGGCTCTCGAAGAGCTGGACATTGGTGGTGACGACGACGGGCGCCGCCCAGTTCTCCATGGCGAGGCGCAGCTTCATGTCGAGCCGCTGAGCGTCGGCGTTCGCGCCTTCTTCCTTCTCCGGGCGATCACTGTCGATCGAGCTGTGATGTTCCAAGACCATGTCCGGGCCCAGGATCGCTCGAAAGATCTCGGCCGACTGTTGTGTTACTGATGTGAATGGAATTCCATATATGATGCGCTCCATCCGATGGCAGCGCGCATGATCGAGCGCAAAGGCGAGTGAAGCCAATGTCTTGCCGCCGCCGGTCGGGACATCGAGGGTGAAAACGCCCTTCGGCAGGCCGGCCTTGCCGCGAACATGGGCGAGGATGTCAGCTCGCCGCCGGTTCACGTCCGACTGGCGGGCCGCCTCCGGCAACGCGGCGAGCTTGGCCGCCATGGAGGTGTCGAAGGCGGAGACGAGGTCGTCGATCCTGTCGCGGAGATCCGGCCACGCGCGATCGACGGTGCGACCTTCGACCCGGGCGGCGTGCTCTTCCGTGTCCAGCCGGTCCGCGTCGACGAGGCAGGAGAAGATCATCCGGCCGAGGAAGGCGAGCGAGAAGGCGGTCTGCTCCTTCGTCGGCTGCGGCTTGAACCAGCGCGGCAGAAGGCTCTCGGCGTCCGGCCGCACCTCCTCGCGCCAGACCGGAGAAAGCGGCGGAACCGACTTCTTCAGGCGCTCGGCCAGCGACGCGGCCATCACATTGCCATCCGGCAGGCCGCCGTGATGGCCGGCAATGGCATAGGCCGCGAGCCAGGCGGCGATCATGTCGCCCGGCGTCCGAGCGAGCGTCCGCACCTCCTGCGCGCCCGCCGTCGAATGGTCCGGGCTCTGCCCGCGGCCCTCGATATAGGCCTGGAACGCCTCGGAATATTTCCCGAGATCATGCAGGATGCCGGCGAGCCGCGCGAGCTGTTCGGCCTCGAACTTGGCGCCGAACCTCCCCGCGAGAGCTGCGACCTTGTGAAGATGGTCCGGCAACGGCTGCCAGTCGGACCGGTCCGCGCGCGACGTTGAATGCGCATAATGCATGCGAGTTGCCCCTGAGCGTCCGACGACGACCTGCAGCCCAGACGGCGGCCGCGGCGTCGCCCATATCATCCACGGCGCCGGCCATTCGGCCAGACCGCGCCCTCACCCTTCGAGCGTCAGCGCCAGCCGCTCGACACCGGGCTTGGCGTCGTAGGTCAGCGAGGCGCCGACCGGCCGGCCGCCTTTCTGGGCGCTCACCGCGATGGTCCGCGGGCCGGGCTTGAGCTCGCCGAGCGCGAAGCGCCGGCCGCTGGCCTCGATCACCTTCGTGCCGTCGATGGTGACGGTGACGGGGCTGTCATAGGTCTCGGAAAGCTCCAGGTTGAGGAAGCTCGGGCGGGCCGCGGCCTCCAGCTCGGAGAGAGAGGTCAGGATTTCGGCGCGCCAGTCGGAGACCTCGGTCTCGGTCAGCCGGTTGAGGTCGTTGCTGAAGGCCTCGGCGAGGGCGACGATGCGCGTGCGCACCGCGGCCTCGTCGCCGGCCGCGCCCGCCTGCCTGAAGCCCATGACCTCGCGCAGCACCTCGAACTGCAGCCTGGTCCAGAGATCGCGGATGGCGAGGATGATCGCCACGTGCCGGAAATAGGTGCTGGTCCGGTCAGTGCCGCGCTCATAGAAGGCGACCGCGCCCATGACCGCATAGAGCACCAGGGCGGCGAGCAGCGCTACCTTGTCCCAGCCGTCGGCCGCCCATTGGCTGAGCCGCAGGCCGGCGCCGAGCGTCGTCAACAGCAGCGCGACGGCACCGGCAAGGGCCAGCCATCGGCGCGACCCCATCACCCAGCGGGAATTGCGGGTCCGCAGCGCGCCGTAATAGCCGGCCCGCTGGTCGCGCGCCTCGTCGAGCCTGCCGAGGATGTACTGGACGAAATCGTCGAAGCCGAGCCGGCCATAGTCCTCGGGGGCGAGCTTGATGGCCGCGAAGGTGCCGCTGATCGGCTGGCGTGCCCTGTCGCCCCGGGCGGGCGATGTGGCACGCGGTTCGGCTTCAGCCAGGGTCATGACCGGCCGCTCCCCTGCACGGCGCCGTCGCGCTCGCTGCGCGCCCGCCCGGCAGCGAGCGCCACGGCCGCGGCCCCGCCTCCGCCTGTCGTCTTTGCCATGACAGCCCCCCAAGTCCGGCAGCCAAGAAACGATGGCCGCAGACTGGACGCATCGCTGTGAGTCCAGCGTGAGTTCGCAAATCCATCCGCCGGCCACCGGCGCCGCTCGGAAGAACAGGCGGCGCCCGTCGCGCAAATGGATTGACCTTGCCCCTATGGCAGCCGCTATCCTGGACTTGGATAGCAAAGCGGGTCGTCTTGGATCATGAAGTGGACATCTCATCCGGCCCCGGCCTGGCAGGCGCTGTCGATCGGCGCCGATGGACGCTTTGCCGGCGAAGCGATGACCGCCGACGCCGCCGTTCTGGCGGCGCGCCTCAACGAAACCAGCGGGCCGGGACCCGAGCGGCCGATCCCCCCGGCATTGCTGGCGCTGGCCGCGCGGGCCACCGACATTTTCGAGATCGAGGCGCCGGATGCGCCGGGCATCCATTTCGTCGGCGCCATGACGACGCCGGACCGGCACTTCGATGCGCCGCAGGCAACCGACATGATCAGCGCCGGCGCCTGTGGCGCGACCTTTCGCGAGGCGCTCGCCGCCTGCCTCGGCGAAACAGCGGAGCGGCTCGCACAGTCCGGCGGCGCGGCGACGGCCACCAGCCTGCCCGCCGAACGGTTCGGCGAGGGCCTCGACCCGGCGTCGCAGGCAGCCCTGGCCGCGCTCACCGCGTCTGACGGCGCGCGGACCGGCCTCGCCGCCCGGATCCTTGCCGGTGGCGGCACGACCCTGGTGCCGGCCACGCTCTGCCTGAGGGGCACGGGCGAAGCGGCGGTCAATCCGAGCATCGGCTGCGCCTGCGGGCCGACGGCGGCCGAGGCCACCCTCTCCGGCCTGCTGGAATGGGTCGAGCGCGACGCCGCCGCGCTCTGGTGGCATGCCGGCCGGCCCGCTCGCATGGTCGCGCTGGAAACGCTCGAGGAGGCCGGCCTGCTGGCGATGATCGCGGCCGTACGCCAGGGCCGGACCGCCCGGCGCACCTGGATGCTCGACATCACCTCGGATCTCGGCGTGCCCTGCATCGCCTGCGTCTCGGTGACGGCCGACGGCCAGGGCTTCGCCCATGGCGCCGCGGCGCGCCTCTCGCCGGCGGCGGCGGCGAGAGGTGCCTTCGTCGAGCTCTGCCAGATGGAGGTCGCCTGGCACCTGATGGCGCTCAAGCGCGCCAGCGGCCGCGCGCCGTCGAGCCCGGCCGACCTCAGGCACCAGGCACGGTTCGACCGGATCGATGCAGCCGCGCTGCCGATGCTCGCGCCGAGACGGCCGCCGGCCCTGCCCGCCGCGGCCGCGGCGCCCGAAAATCTCGAAGGCCTTGTCGGGCGTCTTGCCGAAGCCGGCTACCCCGCGCTCGCCGTCGATCTCGCCCATGCCGCCATCGGCGTGCCGGTGGTCAAGACGATCGTGCCCGGCCTGCAGCCGCTTCCCTCAAGCGTCAGGACCGCGCGCCTCGCCCGCGCCGTCGCGGCGCCGGGTTCGGCCGGCCAGACCGACATTCCGCTCTACTAGCGGCGCATTTGCCAAGCGGCGTGCGGCCGATCACGCTCGGATCACGCTGGATGGGCTGAACATCCGAACCGCTGGTTCTGTCGGGGGAGGCTGGCCATCATGGGACAACACGGGAACAATCTGCCGTTCCGGCGCGCGCAGCCGCCCGGGGTCGCCACGTCCGCAGGCTTTGCCATGGCCGAGCGCGTGGCGGCGCCGGCGGCGCCGCCCGCAGATGACGACTATGTCTCGCTCATCGGCGCGAGCGACCTGCGGGACGCCGACGACAGCCGTCGCCTGATGCAGGATTTTCCGGCGGTCGAGGACCAGTGCCAGCTCATCGCCAATATCGGCGCGCGCATGCTCGACTGGAACGTGCCGAGCGCGACGGCGCCGGTCCGGCCGATCGACAGCCGCACCGCGCCGGCCGGCTATACCTATCTCGGCCAGTTCATCGCGCACGATATCAGCTTCGCCGCCGAGCGCTTTCCGCACCAGGGCGGCGGCGCCAGTGCCGAGTCGCTCGACAATCTGCGCTCGGCATCGCTGCGCCTGGAGACGATCTATGGCGGCGGGCCGAAATATTTCCCGCTCGCCTATGCCTGCCCGGTCGGTGCGGGCGGCGCCGATCCCTGGCGCACCGAGCGCACCCATCTGCGCCTCGGCCTGACCCGCAGCTCCGGCGGGCCGCAGGCGCCCGATCTGCCGCGGCTCGCCTGCCCGGTGCTGAACGGGCTCGACGGCGCGCCGGCCGAGGCGGAGCGCGGCGCGACCGACGTGCTCGTGCCCGACGGACGCAATGACGACCACGCGCTGATCTCGCAGCTGACGACCCTGTTCATGCGGTCGCACAACCGCATCGCGGATGCCGTGCTGCAGTCCGCGTCCCATGCGGGCGAGGCCATGACAGAGCTCGACTACCACCAGATGTTCGAGCGGGCCCGGGCGGCCAATGTCCATATCTACCGGACGATCGTCTGGAACGACTATCTCCGGCGCATGCTCGATCCCGACGTCTTCGCGCGCTATGCGCCGGATGCCGGGCGCACCGACGGCGCGATCCGATTCGTCACGGCGGCGCCCGTGCTGCGCATGCCGGTCGAGTTCTCCCACGCCGCCTTCCGGTTCGGCCATGCCATGGTCAGGCCGTCCTACCGGCTCGGCCTTCTCAGGCCCTTCGAGCTGGACGACATCCTCCGGCACAGCTCGTCGAACGAGCCCGACCTGATGCCGTTCGACGAATCCTGGCTGATCGACTGGAACCGGTTTTTCGGCGGCCAGCCCGGCGACTCGCCCGCCGAGTTCATGTTCTCGCGCCCGCTCGGCCCCACCATCACGCCGATGGGGCCGGACACGACCTTCGTGGCGGCCGGCCCCGACGGCCTCGACCGGGCCCTGCCGATCGCGGTGACCAAATCGGGGCAGACCGGGCCGGCGACCGGCATGGCGACGCGTGATCTCGCCCGCGCCTACAGCGTGCCGATGGCATCGGTCGCGGCCATCCTCGCCGTGATGAAGCGCGACGAAGCCCTGCGCCGCATCATCGAGCGGCACCGGCTGCTCGCTTCAGCGGAGCACCGCGCGCAGGCCGTGCGGCGCTGGCTCGATGCCGCCGGCATGGCCGGCCAGCCGAAGGACGTCGCCTTCTCGGAAGCCCAGGCCGACTTCCTGACACGCAACCCGCCCCTGTTCTTCTTCGTGCTGTTCGAGGCCGAGCAGATCGGCGGCGGGCTCCGGCTCGGCCCGCTCGGGTCGTTCATCGTCGCCGAGACGCTGTTCGCGCGGCTCGTGGCCGATGCCACCGCAACGGCCGTCGAAGCCGGCCGGCGCTACAGTCCACGCGGGCTCACGTCGCCGCCGAAGGTGGTCGACCGGGACATCAGGGCGGCCTTCGGCGGCACGCTGCCGGCCACCATGCAGGACCTGATCCGGCATCTCGGGCCCTGAGCCGCCAATGTGCCGACCGGCAGTCGCGCCATGCCGCGGAGGGGACCAAGGGGCGCATCCAGAGCGAGGATATCATGCAGAGACCCCCCTATAAGACCGAACAGCAGGTCAAGGACCTGGTGGAGGCCAGGAACACGGCCGAGCTCAAGAAGCTCTACGAGCAGTACATGGCCTATTTCGCCGAGAACCAGTGCGAGCCGATCGGCGCGGACGGCTGGAAGAAGCTCGGGGCCTATTTCCTCAAGCTGTCCATGAAGGGCGCGCACGGGCTGAAGCAGACACGCGCCGAATTCGAGGCGGCGACGGCCGGCATGCTGAAACAGCCGATCCCGGCCTGGATCACCTCGGTCGAGTATGTCCAGACCGAACCCGGGGGCACCTATTATCTGGCGCTGCCGCCGAAGGAGCTCGCACGGCAGGCCTATCTGCATGCCAAGAACCCTGAGGCCAAGGGCTCGGACTATGTCGTGCCGCCGATCTACAAGGGCCTGACGCCGCGCAAGTCGCCCGAGGAGATCCTCAACACGCGGATCTGCGACTACGTCATCTCGCATTGCGGCTGATGCCGGCGGTGCCGCCACGGCGGCTCGCGGCGGCGCATGGCGCGCGAGACCTTCAGGGCCTGCGCGGGATCTCGTCCTCGCGTGGCACGGCGAGGCCGGCGAGGACAACGCCCTCCCGCAGCCGCTCCCAGACGTTGCGGGCGCGGATCGGGAAGGCATGCAGCAGCCAGGCCGCCAGCCGCTCCTCGGTCGCCTCCTCCGTCCCGCTCCAGCGGGCCCGGGCGTGGGCCTTGAAATGCTGCATGGTCTGGCGCGCCTCCTCGGTGCGCCCGAGATGGGCAAGCGTTGCCGCCTTCCAGGCGGCGAGGTCGCCGATGATGTCGCCGGCCTGCTCATAGGCCTGCAGCGCGGCCGGATAGTCGCCGGCCATGAAGCGGATCGCGCCCTGATAGGCGGCGTGGAAGGCGGTCGGCTTGAGGCCCCAGGTCAGCGCCTTTTCGAGCGTCGCCTTGGCGTGGTCGATATCGCCGCAATAGGCGCAGCCGAGCGCCGCCGAATTGATCGTCCAGGGATCGTTCTCGTTCAGCTCGAGCGCCATAGTGAAGGCGGCATAGGCCTGGTCGAACTGGCGGTTCATCGCCGAGGCCCAGCCGAGCGCGAGATGGGCCCGCGAATCGAACGGATCGTAGCGCACCGCGTGGCGGGCATGGTCGAGCCCGGCGGCTTCGCGCTCGCTGGTCCGGAAGGTCCCCGGCAGCGCCAGGTGCTCCATGTTCTCCAGCTGCGCCAGGCTCGAATGCGCCGGCGAAAAATAGGGCGCCTCGGCGAGGATCTGCCGGTAGATGCCGCGCGCCTGATCGCGCTCCGGCTTCCAGTTCATGATGATCGACTGGCCACGCAGCCAGCGGTCATAGACGGCCAGCGACACGTCGGGCGCGCCGGAGGAGGCGATCAGGCGGGCGGTGGAGACGTGGATGTTCAGCGTCGCCGCCATGCGCGAGAGGAGCTCGCGCTCGATCTTGAACCAGTTGTCGAGGCCGAAATTGAAGCTGTCGCTCCAGATGACATTGGCGTCGTCATGCCGGCGCACGGTGATGCTGATGCGGATCTGCCCGCCGGCCTCGAAGATCAGGGCGTCCAGCCAGATATGGCCCGGCCAGCGCGCGGCGAAGGACTGCATGGCGTCGGTCTGCACATGCCGGCCGTCGATGATCGCCCATTCCCGGAAGCGGACGAGCTTGGCGATCAGCTCCTGGCGCAGGCCGGAAATGAGATAGCCGAACTCGGTATTGACCCCGCGCGCGTCGAAGGGCGCGACCACGATGGCATATTGCGCCGAAGCTTCGCCACGCGGGTCGCGAGGATCGGGCTCGCCGCCGCCCGGAAGCACGATGGCTTCGCTGCGGGTCAGCACGGCCGGCGGCGCGCTCTTCAGCTCGACGGCCAGCGCCTGCGTCTCCGGCGAGGGCTCCATGTCGTATTCGTCGGCAAGATGATCCCAGAGCTTGCGATAGACCTTGAGGCCGGCCGACAGTTCGCCGCGCGCGGCGCGCGCCCGCATCAGGGTGCGGCAGGCGACCTCGTTGGTCGGGTCGATGTTCATCAGCGCGGTCGCCGCGCGGATGGTCGTCTCCTGGCCGACATCGCCTTCGGCGAGCGCGAAGAGCGAGTGCTCGAACCGCTCGCGGATCAGCCGGCGGTGAATGGTGAGCCAGACGTCGAAGCCGGGATCGAGGCCGTCGAAGCCGGCGAGCAGGGCCTCGTGGGGCTGCTCCATGGCGGTCAGGATCTCCGGGACGGCGCCGCGCGACAGGTCGGCGAGCACGGCGCCGACATCGAAGGCGATGGCATCGCGGTCCAGCCTGACGGCCTCCCGGTCCAGCTGCAGGCCGGCGAAGCCGAGGCTTTCGAAGGTCTCGCGCAGCCCATGCAGCACCTGGCGCAGCGAGGCGCGCGCCTTCTCCTCGGCGAACTCGCTCCAGAGCAGGCCGCAGAGCCGCTCGCGGGTATCCGAAGGCATCGGGTTGAGCAGGAGATAGGCCAGAAGCGCCTGCGCCTTGCGGCTGCGCAGTTCCGCGCGCTGGCCGCCTATGGCGAGATCGAAGCCGCCAAGGACTGAGATCGACAGCATAGAAGCCTACCCCGATGCGCTTCTATACGCAGAAGCGAAAGCACTTTTCCGTTCTGGTGAACGCCTGTCAGCGACCCTGCAGGCCTGGAAGTCTATGCGCCCCGGGAGGAAGCCCGCAAGGCGCGACAATCGCGCGCAAGGGAAGCCGAGGAGAGCAAAAGCAAATCACGGAGCGCTCACGACCCGCCCATAGTCTCCGCCTCACGCGTTCGGTGTCCCGGCGCGCGCATCCGCCAGCGGGCGGATCGATGCCGGCCCGACGGCGGGAGACGACCCTTGAGCATCACCCATCACTGGATCGACGGCCTCGCGGAGCTGACGCTTCTGCACAGAGGCGCGAACCAGACGCCGCGCCTCGCCGTCATCCATTATTCGGTGACCAATACGGTCGCCGAAGCCGTCGCCGCGCTCGATGCCCAGCGCGCGAGCTATCACATCCTGATCGAGAAGAGCGGCGTGGCGTTCCAGACCCGGCGCTTCACCGAGACCGCCGCGCATCCCGGCCTCAGCAACTGGAAGCCGCTCGGCAATGTCGGGCTCGGCAGCTCGGTGCAGGTCGGCTCGGTCGGCATCTGCCTGATGAACAAGGGCTACGCCTTCGATGCCGGCGCGCCGCACGGGCCCGGCCGGCTCATCTACAACCCCGACGACGCGGCGATGCAGCAATGGGAGCATTATCCGGCGGCGCAGGTCAGCACCTGCCGCAAGATCGTGCGCGACGTCATCGACGCCTATGACATCGAGGAGGTGGTCGGCCACCACGACGTCGCCATCATGGGCAAGTTCGATCCCGGCCCGCTGTTCGACGTCGCCGGCCTCAACGCCCTGATCGCCCGGCAGCCGCGGCTCGGCTTCGAGACCGAGGTCGCCTCGCCCGACGGCAGGCTCAACCTGCGCCAGCGGCCTTCGACCGACAGCCCGGTTCTCGCCCAACTGCGCAACGGCCGGACGGTGCATGTCCGCTCGATCGCCTATGGCCCACGCGAAGCCTGCATCGACCCGCGCCCGGCCACCGCCCGCAAGCGCTACCTGACGCGCTGGGCCTCGATCGGCCTCGACAGCGCCGACCGCCATGCCGGTTTCGTCAACATGAAATACCTCGCCGCCACGCCGCTGTCGCCGGCGCTCGCGGCGCTGCTCTGAGGCCGGCCGGCATCGGCCGCTTCGCGTGATGGCAGGCAGGCTGCGAACGGGCCCCGGTGTCTTGCCGCCGGCGACCGCGCAGCGATCAAGGGGGGATCGATCATGCCACAAAGCGCGCGCCGCGATGCGCCGGCCCTCGCCCTGTCGGGCGGCGGCTTTCGCGCCACACTGTTCCACTGCGGAACCTTCATCCGCCTCAACGAGCTCGGCTTCCTGGCGCGCATGGAGCGGATCTCCGCCGTGTCGGGCGGCGCCATCGCCGCCGGCATGCTTGCCGCCGCCTGGCCGCGGCTCGTGCTGAAGGGCGGCCGCTTCACCAATCTCGAAGAGGCGGTGATCGCGCCCGTGCAGAGCTTCTGCACCCGGACGATCGACAAGGCCGCCGTCGGCTGGGGCGCGCTGCTGCCGGGCAAGTCGATCGGCGACGTGCTCGCCGACATCTATGACGAGATGTACCAAGGCCGGACGCTGGCCGAGCTGCCGGACACGCCGCAATTCGTGTTCAACGCCACCAATCTGCAGACCGGCCGCCTCGTCCGCATGCAGAAGCTGCGGCTCGCCGACTATTCGATCGGCGAGATCCGGCAGCCGAAGCTCAGGCTGGCGGTGGCGGTGGCGGCTTCGAGCGCCTTCCCGCCGGTCCTGTCGCCGGTCACCATCGCGGCCGGCGCGGTCGGCCGCTGGAAGGATCTCGACGGCACCAGTCATTTCGGCGACCCGGCCTTCACCCGCACCTTGTCGCTCACCGATGGCGGGGCCTACGACAATCTCGGGCTCGAAACCGTCGACGATTTCGCGCCGCTGTTCGTCAGCGATGCCGGCGCGCCCTTCACCATCGACGCGGAGGCCGGCCTGCTCTGGCCGCAGCAGCTGATGCGCGTCCTCGACATCGCGACCGACCAGGCGCGCGCCCTGCGCAAGCGCTTCCTCCATCGCAGCCGCGGCGCCGAGCCCGGCCAGCCGGCGGAAAAGCCCTTCGCCTTCGCCGGCATCGACGGCGATCCCGCGGACTATCCCGCCGCGCGCAAGCTGGCCATCGATCCGCGGCTGACCCTCGGCCTCGCCCGGCTGAGGACCCGCCTCAACCCGTTCAGCGAGGAGGAACAGGGCCGGCTGATCAACTGGGGCTGGTCCATGACCGACCTCGCCGCCCGCAGCTATGTCGACACCGCGGCGGCCGCACCGACGGCCTGGCCGAGGCCACGGTGGGCGCTCGGATAGGCGGCGGGCGACTGGTCGTCCAGCTGTTTGCATTGGCAGCCAAGTGAGTTTCGATCCGTGCACATGCCCCGTCGGCGACGATCGTCGGCGTGTTCGCCGATCTGATCTCCAACTGGTTTCGATCCACGCCCTCGTGCGGAGGGCGACTGGCCACGAGGCCGCCTGCTGCAGTCTTGGGATCGTTTCGATCCACGCCCTCGTACGGAGGGCGACATGGCCCCATTGTGGAGAATCTCCGCCGTCGCCGTGTTTCGATCCACGCCCTCGTGCGGAGGGCGACGCCAGTTGGGCGCGCCCGGCGTTCTTGCCCGATGCGGTTTCGATCCACGCCCTCGTGCGGAGGGCGACCTGCCGATTTCGAACGGGGCGAGCAGCAGGTCGGCGTTTCGATCCACGCCCTCGTGCGGAGGGCGACTCGACCGCCTTTTTCAGGGCCAGCAGGTCGGCGTGTTTCGATCCACGCCCTCGTGCGGAGGGCGACCTGGCATGATCGGTCTCGGCCGGAGATTGTTCATTGTTTCGATCCACGCCCTCGTGCGGAGGGCGACGCCTGACGTCGTAGAGCGGCACGCCGTCGAGCACGTTTCGATCCACGCCCTCGTGCGGAGGGCGACTGGGGCGAGGAGCATGCGCGGCAATTCGTCGTCGCGTTTCGATCCACGCCCTCGTGCGGAGGGCGACAGGACACCGGGCGCCGCGAGGCGGCAGCCGCGGTGGTTTCGATCCACGCCCTCGTGCGGAGGGCGACGCGAAGACCCCTTGAGTCTCCGGATGGTGCTCAAGGTTTCGATCCACGCCCTCGTGCGGAGGGCGACCAGCAACAGGAACAAGCAGCTCCCAATGGCTGATGTTTCGATCCACGCCCTCGTGCGGAGGGCGACTCACCGGGTTTCCGGCGTTTAAGGCCCATGCGCGAGTTTCGATCCACGCCCTCGTGCGGAGGGCGACATGGTGTTCAACGGCCGGTCGCTGCAGGACGTGCTGTTTCGATCCACGCCCTCGTGCGGAGGGCGACTGATTTCGAGACGGAACTTGGCGGCGCCGACCGAGTTTCGATCCACGCCCTCGTGCGGAGGGCGACCGGCCTCTCGAATGGTGAGGCCGCAGAGATCCGAGAGTTTCGATCCACGCCCTCGTGCGGAGGGCGACCGTCGCCTTGCCGTTGCTGTCGATCAGCACATTGTCGTTTCGATCCACGCCCTCGTGCGGAGGGCGACCCGCGACGTGAGGGCGGCGGCCGTCATCATGAGCAGGTTTCGATCCACGCCCTCGTGCGGAGGGCGACTTTTCGTGCTCTTCCCAGCAAACCGAATTCCGATCAGGTTTCGATCCACGCCCTCGTGCGGAGGGCGACCTTCCTCAATTGATAATGCCGCGGGGCCGATCGGTCGGTTTCGATCCACGCCCTCGTGCGGAGGGCGACTCGGTCCCGCTGTCACGAACAAATTTGACGAAGCGTTTCGATCCACGCCCTCGTGCGGAGGGCGACATCGTCACGTCCTGATTGCGGGTCGCGAAGTCGATGTTTCGATCCACGCCCTCGTGCGGAGGGCGACCATTTGACCGTATTCGATGTTGAGCGGCCAGAAAGGTTTCGATCCACGCCCTCGTGCGGAGGGCGACGTGGTATTCGCCGATGCGCCGATTGAGCACCAGCTGGTTTCGATCCACGCCCTCGTGCGGAGGGCGACCTGCGCCGATACTGCGCGAGTGGTTCGAGCGATCATGTTTCGATCCACGCCCTCGTGCGGAGGGCGACCATCGAATGTGAGCGGTGCGGCGCTGCCGTTCCAGTTTCGATCCACGCCCTCGTGCGGAGGGCGACTCGAAAATCGCGAAGGCGGTACCGTCGTTCTTCAGGTTTCGATCCACGCCCTCGTGCGGAGGGCGACGCGGGATAGCTAGGCGCGGCCACCCTGCGCCAGCCGTTTCGATCCACGCCCTCGTGCGGAGGGCGACCGCTGGTCGCCGGCGAGGGCTCTTGCGCCCTGCCGTGTTTCGATCCACGCCCTCGTGCGGAGGGCGACCGGGCATGGACACCGTCATTCGCCTGGCTTGGCGCATCGTTTCGATCCACGCCCTCGTGCGGAGGGCGACCTCTTCCGGGCTGGCATCGTAATAGCGCGGGTCGAGTTTCGATCCACGCCCTCGTGCGGAGGGCGACGGCCTGGACAGCATCATTCAGCCGATCGCCGACGGCGTTTCGATCCACGCCCTCGTGCGGAGGGCGACATCGGACTTGCCGATTCCGGGCGCGCCCCAGAGAAGTTTCGATCCACGCCCTCGTGCGGAGGGCGACAAGCGATATATCGAGAAGGCTTTGTAATTTATGTTGTTTCGATCCACGCCCTCGTGCGGAGGGCGACGTTAAGCGGCTTTGAAGCGCGACGCCAGAGATCGGAGTTTCGATCCACGCCCTCGTGCGGAGGGCGACTCCAGGCCCATGGCGATGACCGCAGCGGCCTGGTGTTTCGATCCACGCCCTCGTGCGGAGGGCGACGGCGGCCAAAGCGCAGCCTCGGGCCAATTGAGCGAGTTTCGATCCACGCCCTCGTGCGGAGGGCGACGATCGCCGGCGCCGATGACGACGAAGTTGGCCGCGTTTCGATCCACGCCCTCGTGCGGAGGGCGACGAACACGGGTAGGCGCTCGCGTGCGCATATCGATGTTTCGATCCACGCCCTCGTGCGGAGGGCGACCCGGTCGCCTCGCCCTGGATCACCGGCTCTTTGCCGGTTTCGATCCACGCCCTCGTGCGGAGGGCGACTCCTCCGCCCGCCAAACCGTCCCCCGGCTCCTCCGACTTTCGCAAATATGTCTGTCTTCTCCGCTGCTTGCTCGAAGCGCGAACCTTCCGGGGGATGCGGGCACGCTTACGGTTCGCGCCACGCCCCCTTTCAGGACCAAGACCTCGTCGCCCGGCCAGGCGCCGGCGACGACGATGGTGTGGTGCGCTGGCAACCGTTTCCGTGAAGGCGCGAGCGGGCTGGCTGAGTTCGCCTCGCGCGAACCTCCGCCGCGCCGGCCGCGCCGACGAGCACGGTGAGGCCGCGTCCGGAAAGACGTGTAGCTATGGTGGGCGTGCCGGCGCCGTCCTCACGTCCTTGGCATCTTCATTGGGCACAATGGTTCGACCGTCGCGCAATGACCGGCACGGCACACCGTGACCGGGGAGACGCGGCCGCGCCGACGGGAAAAATGCGAGGTTTGCCCGGCCGAGAAACGGAACAGCCTGCGATCAAGAGCCGGAAAAGGAAAAGTCGGCCGCGTTCCGGCCATTCCACCGGGGCGCGTCGATTCCGAAAACGATTTCAGGAGTGAGCGGCCTGAGACACAGGTGACAGATCGTACCGGACACATGGGTTACAGTTTCCGCTTTTGTTCTGGAAGCGGAGGGTGGGATGCCATGGAAGGAGTGTTCGGTCATGGACGAGCGTCTTCGCTTCGTTGCCCGCCTGCTGGATGGAGAGGCGATGACGGAGGCCTGTCGGGCCTTCGGCATCTCACGCAAGACCGGCTACAAGATCTTCAGCCGCTACAAGGAGCACGGACAGGAGGCCCTGAGCGATCGCTCGCGCCGGCCGGTGCGTTATGCCAACCAGTTGCCCGGCCAGATCGAGAGCCTGATCGTGACGCTCAAGCGGGACAAGCCGCACTGGGGCGCGCGCAAGCTGCGCGAACTGATCGTGCGGCGGTTGGCCGGCGACGTACGGGTGCCGGCTCGTAGCACCATCCATGCGGTCCTGCATCGCCACGGCCTGGTGAAGCCGCCGGGGCGCCCGCGCCATCGGGCCCATGGCACGGCGCTGTCGCAAGGGGCGGTCGCCAATGCGCTGTGGTGCGCCGACTTCAAGGGGGAGTTCAAGCTCGGCAACGGACAGTACTGCTACCCGCTCACCGTGACCGACCACGCCTCGCGCTTCCTGCTCATGTGCGAAGCATTGGACTCGGTGCGGGAAGAGCTGGCGATCACGGCCTTCGAGCAGTTGTTCCGCGAGCGGGGCCTGCCGGAGGCCATTCGCTCCGACAATGGCGTGCCCTTTGCCAGCCCGAACGGCCTGTTCAATCTGTCCAGGCTCTCGGTCTGGTGGCTCAGGCTCGGCATTGCCATCGAACGCATCCAGCCCGGCCAGCCGCAGCAGAATGGGCGGCACGAGCGCATGCATCTCACGCTGAAGAAGGAAGCGACCCGTCCGGCCGGCCAGAACAGCCTGCAGCAGCAGGGCCGGTTCGATGCCTTCCAGAAGGAGTTCAACACCGAGCGTCCTCACGAGGGGCTCGACATGAAGTGTCCGGCCGAGGTCTATACGCCATCATGCAGGCCCTACACGGGCCTGCCGGAGCTCAGCTATCCCCTGCATGACCGCGACGTGATGATCACCGCCTGCGGCCGCCTGTGCCTGCACCGAAAGAAGATCAACGTCTCGACCGTGCTCGCCGGTCAGCGCGTCGGCATCAAGGAAGTCGACGAGGGCATTTGGCTCGTCAGCTTCATGAGCTACGATCTCGGCTACTTCGATTTGGAACAGAAAACCCTGCAGCCACTCGACAACCCGTTCGGGCCAAGAGTGTCACCCATGTCTTAGGTACAATCTGTTACCCATGTGTCCGGGTCGGACACAGGTTGTTTGGTGGGTGATGAAGGACTCGAACCTTCGACCCGCTGATTAAGAGTCAGCTGCTCTACCAACTGAGCTAATCACCCGACCGTCGCTTGGGCCGCAAGGCCGCCGCGAGAGCGCGCTGACTAGCAGAGACCCATGGGCATGTCCAGAAGCCGCGCGAAGTTTTTTGAGATGCCCCGCGGCGGGCGGCGCATGGCAGCCCGGCTGCCTGTCGGTCAGGCCGGCGGCCAGAGCCAGGCGGCGCCGCGCACGCCCGAGGAATCGCCGTGCAGCGGCGGCAGGACCGGGGTCGTGACGATGTCGGAAAAGACGTAAGTCCGCATGGCCTCGGCGAGGTCGCCGTAGAGCCTGTCGATCTTGCCCATGCCGCCGCCGAGCAGGATCACGTCGGGATCCAGGATGTTGACGACATGGGCGAGCGCGCGGGCGAGCCGGTCGACATAGGCGCGATAGGCCGCGCGCGCCGGCGCCGCGGCCTAATGCGGCCGCGCCGCCTCGGCGATGATCTCGGCGGTCGCGAGGTGCCGGCCGGTGGCGCGGGCAAAGCCTGCGGCAAGGCCCGGGCCGGACAGCCAGGTCTCGATGCAGCCCCGCCTGCCGCAATAGCAGGCGGGCGCGCGCACCACCTCCTCGACCGAGGGCCAGGGCAAGGGATTGTGGCCCCACTCGCCGGCGATCAGGTGGCGGCCGCGCAGGATCCGGCGGCCGATGGCAATGCCGGCGCCGACGCCGGTGCCGAGGATGACGCCGAACACGACCTCCGCATCGCGGCCGGCGCCGTCGACGGCCTCCGACAGGGCGAAGCAGTTGGCGTCGTTGTCGAGCCGCACCGGCCGGCCGAGCCGGGCGGCAAGATCCTGGTCCAGCGGCTTGCCGATGAGCACGACGGAATTGGCGTTCTTGACCAGGCCGGTCGCCGGCGAGACCGCGCCGGGAATGCCGACGCCGACCGTGCCGGTGGTCCCGAGCTCGGCCTCGACGCCGGCGACGAGGCCGGCGATCGCCTCGATCGTGCCGGCATAGTCGCCCTTGGGCGTCGGCACGCGGCGGCGCACGAGTTCCCGGCCCTTGTCGTCGAGGGCGAGGATCTCGATCTTGGTGCCGCCGAGATCGATGCCGATGCGCATGGCGCCGCCCGCGCTCCGCCGGCGGCTATTCGGCGGCCTCGATGGCGCGCTGGGGGTGCAGGCGCTCCTGCTTGCCGATCACCTTGTTCAGCGCCGACAGATAGGCCTTGGCCGAGGAGACCAGCGTATCGGGATCGGCGCCCTTGCCGGTGAAGGTCTGGCCGTCGGCCTCGAGCCGCACCGAGACCTCGGCCTGGGCGTCGGTGCCGGCGGTGACGGCATGGACCTGGTAGAGCTCGAGGCTCGCCTCGTGCGGCACGATCGCCTTGATGGCGTTGAACACGGCATCGACCGGGCCGTTGCCGGTGGCCTGGACGGTGCGGTGCACGCCGTCGAGATCGAGCGTCAGGGTCGCGGCCTGCGGCCCCATCGTGCCGGCGACGACCAAAAGCGACATGACCTTCATGCGGTCGTGCGAATTGGCGAGCTTCTCGTCGACGAGGGCCTCGATATCCTCGTCGTAGACCACCTTCTTGCGGTCGGCGAGGTCCTTGAAGCGGACGAAGGCGTCCTCCAGCTGGTTGTCGGAGAGCGTGTAGCCAAGATGCTTCAGCTTGTCCTTGAAGGCGTTGCGGCCGGAATGCTTGCCCATCACCAGCGAGGTCGCCTTCACCCCGACCGAGGCCGGCGTCATGATCTCGTAGGTCTGGGTGTTCTTCAGCATGCCGTCCTGGTGGATGCCGCTCTCATGGGCGAAGGCGTTCCGGCCGACGATCGCCTTGTTGTACTGCACCGGGAACGAGGTGACGGTGGCGACCAGCTTGGAGGCGCGGGTCAGGAGCTTGGCCTCGACGCCGCACTCGTAGCGGAAGATGTCGTTGCGGGTGCGGATCGCCATGACGATCTCCTCGAGCGCGGCATTGCCGGCGCGCTCGCCGATGCCGTTGATGGTGCACTCGATCTGCCGGGCGCCGCCCTCGACGCCGGCGAGGGAATTGGCCACCGCCATGCCGAGATCGTTGTGGCAGTGCACCGAGAACACCGCCTTGTCGGCGTTCGGCACGCGCGCGCGCACCATTTCGAACAGGGCCTTGTATTCGTGCGGCGCGGTGTAGCCGACCGTGTCGGGAATGTTGATGGTGGTGGCGCCGGCCTTGATCGCCGCCTCGACGCAGCGGCAGAGGAAGTCGTGCTCGGTGCGCGTGCCGTCCTCGGCCGACCATTCGACGTCGGGCACGAGATTGCGGGCGCGGGTCACCGAGGCGATGACCATTTCCAGGACCTGCTCCGGCTCCTTCTGC
Organism: bacterium YEK0313; assembly: GCA_000751295.2. Taxonomy (NCBI): domain Bacteria; species bacterium YEK0313. The sequence continues at coordinate 770,049 of CCMO02000002.1, forward strand.
AGCTTGTGCTTCATGTGCACGGGCGAGGTGGAGAGGAAGGTGTGGATGCGCGGCCGCACGGCGCCGCGCACGGCCTCGCCCGCACGGTCGATGTCGGCCATGCCGGCACGCGCCAGGCCCGCGACGGTCGCGTTCCTGATGCGCGCGGCGATCGCCTGCACCGCCTCGAAATCGCCGTTCGAGGCGATCGGGAAGCCGGCCTCGATGATGTCGACGCCCATTTCGTCGAGCAGGTCGGCCACCTGCAGCTTCTCCTCGAGCGTCATGGTCGCGCCGGGGCACTGCTCGCCGTCGCGCAGCGTGGTGTCGAAGATGAGGACGCGGTCCTTGGCGGAAGTGGTCATGGCGTCGGGTTCCCTGAGACTTGAAGCGGCCGGCGGCTGCATCGCAGACGTCGCCGGCCCGATGATCGGGTGCGGCTGAAATCCCCTGAGCGCCAAGGCCTGAAGGCCCGTCCGGAGCTCAGGGGCAGGTAAGCAGAAGGAGCGAAAGCGAGGGGATGGCGCTCAGGGCGCGAATGCGGACCGGTGCGGAAGCACGCGCGATCGGCACGGCAGGATCACCTCGGGACGGGCGGCGGGGCCGCGGTTGGCTTCCTGCGTAACCGATCGGGGCCCCCGCACGCAAGGGGCAAGGCAAGGCGGCGCGACGACGACAGCCCCTCACGTGCGGGCGCGCGATTCGGCGTAGATGTTGATCAGCACCCCCGATATGACGATGCCGGCCCCGGCCAGCACGGCCAGCTCCGGCCGCTCGGCATAGAGCAGCCAGCCGATGACGCCGATCAGCGGCACGCGCAGGAAGTCGATCGGGATCACCACGATGGCGTCGCCGAAACGGAAGGCGTTGGTCAGGCAATAATGTGCCGTCAGGCCGCAGAAGCAGATCCCCGCGACCGGCAGCCAGAGGCCGAGGTCGAGCTTTGCCAGGAAGAACAGCGGCTCGCCCAGCGCGACGTCGGCGCCGAGATTCAGCGGCAGCTGCATCAGGTTCATCCAGAACAGGATGGTCCAGGTCGAGTTCGAGGCGGTGAGGAACTTGGTGGTGGTGATCTGGATGCCGAAACAGATGGCGGCGGCAGCCACCACCAGCGCCTCCGGCCGGAAACTGTCCATGCCGGGCCGCAGGATCACCACGACGCCGACGAAACCCAGCGCCAGGGCGATGAGGCGCGTCGCGCTCATCCGCTCGCCGAGAAACAGCACGGCGAAGACCGCGACCCAGGCCGGTGTCGTGAACTCGATGGCGAAGACGGTGGTCAGCGGCAGCACGGTGAGCCCATGGGCCCAGAGCGCCTGGCCAAGGAAATGGGGGCCGTTGCGCAGGACATGGACCCACGGCCGCGCCGGCCGCAGCCGCATGCCGGGATCATGCGCGACAAGCGCCATGGCCGCGAGCAGAACGAGGCCGCCGAGATTGCGCAGGGCGAGGATCTCGAACACGGTGAGCCGCGCGGAGAGCGCGCGCACCGACACGGCGACCGCGCAGAACGACAGGAGCGAGCCCGCCATCCAGAAGACGACCTTGCCGAAATTGCGGGGAGCGGGCTCGACCATCGGATCTCAATTCACGCGCCCGCCCGATCGGCCGGCACTCTGCCTTCCTCTCTTAGTGGCCGCGCCGGCGCCGGTCCCCCGCGATTTTCGCAAAGCGCCGGCCCGTTTCCAGTTGACGCCGCAGGTCCTCCCGCGTATAGACCCGGCTCCTTGGCGGCCGCGTGCCGCCGCCGTTATTTTGACCTGCGCCGCCTTCGTGCCGGCGCCAGCCACCGGGACAGGAAACCCATGGCCAACACCGCCTCGGCCAAAAAGGCCACCCGCGTCATCGCGCGGCGTACCGCCATCAACCAGTCGCGTCGTTCGCGCGTGCGCACCTTCCTGCGCAAGCTCGACGAGGCGATCGCCAGCGGCGACAAGGCCGCCGCCGTCGCGGCCTTCCGCGTCGCCGAGCCGGAGATCATCCGGGCCGCGCAGAAGGGCGTGCTGCACCGCAATACGGCCGCCCGCAAGGTCTCGCGCCTCGCACACCGGATCGCCAAGATCGGCGCCTGAACCGGCCCGCCTTCAAGGCACCAGACGGACGATTCCAAACCCGGCCTCGCGGCCGGGTTTTTGTCGTGCGGAGGCCGGCTGCGGCCCTGCCGCGCGCGCTTCGTTACGTAAGCCGTTGCGGTCTGGCCACAGGGAAAAGAGAAGCAATGCAACCTAAATTTTTGGTTTCACCCAGAACCACACGACCTTAATCCGGCTCAGGATCTCACAGGAAATCACAAGTGAAATCAGCGGGTTGCGGAGGGGACAGTTTGTATCGCAGGCGTAATGATCGAGGTGGCGGTACGCAGAAACCGTCAATGGCGGCGAAATTTTATCCCAGCCCCGGCTCGATCGCGTTCGGAGGGATTCGGATTTCAACGATTCGTCAGTGGGTTGAAAGCCGGCTTATCGCGGGCCTAAAACGGGCCAACTGTCAAGCGTCTGTCATTTACCATTTCTTAATTGAAATCCGTTGCCCAGCCCGGGGGGGCTGTGTATCGTTCAAGGCACTCGGGGGCACCACCTTGGGTTCCACGAAATATCTAAAGTAACGAGCCATCGAAAGATGGCCTTGGACAGTTCGTCCCTTGTTAGGGGTGAATTAAGCCAGGTAAAACTTTAGAAGTATTATTGAGGGCTGATGGTTTGATTGTTGTGGCGGCGTAGATAATAAGCGGCAATCGGACCTTCCGAACAAAACAAACCAGTAGAATTGAGGCGTGCGGGCGCGGCGGCGTTCGCATGGGGGTGACATGTCGTCATTGAATGATGCCGGATATGCCGGAGACGTTGCGCCGCGGGCCAGCCTGGAAGGCCTGATGCAGAATGTCTCGGCTCAGCTCGTCGATGTTCGAACGACGGCCGAATGGGCCTATGTCGGCTCGCCCGACCTGAAGGCCGCGGGCAAGGAGCCGATCCGGGCGGAGTGGCAGGTCTTCCCGACGATGACCGTCGACCCCGGTTTTGTCGCCAAGGTCGAGGCGGTCCTGGCGTCGAAGGGCGTGGCCAAGGATGCCCCGCTCTATTTCCTGTGCCGTTCCGGTGTCCGGTCGAAGGCCGCCGCCGCCGCCATGACGCAGGCCGGTTATGTCAGCTGTTTCAATGTCACCGGGGGCTTTGAAGGCCCGCCGGACCCCGATGGCCATCGTGGCCGCGTAGCGGGGTGGAAGGTCGACGGGCTCCCCTGGACCCAGACCTGATTTCAGACCAAGCCCTGCTGAGCCAGTTCCGATCCCGCCTCCACGGGCAGGGATCCCCCGCGTTTCACCGCTTTATTGCCGCATTCCGACCGATGGAGAATCTCGTGTTCGCCACCCCCGACCTTGTCCGTGAACTGTCCGACGACAAGACCGAGACCATGAGCGACGCCATGCGGGCGGGCGCCGTCTGGGAGAGGGTGCGGCGGCGGCTCAGGGCCGAGTTCGGCGAGGACGTGTTCAACAGCTGGTTCAAGAGCATCGAGATCGACCAGGCCGGCGAGGACGCCGTGCGCCTGTCGGTGCCGACCCGGTTCCTGAAGAGCTGGATCGACAACCATTATCGCGACCGCATCATCACGCGCTGGAGCGAGGAGGCCGCCCGGCCGGTGCGCATCGACATGACCGTGCGCTCGGCCATGGCCAACCGCGTCGCGCCGAAACCGAAAGTGGTCGCCGAGGCGCCGCGGCCGGCCGCGGCGGCCGGCGCAGCGCGCCCCCTCGAGCAGGCGCCGGTCGCCGCCAGCCACGGCGAGACGCTCGGCGGCTCGCCGCTCGACCCCCGGCTGACCTTCGACAGCTTCGTCCAGGGCCGCTCCAACACCCTCGCCCGCGCCGCCGCCATGCAGGTCGCCCATTCGCGCGCCTCCGACAGCGTGCTGTTCAACCCGCTCTATATCCATGCCGGCGTCGGCCTCGGCAAAACCCATCTCCTGCAGGCGATCGCCGGCACCGCGCAGGCCGCCGGCCGGCGCATCCTCTACCTGACCGCCGAGAAGTTCACCTTCGGCTTCGTCGCCTCGCTGAAGAACCAGACCGCCATCGCCTTCAAGGAGGCGCTGCGCAATATCGACCTGCTGATCATCGACGACCTGCAGTTCCTGCAGGGCAAGCAGACCCAGGCCGAGTTCTGCCACACGCTCAACGCGCTGATCGATGCCGGCCGCCAGGTGGTGGTCGCCGGCGACCGGCCGCCGTCGGATCTCGAAAATCTCGACGAGCGCGTGCGCTCGCGCCTCGCCGGCGGCCTGACCGTCGAGATCGGCAGCCTCGACGAGAACCTGCGCCTCGACATCCTCAAGCAGAAGCTCGCCCAGGCGAAGGCCCAGCACCAGGGCTTCGACGTGCCGGTCGCCGTGCTCGGCTATGTCGCCAAGAACGTCACCCAGAACGGCCGCGACCTCGACGGCGCCTTCAACCGGCTGCTCGCCACCAACCGGCTGACCAACCAGCCGGTCACCATCGAAATGGCCGAGCGCTCGATCCGCGACCTCGTGCGCGTCGCCGAGCCGCGCCGCGTCAAGATCGAGGAGATCCAGAAGATCGTCGCCCAGCACTACAATGTCAGCCGCTCCGACATTCTCTCCTCGCGGCGCACGGCGACGGTGGTCCGGCCGCGCCAGATCGCCATGTATCTCGCCAAGACCATGACGCTGCGCTCGCTGCCGGAGATCGGCCGCCGCTTCGGCGGGCGCGATCACACCACCGTGCTGCACGCCGTGCGCAAGATCGAGGGCCTGGTCGGCCAGGATCCCGCGCTCAACGAAGAGGTGGAAGTGCTGAAGCGGCGGCTCAACGACTGAGCCGCGCGAAGGCAGGCGCGACCGCGGGCCGACGGCCCGCGACATCCCGGAAACAGGCCGGCCGAAAGCAGGCCGGCAATGCCGGAACGCGGCGGCCTATTGCTGGCCGCACTGGCCGGGGCTGCGCCGGAACGTCTCGGCGTCGTGCCGGGCAAGGTCGAGGCTGCGCAGCGCGTCGTTTTCGGTGCGGGCGAAGGCCAGCGCGTTCTCATAGGCCGTGATGCCGAGGCTCGCCAGCACCCCGGAATCGAGCCGCACGCGGTAGAGCCGCTGATTGAGGCGCGGATCGTAGCCGACCACCTCCACGACCCGGACGCAGAAGGCGCCGACCGGCACGGTGCGCACCGACACGGTCGAGCGGTTGCGCGGATCCTCCGGCTCCATCCGGTCGGCACCCGGCGACCCGAAGCGGTTGGCGAAAGCCGGCGCGGTCAGCAACAGCGGCAGCAATGCCGCAACCGTCGCCAGCCCATGGAGTGCCCACCCCGCGATGCGACGCGGCCCGGCAAGGCGGCTGTTAGCCTCGATACCCGACATGACGAAACCTCCTGCGATCGGCACGAACGCCGATTTTGCGCGGGATTCTTGGCCTTTTCGATGGCTGTTTCAAGGGCCGCCGCCCGCGTTTCACGCACAGTTGCGCTGCCCGCCACGCCATCCCGCCCCCCTCCGGAGCCGCACGTTTGCGGACGTTTGTCGACGGCGAAGCGCCGGAAAGGCGGGAAAGCTGTTCGCATGTGCAGCGCACAGCTTGCAACCTGAGCAGCGGCAGGGTTGACTGTCGGCCCTTGTTTTCCCAGGCGGAATGCGGCCGGCCCGGCCGGCGTTCCCCGGTTCCGATCGAGGAGCAGCGTTGATGAAGGTGACCGTCGAGCGGGCCCAGCTCCTGAAATCCCTCGGCCATGTGCATCGCGTCGTGGAGCGGCGCAACACGATCCCCGTTCTCTCCAATGTGCTGATGCGCGCCGAGGGCCAGCAGTTGCGCCTGAAAGCGACCGACCTCGACATCGAGGTGGTCGAGAGCCTGCCGGCCGAGGTCGGCCAGTCCGGCGGCACGACCGTGCCCGCCCACATGATCTACGACATCGTGCGCAAGCTGCCGGACGGCTCGCAGGTGGTGATCGAGACGGTCGGCGACAAAGGCACGCTCGCCGTGCGGGCCGGCCGCTCGCGCTTCACGCTGCAGACGATCCCGGAAAGCGATTTCCCCGATATCGCCGCAGGCGAAATGAGCCACAGCTTCGCGCTGCCGGCCAAGGACCTGAAGCGCCTGATCGACAAGACCCAGTTCGCCATCTCGACCGAAGAGACGCGCTACTATCTGAACGGCATCTACCTGCACACGGTGGACAAGGCCGGCGCGAGCCTGATCCGGGCGGTGGCGACCGACGGCCACCGGCTGGCCCAGGTCGAATTCGAGGCCCCGCAGGGCTCCGCCGGCATGCCCGGCGTCATCGTGCCGCGCAAGACGGTTGCCGAGGTGCAGCGCCTCGCCGACGATCCCGACGTCGCCGTCTCGGTGGAGCTGTCCACCGCCAAGATCCGCTTCCGCTTCGGCGAGACGGTGCTGACCTCCAAGCTGATCGACGGCACCTTCCCGGACTATGCGCGCGTCATCCCGCTCGGCAACGACAAGACGCTGACCGTCGACAAGTCGGAATTCTCCGCCGCCGTCGACCGCGTCTCGACCGTCTCCTCCGAACGCGGCCGCGCGGTCAAGCTCTCGGCCGGCGACGGCAAGCTGACGCTCTCGGTGACCAATCCCGATTCCGGCAGCGCCACCGAGGAGCTGGAGGTCTCCTATGAGGCCGATGCCATCGATATCGGCTTCAATTCGCGCTATCTGCTCGACATTACCAGCCAGGTCGACGGCGACACGATCGAACTGAAGCTGGCCGATCCCGGCTCGCCGACGCTGATCCAGGACCCGACCGGTCCGGATGCGCTCTATGTGCTGATGCCGATGCGTGTGTGAGGACGGATGACGGCAAGGATCATCGACGGCAAGGCGGTCGCCGCAACCGTCACCGCCAAGGCGCGCGGCGCGGCCGAGGCCTTCAAGGCCGCGGCCGGGCGCCCACCCGGGCTTGCCGTGGTGCTGGTCGGCGAGGATCCGGCGAGCCAGGTCTATGTGCGCAACAAGAGCCGGGAAGCGGAAGCCGCCGGCTTCAGGTCCGAGCAGCATAACCTTGCCGCGAGCGCCAGCGAGGCCGCGCTGCTCGGCCTCGTGGCCCGGCTCAATGCCGATCCGGGCATCGACGGCATCCTGGTGCAGCTGCCGCTGCCCAAGGCGATCGATGCGAGCCGCGTCCTGACCGCCATCGACCCGGCCAAGGACGTCGACGGTTTCCATCCGGTCAATGTCGGCCTGCTGGCGGCGGGCTCGGCCGAGAAGGCGCTGGTGCCCTGCACGCCGGCCGGCGCGATGATCCTCGTCGAAAGCGTGACCGGCGCCTCGCTCGCCGGCAAGCAGGCCGTCGTGGTCGGACGCTCGAACATCGTCGGCAAGCCGGTCGCCCAACTGCTGCTGCAGCGCGATGCGACCGTCACCATCGCCCATTCGCGCACCGCCGACCTTCCAGCCATCTGCCGCACCGCCGATGTGCTGGTGGCGGCGGTCGGCCGCCCGGAACTGATCCGCGGCGACTGGATCAAGCCCGGCGCCGTCGTGATCGATGTCGGCATCCAGCGGATCCCGGCGCCCGAACGCGGCGAGGGCAAGACGCGGCTCGTCGGCGACGTCGCCACCGCCGAGGCGGCGGCTGTGGCCAGCGCCATCACGCCCGTGCCCGGCGGGGTCGGACCGATGACCATCGCCATGCTGATGGCCAATACCGTCACCGCCGCGCACCTGCGGGAAGGCCTGCCGAGACCCGCCTTCAACGCCTGAACCGGAGGCGCCGCCATGACGGAAGGCTTCGTCATCGTCGGCGCCGGGGCGGTCGGCTGCCATGTCGGCGGCCGGCTGGCCGCGGCGGGTGAGAAGGTCGTCTTCGTCGCCCGTCCGCAAATGGCCGAAGACCTCGCGCGCCACGGCCTCGTCGTCAGCGATCTCGACGGCTGGCAGGCCGCGCTCGCGCCCGCCGACCTGACCGTCGTGGCAAGCGTGGCCGAGGCCGCGGCGGCCCTGCCCTCGGCCCTGGTGCTGCTGACGACCAAGGGCGGCGCGACCGCGGCCGCGGCCGGCGACATCGGCGCGGCCTTCGCCGCCGGCACGCCGGTCCTGTCGCTGCAGAACGGCGTCGACAATGTCGGACGTATCCGCGCCGCCGCCGCCGCGCTCGTACCGATCGCCGGCATGGTGCCGTTCAACGTGGTGCTGTCGCGCCAGGCGGACGGGCGGCGTCGCGCCCACCGGGCGACTTCCGGCGTGCTGACGGCCGAGGATCATCCGGCGACACGGGCGGCGCTGCCCGCCTTTGCGCGGGCGGGGCTTGGGCTCTTCCTGAGCCGCGACATGGCCGCGGTGCAATGGGGCAAGCTGCTGCTCAATCTCAACAATCCGGTCAACGCCCTGTCCGGCCTGCCCCTGCGCGAGGAACTGATGGATGCCGGCTATCGGCGGGCGCTGGCGGCCCTGATGGACGAGGCGCTCGGAGTGATGCGCAAGGCCGGCCTGACACCGGCCCGCATCGGCGCGGCGCCGCCGCGCCTCATTCCGGCCATCCTGCGGCTGCCGACTTTCGCCTTCGCGCGCATTGCCGCGGGCATGCTGAAGATCGACCCGACGGCCCGCTCGTCGATGCAGGACGACCTCGCCGCCGGCCGGACGACCGAAATCGACGATCTCTGCGGCGCGGTGGTGCGCCTCGCCGCGGCCCACGGCCTGCCCGCCCCGCGCAACGCCGCCATGACCGCCCTGGTGAAACAGGCCGACGGACCACAGCGTTGGTCGGGCACGGCGCTCCTGGAGCGCCTGCGGCCCGGCTGAACCGCGGCACCGGGTCGCATCGGCAACCTTGATTTCCACCGCGAGAGGCTCGATATCGGGCCCAACCCTTTGTCCGCAGTCAGTGAGTTGAGATGAACAATCCGAACAAGGCGCACGAAGCCGCGCCGCTCGACAACGCTCCGGCACACGAGAACCCGCCCGGCACCGATCCGGCGCTGGATGTGCCGAAACATGAGGAGCCGCAGGCCGAGACCGCCGATCCGCGCGAGGCCGAGCTTGCCGCAGCGCGCGCCGAAGCGCGCGAGATGAAGGACCGGCTGCTGCGCACGCTCGCCGAAATGGAAAATCTGCGGAAGCGCACCGAGCGCGAGGTCGCCGACGCCAAGACCTATGGCGTGACCTCGTTCGCCCGCGACATGCTGAGCGTCGGCGACAACATGCGCCGCGCCTTCGAAAGCGTGCCGGCCGAGGCGCAGGCGGCCGACGGGCCGCTGAAGGCCTTCATCGACGGCATCAGCCTGACCGAACGGGAACTGATCAAGACGCTGGAAAAGCACGGCGTCCGCAAGATCGAGCCGGACGGGCAGAAATTCGACCCGAACCTGCACCAGGCCATGTTCGAACTGCCCAATCCGGACGTTCCCAACGGCACGGTGGTGCAGACCGTGCAGGTCGGCTACGTCATCGGCGAGCGGGTCCTGCGCCCGGCTCTGGTCGGCGTGTCCAAGGGCGGTCCCAAGACGGCGCCGGCCGCGGCACCGTCGGAAGGCGCGTGATGGTGTGATCGGGGTCCAGACGACGATCGAGCTCCTGGGAATCGGCGTCTTCGCCCTGACCGGGGCTTTGGTCGCGGCCCGCAAGGCCATGGACCCCTTCGGTTTCGTCCTGCTCGGCACGGTCACCGGCGTCGGCGGCGGAACTCTGCGCGACCTCCTGATCGGCGCGACGCCGATCACCTGGCTGCACGAGCCGACCGCGGTGCTGATCTGCGTCGCGGTCTCGATCACCGCCTTCTTCACCGCCCACCATTTCGAACAGGCGAGCCGGGCGCAGCTTCTGCTCTGGGCTGACGCCGTCGGCCTCGCCCTGTTCGCGGTCAATGGCACGGCGCGCGGCCTCGGCGCCGGCGTGCCGGCCTTTTCCGCCGTCCTGCTCGGCATCATGACCGCGACCTTCGGCGGCATCATCCGCGACGTCATGGCTGGCGAGGTGCCGCTGGTGCTCCGGCGCGACATCTACGTGACCGCGGCGCTCGCCGGCGCCGTGGTCTTCGCGCTGACGGTCGCCATGGTGCCGCCGCCGATCCCCTCGATTTTCGGCTTCGGCGTCGCCTTCGGCACCCGGGCGCTCGCCATTCGTCACAGCCTGACCCTGCCCCAATATGGCGGTCGGCGCGACGAATAGGCCGTGCCGGGCTCGGGCTCCGTCCCCGCGCGCCGCTGATGGACCGCAATCCGCGATGGCCCCGGCCTGTCAGTTGCCCGAACGCATGGCGACCGTCGCGATGCCGGCGCCGATCAGCAAGGTCCCGCCCGTGCGGTTGAAGATGCGGATCATCCGCGGGTTGCGCACGACATGGCGCACGCGCGCAGCGACGAGGGCATAGGCCAAGGCATTGGCGAAGGCGAGGATCAGGAAAGTCGCCTCGAAGACCAGCATCTGCTGCCAGAAATCGCCGTTCCGATCGAGGAACTGCGGCAGGAAGGCGATGAAGAAGGTGAGGCTTTTCGGATTGAGCGCGGTGACCAGCCAGGCATGGCCCATCATCCGCGCCGCGGAAGCGGCATCGTCCCGCGGCGCGACCTCCAGCGTGCCGCCAGCCTGGAACAGCTTGACGCCGAGATAGACGAGATAGGCCGCGCCGGCGATCTTGAGCACGGTGAAGACGGTGGCGGAAGCGGCGAGCAGCGCGCCGATGCCGAGCATCGACAAGGTCATGGCGGTGGAATCGCCGAGCGCGACCCCCGCCGCCATCGGCAACGCGGTGCGCCAGCCCTGGCCGAGGGCGTAGGAGACGACCAGGAGGATGGTCGGGCCGGGAATGACGAGAAGGATGGCGGAAGCCGCCGCGAAGGCGGCCCAGCTCTCGAAGGACATGGGTCTCTCCCTGTCAAAGAAGAGGATAGATCCCCGTCCGCCGGAGCTTGTAAAGGGGCTTTGCCGCCGATCTCCGGGTGCCCTGCTACATGCCTTATTCGACCCGTTCGAGCAGGCGGCGCGGCGCGCAGCGCAAGCCCGTTTCGCCCGCGCAGCTCGCGAAGGAATAAAGGATCGCGTCGGCCCGGCCGATCAGGTTCTCCACCGGCACGAAGCCGAGCGAGGCGAAGCGGCTGTCGGCCGAATTGTCCCTGTTGTCGCCGAGCATGAACAGCCGGCCCTCCGGCACGACCCGTTCCGCCATGTCGCCGGCGGGGCTGCGCCGGTCGCGCAGGAGAATGGTGTGCGGCTCGGCGCCGGGCAGGCTCTCGCGATAGGCGGTCACCGGCACGACGTCGCCGTTCTGGTCGCGATAGCGCCAATGGCCGGAGCGGACCAGCGGCACCTCGGCGCCGTTCAGCCACAGCCGGCCGTCACGGATCGCCACGCGATCGCCCGGCAGGCCGACGACGCGCTTGACGAAATCCTCGCCGGTGATCGGGTGCCGGAACACCACGACATTGCCGCGTTCGGGCATGGCGGCCGGGATGCGGCCGGTCTCGCCGGGAAAGCGCGGCAGATAGTCGCCGCCGACCAGCGAAAACCGGCTGTAGCCGAAGGGGTATTTGGTGGCCGCCACCCGGTCGCCGATCTCCAGCGTCGGGATCATGCTCTCGGAGGGAATGTGATAGGTGGCGAAGGCGAAGGAGCGCAGCACCAGGACGATGGCCACGGCGCCGAAAACGGTACTGGCGAAATCGCGAAGCTTGGACATGAAGGTTGAAGGTCCGGACAGGATCGCGCGGACCTTCGGTTGCGATTGCGGCCGGGTTTGGGCAGGCCTCAGCGTTTGGCGAGCAGTTCGGCGATCGCCGCCACGAAGCCATCGCGGGGCGCAGCGAACTGCGCCGGCCGGGCGGCGCGCCATTCGGCATTGTCGGTGATCGATTTTGCCGCCTCGGCGCCGGCCACCAGGTCCTTGATCATGACCTCGCCGGCGGCGAGCTCGTTGGAGCCCTGGATCACCACGGCGGGCGCGCCGCGTCGGTCGGCATATTTCATCTGCGCCTTCATGCCGGAGGCGCCAAGATACATTTCCGCGCGGATGCCGGCGCGGCGGAGCTCCGCGACCATGGCCTGATAGTCGGCGACGCGCTCGCGGTCCATCACCAGCACGACGACCGGGCCGACGATGGTTTCGGCGCCGAGCTTGCCGAGGCTCTTGAGGGCGGCGGCAAGGCGCGAGACGCCGATCGAGAAGCCGGTCGCGGGAACCTCCTCGCCGCGGAAGCGGGCCACCAGCCCGTCGTAGCGGCCGCCGCCGGCCACCGAGCCGAAGCGCACCACCTGGCCTTCGTCATTGGTGACCTCGAAGGTCAGTTCCACCTCGAAGACCGGACCGGTGTAATATTCGAGGCCGCGCACCACCGAGGGGTCGATGACGATGCGGTCCTCGCCATAGCCGCCGGCCGCGAAGAGATCCGCCATGGCGCGCAGTTCGGCAACGCCTTCCAGGGCGCGCTCCGAGCCGGCGACCACCGCCGCGAGATTGGCGAGCGTCGCATCGACATCGGTGCCGCGCGCCGCGGTGAAGGCGATGACGCGGTCGGCCGCCGCCGTGTCGAGGCCGGCGCCCTTGGTGAAATCGCCGCTCTCGTCGCGGCGGCCCTCACCGAGCAGCAGGCGGACACCCTCGGGTCCGAACTTGTCGAGCTTGTCGATCGCGCGCAGCACGCCGAGCCGCTTTCCGGCATTGTCGTCGCCGCCGAGGCCGATGGCCTCGAGCAGGCCGTCGAGCACCTTGCGGTTGTTGATGCGCACCACGAAGTCGCCGCGGGCAATGCCGAGCGCCTCCATCGTGTCGGCCGCCATCATGCAGATCTCGGCATCCGCCGCCGGACTCGCCGAGCCGACGGTATCGGCATCGAACTGCATGAACTGGCGGAACCGGCCCGGGCCCGGCTTCTCGTTGCGGAAGACATAGCCCGCGCGATAGCTGCGATAGGGCTTGGCGAGCGCATCGAAATTCTCGGCGACATAGCGGGCGAGCGGCGCGGTCAGGTCGTAGCGCAGCGACAGCCACTGGTCGTCGTCGTCCTGCAGCGAGAACACGCCCTCGTTCGGCCGGTCCTGGTCCGGCAGGAACTTGCCGAGCGCGTCGGTGAATTCGAAAGCCGGCGTTTCCACCGCCTCGAAGCCATAGAGCTCATAGACCTTGCGGATGGCCTCGAGCATCGCATTGGTGCCGGCGATCTCGGCCGGCCCGCGGTCGGCGAAGCCGCGCGGCAGGCGGGCGAGCGGACCGGTCTTCTTTTTCGGGCTGTCGGACATGGCGGGTCTTCTGTGGGCGTTCTAGCCGGCTAGCTAGCGCAGGCCGGCGCCATTGTCGACCGCGCGGCCCGGTCCGGGCTCCATGCGGCCGGGATTCCACCGCATGCGACCGCTCCGGCGGGCGCGGCTTCTGGCGCTTGCTTGGTCAGGACTTGACCGTGAACGACAGGTCGAACGAGGTCTGCTTGTTGCCCGCCCGGTCGCGCACGGTGGTGCGCACGACATAGTCGCCCGGCTCGACGCCCGAGAAGGAATAGGTGACGTAGATGAAGAACTCGCGGTTGCGCCGGCGGCTGGCGGTGGCGATCGTGTTGAAGGCCTGCTGGGCCACCAGCGGCTGGCCCTCCTTGGTGCGCAGCTCGAAATCGAGCACGATGTCGGTGCGGAACAGGTCGCCGGAGCGGCGCCAGCCCTGGCCGTTGAGCTCGACATAGACAAGCAGCGGCTGGCCGGCCTGGAACGTCGAGGAATCGCGCGGATTGAACACGCCGTAGCCCTGCGGCTCCTCGGCGACGAAGGTGGCGCGGCGGATGCTGAGCGGCATGCGCTCCCAGACCTGAACGGCGGCCTCGTCCAGCGCGTCCAGCGCCTCGGTCGAGCGGCCGGCGCTCGCCGCCTCCTGGGCACGCCTGAGCTGGGCGGCGATATCGACCGCGGCCGGCCCGATCGGTGCGGGCAGCACGGTGTCGGGCGCCTGCTGCACCGGCGGCACCGCCTGCTGGGCCGGCGCCGGTGGGTTCGCCGGCGCCTGCGCGAGCGCCTGTCCGTGAACGCCGAGCGGCCAGGCGAGAAGGCAGGCGGTGAGCGCGTGGCGGATCAGGGCGGTCGGGTGCATGAGCGGGACGGGCCTCCGGTCGATTCGCTGACCGACGATATCACGGAGCTGCTAACATGCCCGCCCGGGCGATCTGATGACGGGAACCGGGCGTTTCCATTGGCCCCGGCGGCCGTGGAGATGGCTGCAATGTGTCGAACGGGTGGCAGCCGCATGGCAGCGCCCCTTTCGAAATCGTCGCGGCATCGTTATCTCCCCGGACTAGCCCGTCTCCACGGTGCCGTGGTTTGTTGCCCGGCCCACAATCGCCTTGCCGCAGGACATGCCGATGGCCCGTGACACCGTCGACCTCACCCCGATCGAATCGCGCGACGAACTGGTCGCCTGGATCGAGAAGGGCGTGAAACCGAAGGACCGCTTCCGGGTCGGTACGGAACACGAGAAGTTCGGCTTCTATCGTGCCGACCATAGCCCGGTGCCCTATGAGGGGCCGCGCGGCATCTCCGGCATCCTGAAGGGCATGGAAGGCCTGCTCGGCTGGGAACCGATCCTCGACGACGGCCACATTATCGGCCTTGCCGACGTTACCGGCGGCGGCGCCATCTCGCTCGAGCCGGGCGGCCAGTTCGAGCTGTCGGGCGCCCCGCTCGAGACGCTGCACCAGACCTGCATGGAGGCGCATGCTCATTTCGCGCAGGTGCGCGAGATCGCCGATCCCCTGGGCATCGGCTTCCTCGGCCTCGGCATGAGCCCGAAATGGTCGAGAGCCGAGACGCCGGCCATGCCGAAGTCGCGCTACCAGATCATGACCCGCTACATGCCGAAGGTCGGCCAGCTCGGCCTCGACATGATGTATCGGACCTCGACCGTGCAGGCCAATCTCGACTTCGCCTCCGAGGCCGACATGGTCAAGAAGCTGCGGGTTTCGCTCGCCTGGCAGCCGATCGCCACCGCGATCTTCGCCAATTCGCCGTTCACCGAAGGCAAGCTCAACGGCTATCTGTCGTTCCGCTCGGCGGTCTGGCTCGATACCGACAACGACCGGGCGGGCATGCTGCCCTTCGCCTTCGAGGACGGAATGGGGTTCGAGCGCTATGTCGACTATGCGCTCGACGTGCCGATGTATTTCGTCAAGCGCGGCGACACCTATCACGACGTCGCCGGCCAGTCGTTCCGCGACCTGATGGCCGGCAAGCTCGCCGCGCTGCCGGGCGAGCGGGCGGTCCTGTCCGACTGGGTGAACCATCTCGGCACGATCTTCCCGGAGGTGCGCCTGAAGCGCTACCTGGAAATGCGCGGCGCCGATTCCGGCCCGCTGTCGCGCATCGTCGCCCTGCCCGCGCTGTTCGTCGGCCTGCTCTATGACGACGGCGTGCTCGACGCGGCCTGGGAGCTCGTCAAGCACTGGAACGCCGCCGAGCGCCAGAAGCTGCGCGAGGACGTGCCGAAGCTCGGCTTCAAGGCGGAGATCGGCGGCCTGAGCGTGCACGAGCTCGCCCGCGAAATGCTGACCCTGGCGCGCACGGGCCTGCGCCGGCGCGCGCGCCTCGACCGCAATGGCGGCGACGAGACACGGTATCTCGACCCGATCCAGGCGATCGTCGAGGACGGCCGCACGCCGGCCGAGGCGCTGATCGAAAAATATCTCGGCCCCTGGCAAGGCCAGGTCGACCCGGTCTTCGACGAACTCGCCTACTGACGGCCGGCGGCGCGCTCAGGGCTCCGGCCGGCGCGGCCCTGGCCAGGTCGCGGGCGCGGCCGGGTCGACGACGGTCATGCCGATGCCCTCGGTCGCCCGCACCGGCAGGGCCGAGGCGTCGAAACCGTCGAGGCAGAAGACGTTGACGCCGTAATGATCGGGCGCGGCGCGCTTGCGATGAAAGGTGTAGATGCCGCAGCGCGAGCAGAAATAGTGCCGGGCGCGCCGTGTGTTCCATTCATAGAGCGTCAGCACGTCGACGCCCGACAGAATGGTCAATTCGCTCTCGTGAACCTTGACCATCAGGGCGTTGCGCTTGACGCAGAGCGAGCAGTCGCAGGTCGTCATCTCGACCGGCTCGGCATCGAGCCGGAACGAAACCGCGCCGCAATGACAGGATCCGAAGTGACGCGCCATGGCCGGCCGGGGGCTATTCCGCGGCCTGGGCGTGTTCGCTCAGATTGTCGAGGCCGGAGACGACGTGATCGGCGAGCGCGTCGGCGAGGGCCGACATTTCATGCGGATTGCGCAGAAGGGCGATCCTGACGCTCGGCAGGGCGGGAAAGCCGTCCGCGGCCTGCAGCACGCGCATGCCCGGCCGCAGCGCCGATTCCGGCAGGACCGACACGGCCAGGCCGGCCATGACCGCGGCACCGACCGCCGTCGAGTTCCAGCTCGCATAGAGAATGCGATAGGCGCGGCCGGCGCTTTCCAGCCGCTCGGTCGCAGCGCGCCGCCAGTCGCAGGTCGGCCGGCCGACGGCCAGCGGTACCGGGTCGTCGCAATGGACCGAGGTGCGCGCCGAGGCCACCCACAGGAGCTGTTCGCGCCGGAACACCAGGGCCGGCCCCTTTTCGGGACGATGGGTGATGATCGCAATATCGAGATCGTTCGCCTGGATCCGCTCGGCCAGCATGGACGAGGGTTCGCAGACCACCGTCACCTCGGCGCGCGGATTGGAGCGCGAGAAACGCGCCAGGATTTCCGGCAGATAGCGATCGGCATAGTCGTCGGGCACGCCGAGCCGGACCCGGCCGGTCAGTTCCGCACCCGAAAAGGCCGAGACCGCCTCCATGTTCAGCTTGACGATGCGCCTGGCATAGTCGAGCAGCCGCTCGCCGTCCTCGGTCAGCCGGGACGCCCGGCCGTCGCGCTCGAACAGCGGCTTGCCGATGCGCTCCTCCAGCCGCTTCATCTGCATCGACACCGCCGACTGGGTCTTGAACACCACATCGGCGGCGCGCGTGAAGCTGCCGGTATCGGCGATCGCCATGAAGGTTCTGAGCTGGTCGATATCGAGGAGAATGGCCATGGCAGCGCCCGAACGAAGCTCGCATCAGCAGATATGATGAGAGACATTAAAAACATTCGCTTCAATGATCAATGGCTTCATGAGACTATAAT
Organism: bacterium YEK0313; assembly: GCA_000751295.2. NCBI lineage: Bacteria > bacterium YEK0313. The sequence continues at coordinate 787,098 of CCMO02000002.1, forward strand.
CACATCGGAAAGCGTCCACTCGCTCGGGAGATTCCCGGCCGTACGTGCCCCCCGGCACGGGCGTCAGCTTCCGTTTGTCCGCACGCTGTCAGAAGGAGACACGCCATGGCTATGATCACCGCAACGCTCGCTTCCGCCCTCATTCAGGTTGCGGCGGTCACGCGTCGCCAGGTCGAGGCGGTCAAATCCTGGCGTCAGGCGCGGCGCGACTATGCGGCCCTTTGCGAGATGGACGACAATACTCTGGCCGATCTCGGCCTGTCCCGGGGGGATCTTCGCGATGCCACCGCGGCGGGTTTCTTCGGAGATCCGACGGTGATCGTCGCGACCCGCGCGGCCGAACGAGGCCATGGCCGCCGGCCGCAGCCCGCCGCGCTCGTCGGGCCCTCGCTGGTTCCGGACGTCGCCTCGCCGCTCGCCCGCGTCGCCCCCTGCAATTGACCGGCGCGGACCTTCCGCACCCGTTAAGCCCTGCATCCCGTTCCCTGGGCGGCGCGCCCTTCGCCGCGCGCGGCCCAGGTCCGTCCCGGAAGCCGGCCGGCCCCTCGTCCGTGGCCGGGACATCCTCGAGCCGCCGTGGCCTGCCACGGCGGCTTTTTTCCGTCGCCCACCGGACCGATGCGACGCATGGTTGCATCGCCCGCGCCGACCTATCGCGAATCCTCGCACCCCGTTAGCAATCGCCAGTCATGTTCGCGGCGCTTCCCTCGGACCCGGTCTATTACGCCGTGGGCATCACGGCCACCTTCCTGATGGGGCTCGGCAAGGGCGCCTTCGGCGGCGGCCTCGCCATTCTCGGCATTCCGCTGCTGGCCCTGGTCATGGATCCGATCGAAGCCTCGATCGTCACCGCGCTGCTCGTCGCCTTCATGGATGTCTTCGCGATCGGCAGCTTCCCGCGCGGCGCCTGGTCGAAACCGGACCTCGTCTGGCTGCTCCCGGGCCTTGCCGGCGGCACCTTCGTCGGCTTCCTGGTGTTCGAACATGTCGACAGGCGCTGGCTCGCGCTCATCATCGCGCTCGTGACGCTCGCCTTCACCCTGCGCTACTTCCTGAAATCCGGCGCCGGCCGGCCCGACCTACCGGTCGCGCCGCGGCTCGCGCTCGCTGCCGGGATCGGCACCGGCTTCACCACCTATATCGCCCATGCCGGCGGTCCGCCGCTCGCCATGTACCTGCTGCGCCGCGACATCACCAAGACCGCCTATGCGGCGACCACGGTCGTGGTCTTCATGATGGGCAACCTGATCAAGCTGCCGGGCTTTATCTATTCCGGGCTCGACCACCCGGTGGTTTTCGGCAAGGCTCTGGCGCTCGCGCCCGTCGTGCCGGTCGGGGTGTTCGTCGGCCGGCGCCTCAACAACCGGCTGTCGCGCGAAAAACTCTACGGTCTCTGCTATGGCCTGGTCGGGATCGCCGGCGCCAAGCTGCTTTTCGATGCGATCCGCGCGCTATGGCCGACATGACCACCCAGTCCGACACGTCCCGTCCGATGAATCTCGCCTCTCCGATGCCGTTCCTGGTCGGCGCCTTCGGCATTCTGCTGCTGGCGGTCATGGACGCGCTGATCAAGGGCGTCGCGACGCAGCACCCGACCTCGCAGATCGTGTTCATGCGCTTCGCCTGCGGCCTGCCCTGGGCGATCCTGGCGCTGTTCGTGCTGAAGCCGCCGGTCCCGGACAGGGCCATGGTGCGCGCGCATCTCCTGCGCGGCCTTCTCGTCGTCTTCACCGCGGGCCTGTTCTTCTACGCCCTCGCCAAGCTCGAGCTCGCCGAGGCCATCACCCTCGCCTTCCTGTCGCCGCTGTTCCTCGCCCTGCTCGCCGCGCTGATCCTGAAGGAGCCGATCCCGCCGGCCGTGCTGATCGCCATCGTGGTCGGCTTCCTCGGCATGGCGGTGATCGTCGCTGGCAAGGTCGGCGGCGGGGTGCTCGACCTTGCGCGCGTGCTCGGCATCGGCGCCGCCATCCTCAGCGCCTTCTTCTATGCGGCCAACCTCGTCCTGCTGCGCAAGCGCGCCCAGACCGACGCGCTCGGCCTGATCGTGCTGTTCCAGAACCTGTTTCCGATGCTGATGATCGCGCCCTTCGCCTATCTGGTCTGGGAGGCGCCGGATCCGCGCTCGTGGCTCATCTTCGCGGCCATCGGCCTGATCGGGCTCGGCGGCCATCTGTGCATGGCCTGGGCCTTCGCCCGGGCGCAGGCCGGCCCGCTCGGCGTGCTCGAATATACCGCGCTCGTCTGGGGTTCGGCGATCGGCTACCTCGCCTTCGGCGAAGTGCCGAGCTGGACCACCTGGGCGGGCGCCGCGATGATCATCGCCGCCTGCCTCGCTGTCGCCCGGCGCCAGATCCGCAGGTGACGGGCGTGCCGGCCGGCGCCGGACGAGGCGTTCAGGCCGCCGGCGGGCGCGCCTCGAAGATCAGGCAGGTCTCGGTGCCATGGGCGATCAGCCGGCCCTTGGCGTCGGTCAGCCGGGCTTCCGAGGTTGCGATGCGGCCGCCGGCGTGAACCACCTTGCCTTCGCAGCGCAGCGGTCCGGAATCGGGCATCAGGGCCCGGTCGTAGTTCACCTTCATCTCGACCGTCGTATAGCCCTGGCCGGCCTTGATGATGGTGTGGACCGCGCAGCCGAGCGCCGAATCCAGAATGGTCGCGTGCCAGCCGCCGTGAATCGTGCCGAGCGGATTGAAGAAGTCGGCCGTCGGCGTGCCTTCGAACACGCAGCGCCCAGGCTCCGCCTCGGTCAGAATGAACCCCATCGTGCGCGAGATCGGCGGGGCCGGCAGGCGCCGCTCCAGCATGCCGCGCAGGAAATCGATGCCATCCTGGCTCACCGCCTCATGGGTCGGGACGACCCCATATTCAATCGTCATGATTCACCTATCGTGTAGATGCACGATATGAGCGCCCCAACCGGCGGTCAAGCGACCGGATCAGGCCTCGCGCGCCTTCAGCGTCTTGCGGATGGCGCGCAATCCCTCCCGCGTATCGTGCCAGAGCGCGACGCCGACGGCCCCTTCCATGCGGGCGTGCTCGGCCTCCCACAGGGGAATGGCGGCGGAGAGCCGGCCGATGCCGGTCTCGGTCAGAGCCGGCCGCATGGCCCGCCCGGGTCCGCTGACCACCGAGACCAGCCCCGAAGCCTCGAGCCGCTTCAGGTTGCGCGTCATCGTGGTGCGATCGAGCGCGAGCGCATCGGACAGGGCGGTCACCGAGCAGATCTCGCCTGAGGCGAGCGCGGCCAGAATGTTGAACTGGGTCACCTCGATGCCGAGCGGCGCCAGCACGCGGTTGTAGGCGCGGGTGATGGCATGGGCGGTCATGCGGGTCTGGAAGCAGATGCAGGAACGCGCGATGCGCGTCAGCGTCGCTTTGTCGGGGGCCGTCGTCATGGCGTCACGATCCGGCGAGACAAGAGCCGCGTCAAGCCGCCGGAAGCCGGGGAGGTCTGCGCCCGGCCGGCGGGGGCAACCGCCCCATGCAGCGGCCCCGCGCCGGAAAATTCGATGAACGCGCGTTAACCACGTTACGGGCGCTTCTTGACTCTCCCAATCCATGTGCCTATCTCGACGACCAGTTGTTAGCAGTCGACAATGACGAGTGCTAACAACCCGGCCCTCGAGGCCGGCACGCCATTCCGCGGCCATGCGCCGCCCATGTCAGGGACCATAACCCATGAAGTTCCGTCCGCTGCACGACCGCGTGGTCGTTCGTCGCCTGGAGTCCGAAGAGAAGACCAAAGGCGGCATCATCATCCCGGACACCGCCAAGGAAAAGCCGCAGGAAGGCGAAGTGATCGCCGTCGGCCCGGGCGGCCGCGATGAGGCCGGCAAGCTGGTCGCACTCGACGTGAAGAAGGGCGACAAGGTGCTGTTCGGCAAGTGGTCGGGCACGGAAGTGAAGATCGACGGCGTCGACCTCCTGATCATGAAGGAGAGCGACATCATGGGCGTGATCGGCAAGTAATCCGGCCCCACCAAGCCTTCACACACACTATTTCCGACAGGAGTTTAGCCCCATGGCTGCCAAGGACGTGAAATTCGCCCAGGACGCCCGCGAGAAAATGCTGCGCGGCGTCGACATCCTCGCCGAAGCCGTCAAGGTGACGCTCGGCCCGAAGGGCCGCAACGTCGTCATCGAGAAGTCGTTCGGCGCCCCGCGCATCACCAAGGACGGCGTCACCGTCGCCAAGGAGATCGAGCTCGCCGACAAGTTCGAGAACATGGGCGCCCAGATGGTCCGTGAGGTCGCCTCCAAGACCAACGACCTCGGCGGCGACGGCACCACCACCGCCACCGTTCTCGCCCAGGCCATCGTCCGCGAAGGCGCCAAGTACGTCGCCGCCGGCATGAACCCGATGGATCTGAAGCGCGGCGTCGACACCGCGGTCACCGAGGTCGTCAAGACCCTCGAGAAGTCGGCCAAGAAGGTGAAGTCCTCGGCCGAAGTCGCCCAGGTCGGCACCATCTCGGCGAACGGCGACAAGCTGATCGGCGACATGATCGCCAACGCCATGCAGAAGGTCGGCAACGAGGGCGTCATCACGGTCGAGGAGGCCAAGAGCCTCGACACCGAGGTCGACATCGTCGAAGGTATGCAGTTCGACCGCGGCTATCTGTCGCCCTACTTCATCACCAATGCCGACAAGATGATCGCGGATCTCGAGGACGCCTACATCCTCATCCACGAGAAGAAGCTGACCGGCCTGCAGGCCATGCTGCCGGTGCTTGAATCGGTCGTTCAGACCGGCAAGCCGCTGGTGATCGTCGCCGAGGACGTGGAAGGCGAAGCCCTCGCCACCCTCGTCGTCAACAAGCTGCGCGGCGGCCTCAAGGTCGCGGCCGTGAAGGCTCCGGGCTTCGGTGATCGCCGCAAGGCGATGCTCGAGGACATCGCGATCCTCACCGGCGGCCAGGTCATCTCCGAAGACCTGGGCATCAAGCTCGAGAACGTCACCCTCCAGATGCTCGGCCGCGCCAAGAAGGTGCTGATCGAGAAGGAGAAGACGACGGTCGTCGACGGCGCCGGCAAGAAGAAGGACATCGAAGGCCGGATCGGCCAGATCAAGGCGCAGATCGAGGAGACCACCTCGGACTACGACCGCGAGAAGCTGCAGGAGCGCCTGGCCAAGCTCGCCGGCGGCGTTGCGGTGATCAAGGTCGGCGGCGCGACCGAAGTCGAGGTGAAGGAGAAGAAGGATCGCGTTGACGACGCGCTCAACGCCACCCGCGCGGCCGTGCTGGAAGGCATCGTCCCCGGCGGCGGCGTCGCTCTGCTCCGCGCCAAGGCCAATGTCGCCAAGCTGAAGTCGGAGAACGCCGACGTCCAGGCCGGCATCAACATCGTGCTCAAGGCGATCGAAGCGCCGATCCGTCAGATCGTCGAGAACGCCGGTGTCGAAGGCTCGATCGTCGTCGGCAAGATCCTGGAGAACAAGTCGGCCACCTACGGCTTCAACGCCCAGGCGGAAGAGTATGTCGACATGTTCGACGCCGGCATCGTCGATCCGGTGAAGGTCGTCCGCACCGCCCTGCAGAACGCCGCTTCGGTGTCCTCGCTGCTGATCACCACCGGCGCCATGATCGCCGAGGCTCCGAAGAAGGACGCCCCGGCTCCGGCGATGCCGGGCGGCGGCGGCATGGGCGGCATGGACTTCTGATCCAGCCCATCCGGCTCGAAATCCAAGGGAAGGGGCGCCTCGCGGCGCCCCTTTTTGTTGTCGGGGCCGCATCCGGGCTTCGGCGTTCCGCCGCAGGGCTGGTTCGCCATTGGCAGCGGCGGCGCGACGTGGGAGGTTCGCGCCTTCCACGCGGGGCGTTCGCCTCGCGCCGACATTCCGCATCTGACATGGAGATCCCAATGCGACGCCGCAGCTTCCTCACCGGAGCCCTCGCCGCGGCCGCCCTGCCGCGTGCCGCCTTCGCGCAGACGGCGCGGGCGAGCGTCCTGAAATACGTGCCCCAGGCCGATCTCACCGTGCTCGACCCGATCGGCACCACGGCCTATGTCACCCGCCACCATGCGCTGATGGTCTATGACCAGCTCTACGGCCTCGACAGCCAGCTCAAGGCCCAGCCGCAGATGGTCGAGGGCCACACCGTGGAGGAGGACGGCAAGCGCTGGACCTTCAAGCTGCGCGACGGGCTGAAGTTCCACGACGGCGAGCCGGTGCGCGGCCGCGACTGCGTCGCCTCGATCAAGCGCTGGGCGGCACGCGACGCGCTCGGCCAGGCCCTGATGGCGCGCGTCGCCGACATGTCGGCCCCGGACGACAGAAGCTTCGTCATCCGCCTGACCAAGCCGTTCGGCGCGCTGCTCGACGCGCTCGCCAAAGTCGGCCCGCCGGCGCTCGTCGTGATGCCGGAGCGCTTCGCCAATACCGACCCGTTCAAGCCGATCACCGAGGCGATCGGCTCCGGCCCGTTCAAATGGGTGCCGGGCGAGCGCCTGGTCGGCGCCCGCGCGGTCTATGAGAAGTTCGACGGCTACCGGCCGCGCGAGGGCGGCACGCCCGACTGGCTGTCGGGCCCGAAGATCGCCCATTTCGACCGGGTCGAATGGCTCGTCATGCCGGATCCGGCGACCGCCTCGGGGGCGCTGCAGAGCGGCGAAGCCGACTGGTGGGAGAACCCGCCCAACGACCTGCTGCCGCCGCTCGAACGCAACCGCAACATCGTCTCCGAGCAGCTCAACCCGCTCGGCATCATGGGCACCGGAATCTTCAACTGCCTGCATCCGCCCTTCGACAAGCCGGCGGTGCGCCGGGTCGTGCTGGAAGCGATGTCGCAGGCCGATTTCATGACCTCGGTCGCCGGCACCGACACCAGCATGTGGCGCGAAGGCGTCGGCATCTTCCCGCCCGGCACGCCGATGGCGAGCGATGTCGGCCTCGACGCGATCACCTCGAAGCGCGACATGCCGGCGCTGCGGGAGAAGCTGAAGCAGGCCGGCTATCAGGGCGAGAAGGTCGTGCTGATGTCGGCGAGCGATCAGTCCTCGCTCGCCGCCATCGGCGAGGTCGGCCACGACCTCCTGCGCCAGCTCGGCATGAACGTCGAGTTCGTCGTGTCCGACTGGGGCACGCTGGTGCAGCGGCGCGGCAAGAAGGAGCCGCCCTCGCAGGGCGGCTGGAACATGTTCCACACCACCTGGCTCGGCCTCGACGTGGTCAATCCGGCAGTCATGCAGCCGCTCAGGGCCAACGGCGCCAAGGCCTGGTTCGGCTGGCCGGACATTCCCGACCTGCAGCGCCTCATCGATGCCTGGCTCGACGCCCCGGACACCGAGGCGCAGAAGCGCGTCGCCGCCGACATCCAGAAGGTGGCGCTGGAACAGGTGCCGTTCCTGCCGACCGGCCAGTATTTCTCGAAGTCGGTCTACCGGCGCAACGTCACGGGCATCCTCAAGGGCCAGATCGTGTTCTGGAACGCTCGCCGCGTCTGACCCTCTCCAGATGCCGGCCGCCCGACGCGGCCGGCATCGCCGGTCAGCCGCAGCTCACGCTGCGCACGATGTTGCGCTCGTCGAGGCCGAAGGTCAGCCGGTTCGGCCGGTAGTCGTGGGTGCACATCATGCAGTAGCGCACCTGGATGGCCGCCGGGGCGCGAAAGCGGGCCCGCACGAGGCGGGCCGGCTGGCCGACATGCCGCCGCGCCATGGGCAGCACGCGCCGACAGGCCGCTTCCCCGCCCCGGAAACCGGGCATGTGCGGGCGAAAGCCGGGAGCCGCCGGCTGGGCGGCGGCCGGCCCGGACGCCACCACGGCGGTGCCGGCGAGCAGCAAGGCGAGCGCCGCGGCGCGGATCCACAAGACGTTCATCATCGACCTGTCCTTCATGCCATGGGTGCGGCCCGAAACCGCCGCGGCCCTTTTCGCGCCGCCGCGCGGCAGCAATACGCCCAGCGCAGTTGCTGCGACATTTTGCCCACCCTAGCCTTGCGGCAGCCGAATCTGCGCCTGACACCGGAGCGGATGCCGTCCGCACCGATCGTCGCAGCCGCAGGTCCTGCAAAAAGAGGGGGCGACGGCCGCCACGGGTCGTCCCGACGAGAACCAAAGCCTTAGGTCCGTGGCGAAGCCATGAGGGGACAGGGAGGTCTCGCCGATGTGGAACCAGGTCTACGACCCGTTCAACAATGCCGTGCTGTCGACGATAGCCGCCGCCGTGCCGGTGGTGACGCTGCTGGTGCTGATCGCCAGTGGCAAGGTGAAGGCGCATATCGCGGCGATCGTTGCGCTCGTCCTCGCCAATCTGGTGGCGATCTTCCTGTTCACCATGCCGGCCAACATGTCGATCCGCGCCTCGCTGCTCGGCGTCGTCACCGGCTTCTTCCCGATCGGCTGGATCGTGCTCAACGTCATCTTCCTCTACCAGGTGACGGTGAGGACCGGCCGCTTCGAGCTGCTCCAGCGCGCCATCGCCGGCGTCACGCCCGACCGGCGCCTGCAGCTCCTGCTCATCGCCTTCGCCTTCGGCGCCTTCTTCGAAGGGGCCTCCGGCTTCGGCACGCCGGTCGCGGTCACCGGCGCCATCCTCATCGGCCTCGGCTTCTCGCCGCTCGCCGCCTCCGGCCTGTCGCTGATCGCCAATACCGCGCCGGTCGCCTATGGCGCGCTCGGCACGCCGATCGCCGGCCTTGCCCAGGTGACCGGCTTCGATCCCTACGTGCTCGGCGCCATGGTCGGCCGGCAATTGCCGTTCTTCTCGGTGATCGTGCCGTTCTGGCTGATCTGGGCCTTCGCCGGCTGGCGCGGCATGAAGGAGGTCTGGCCGGCGGTGCTGGTCACCGGCGTCTCCTTCGCGGTGCCGCAGTTCCTCATCTCCAACTACATCAACCCCTGGATCGTCGACATCGGCGCCTCGCTGATCTCGATGGCCTGCCTCATCGGCTTCCTGAAAGTATGGCAGCCGCGCGAGCTCTGGCTGTCGCCGGCCCTGCGCACGCGCGACGATTCGGCCGCCACCATGACCGCCGCCAAGCCGATCGACACGACGCCGCTGACCAGCCAGCAATTGTGGGGCGCGCTGCTGCCCTGGATCATCGTCTGCATCGTCATGCTGATCTGGGGCACCGGCTGGTTCAAGAGCGTGGTCAATCCGATCTTCACCTGGAACTATCCGGTCCCCGAACTGCACAACATGATCAACAAGGTGGCGCCGGTGGCCGCGCGGCCGACGCCGGAAGGCGCGGTCTTCGCCTTCACCTACATGTCGTTCACCGGCACCGGCATGCTGATCGCAGCGATCATTTCCGGCATCCTGATGGGCGTCTCGCCGGGCGGCATGCTGGCCGAATACGGCCGGACGCTGAAGCGCTGCGCGACCTCGCTGATCACCATCTCGGCCATGCTGGCGATCGGCACGCTCACCCGCCTGTCCGGCCTCGATGCGACGCTCGGCCTCGCCTTCGCCGCGACCGGCCTGCTCTACCCGTTCTTCGGCACCCTGCTCGGCTGGCTCGGCGTGGCGCTGACCGGTTCGGACACCGCCTCCAACGTGCTGTTCGGCAACCTGCAGAAGATCACCTCCGAGCAGCTCGGCATCTCGCCGATCCTGATGAGCGCGGCCAATTCATCCGGCGGCGTCATGGGCAAGATGATCGATGCCCAGTCGATCGTGGTCGCCTCGACGGCCACCAACTGGTTCGGTCACGAAGGCTCGATCCTGCGCTACGTGTTCTGGCACTCGATCGTGCTGGCCTGCCTCGTCGGCGTGCTCGTCATGCTGCAGGCCTATGTCTGGCCGTTCAGCGCCATGGTGCTGAAGTAGCATCGGGCGAATGGGGAGTGGCGAATAGCGAATGGGGGTACTCCAAGCCAGTTGGAGTGCCTCCTCCCCGCATCCGCCGGCCTGCAGGGGCGCACTTCACCACTCGCCAGTCGCCAATCACGCACCTGCGACATCCTGCCGCACGCGCGGGCGATCGTGGCGCCGCCCCGACTCACAGACAGTCACTGTGTTTTGCGGCCGGCAGCGGCCGCATGGGCGGCTCGTGGGGATCGTCATGCTCGACAAACTGTTCGACAATCCGGCGCTGAACAACCTGATCAAGCTCGCGGCGCGCATCCTGATCGCGGCGATCTTCATCCAGGCCGGCTTCAACAAGATCCCCGGCTATGCCGGCACGGCCGGCTACATGGCCTCGGCGGGCGTGCCGAGCGCGCTGCTGCCGCTGGTCATCGCGGTCGAGCTCGTCGGCGGCCTGATGATCCTCGTCGGCTTCCAGACGCGGCTCGTCGCCTTCCTGCTCGCCGGCTTCTGCCTGCTGTCGGCCTGGCTGTTCCACTTCCAGCCCGGCAATACCGGCCAGATGCTGCAGTTCATGAAGAACCTGGCGATTGCCGGCGGCTTCCTGCAGATGGTCGCGACCGGGCCGGGGGCCTGGTCGATCGACGGCCGCGGCCGGAGCTGAGAGCAGCGCTGCGGGCAGCGCCTCAGCGCACGCCCATCTCCTCGCGGATGCGGGCGCGCAGCGCATCGATCGGCGACAGCAGACCGTTGTCGTTGACGTGCCAGAAGGTCCAGCCGTTGCAGGCCTGGGCGCCCTGGACGAGGGCGCCGATCTTGTGGATCGAGCCGACCTGCGGACCGCTCATCAGCGAGCCGTCCGCGCGTACGGTCGCGGCGTAGCGGCGCTTCTCGTCGGTCAGCACCGTGCCCGGCTGCACGAGGCCGCGCTCGACCAGCGAGGCGAAGGCGACCCTCGGCGCTTCGCGCGCGGTGGTGAAGGCGGCGAGGCTGTCCTCCGGCAGAGGCTCGATGGAAGCAATGCGCGCCTCGGCCGCTGCGGCATAGGCGGGATCGCGTTCGATCCCGATGAACCGCCGGCCGAGGCGCTTGGCAACGGCCCCGGTCGTGCCGGAACCGAAGAATGGATCGAGGACGACGTCGCCCGCCTTGGACGCGGCGAGCAGCACCCGGGCGATCAGCGCCTCGGGCTTCTGCGTCGGATGCAGCTTGCGGCCGGCGCCGTCCTTCAGGCGCTCGTCGCCGGTGCAGAGCGGAATGAACCAGTCGGAACGGACCTGCACGTCCTCGTTGCCGGCCTTCAGCGCCTCGTAGTTGAAGGTGTAGCGCGCCTTGGCGTCGCGCGAGGCCCAGATCAGGGTCTCGTGGGCATTGGTGAAGCGCCGGCCGCGGAAGTTCGGCATCGGGTTCGCCTTGCGCCAGATGACGTCGTTGAGCACCCAGAAGCCGAGGTCCTGCAACGCCGTGCCGACACGGAAAATGTTGTGATAGGAGCCGATCACCCAGAGCGCGCCGTCGGGCTTGAGCACCCGACGGGCGGCCTTCAGCCAGGCGCGGGTGAAGGCGTCGTAGGCGGCGAAGCTCTCGAACTGGTCCCAGTCGTCGTCGACGGCATCGACCAGGCTGTCGTCGGGCCGGTGCAGCGCGCCCTGCAGCTGCAGATTGTAGGGCGGATCGGCAAAGATGAGGTCCACCGAGGCGGCCGGCAGGGCATCGAGCGCGGCGACGCAGTCGCCGACCACGATGCGGTTGCCGAGGCCGATGCCGACCTCCTGGTCCGGGACCAGTGAAGGTGAACGGACCGCCCGTACGCGGTCACCTGATCGGGCGGTTCCGTTCAAATTCAGACGCATGAGGCGGCACTCGGTACGCGGAACAAATGTGACGCTGCACACGGGTGAAGATTGGCCAGACAGGGTAAAAGGATACTTAAGCCGGCGAGAGGAATTGTTTTTTATTCTATGACCGAGAGGTAAATATAAACGAACTGTAAAACTTAATTTCCGGCAAAACCATTGTGTCACGGCGGGAGTTGCGCCGGCACGTCACTGGCGGCATGATCCCGGCAACCCCAAGGGGATTGACCCATGCGTTACGATGATTTCCGGCGTTCCGACAATGTCGAGGACAGGCGCGGCGGCGGCGGAGGCGGCGGCCTTCCCGGCGGCCCGGCCGGAATCGGCATTGGCGGCATGATCGTCATCGGCCTGATTTCCTACATGACCGGCATCAATCCGGCGGTGCTGCTCAGCGGCTACGACGCGGTGACCGGCGGCGGGCGGCAGACGCAGCAACAGCAGCAGCAGCCGTCGCGGCAGGGCGCGCCGAACGACCAGATGGGCGATTTCGTCGCCGCCGTGCTCGGCTCGACCGAGGACGCCTGGACCAAGATCTTCCAGGAGGCCGGACGGCGCTACGAGGCGCCGGGCCTCGTCATGTTCACGCGCGGAACACGCTCGGGCTGCGGCGCGGCGCAATCGGCCATGGGCCCGTTCTATTGCCCGAATGACCGCAAGGTCTATCTCGACACCGCCTTCTTCCAGGAACTGACCACCCGCTTCCGCGGCTGCACGGGCGAGGCGCAGGCCTGCCAGTTCTCCTATGCCTATGTGGTGGCGCACGAGATCGGCCATCACGTACAGAACCTGATGGGCCTGCTCGACCGCGTGCATCAGGCGCAGCAGCAGTCCGGCAGCGAGGCCCAGTCCAACGCGCTGCAGGTGCGGGTGGAGCTGCAGGCCGACTGTTTCGCCGGCGTCTGGGCCTATCACACCCAGCAGCGCTCGCGCTTCATGGACGAGAACGACGTGCGGGCCGCCATGCAGACGGCGGCGGCGATCGGCGACGACATGCTGCAGAAGCGCTCGCAGGGCTATGTCGTGCCCGACAGCTTCACCCATGGCTCGTCCGAGCAGCGCCAGCGCTGGTTCATGACCGGCCTGCGGTCCGGCCAGATCAGCGCCTGCAACACCTTCCAGGCCCAGCAGCTCTGAGCCTTCGGGTCGCGGTTGGCGTGCCCGCCGCGCGCAGCGGGCACGCCTGACTTCAGCGATAATAGAAGCTGCGAACCTCGGCCTGGGCCGTGCCGGCCTTGGCGGCGGCAACGGTTTCGGTCTTCGTCTGCTTGGTCGACGCCGGAGCGCTCGCGGCGAAGGCGGCGGCGCAGGACATCAGCGACACGGCGGCCGCAACGGCGATGGTCTTCATGGGTCTCTCCCCAGCAAAAGCGGCCGAGGCCGCTCGACGGCGCGTGAAAGAGGCGCAAGCGCCAGGCGGCCTCTGCGCCGAGAACCCGCCCGACCTTTCCCATAGATCGCCCGCGCCGGCCTGCAGATACGACCGATGGCGTATTTCGGCAGCCACGACAGCCAAAGGCCGCGCGCTGGTTAACCGACTCCGCATGCCCCCGTGTGCCCGGCGACTTTCTTCGCGATAGCCGGCTCAGCATCGCAAAAATACGCCACCTGCCGTATGGCGGCGCTGGCCGGAGCCGTCGAATATCGCGCCCGTCTCTCGCCCTGGTCGCCGCTTCCGGATGCCGCCGCCCTCCTCGCACGGGCGCTGTTGCGCCGCGCCGCGGCCGCCACCGTTTCGCGTCGGCCCGAGCCGGCCACGTCATTTGCACCAAGCGATCTTCCTGGGGAGCCCGATGAAACAGCTCATTTCCGGCATCGTCCTTGCCGCCGCGGCGGCGATACCCGCCATCGCCGCCGACATGCCCGTCGCCGTGCCGGCCGCTTTCGCCGATGCCGCGCCGGCCTATCGCTGGACCGGGCTCTATGCCGGCATCAGCGGCGGCCACGGCTGGGGCACGATGCGGCAGGGCTGGACCACCTCCTATTATTCCGGCCTCGGCGTCTATGACGGCGACATGGCCGACTCGCAGCGGGCCAATGGCTGGCTGATCGGCGGCACGATCGGCTACAACCACCAGATCAACCGGATGGTGCTCGGCCTCGAGGCCGACTTCTCGCTGACCGGCATGAAGAGCAATGCCAGCGCTTTCGAGACCGATGTCTGGCAGCCGGGCGACCGGGTCGACCAGCGCTGGTCGAACGGCATCAGCTGGCTCTCCACCATCCGCGGCCGCCTCGGCTTCACGGTCGACCGCTTCCTCGTCTACGCCACCGGCGGTCTCGCCATCGCCAAGGGCACCGACCGGACCGAGGCCAACTACGACGACGGCGCCGGCCGGACCGCCAACGTCGTTTCGCGCGATTCCAAGACCCATCTCGGCTGGGTTCTCGGCGCGGGCGTCGAAGCCGCGATCACGCCGCAGATCACCGCCAAGCTCGAATATCTGCACGTCGATCTCGGCACGCAGACCTATCGCAACGACCTGCGCGCCATCCTCATCTATGCCAATGCCCGGATCAGCGCGGACATCGTCCGGGCCGGCGTCAACTACCGCTTCTGAGCGAAGCGGTCATCGACAGCCGCGTCTGCAGTGGGGGGGCGGACGCGGCCCCCCGCCAGCCCGCGCGAGCGGCCGGCGGGGGCTCTTGTCGCCGCCATGCGCGGCAAGCGCGGATGGCCGCCGCGAATGGCGGCCATCAGCGAAATGAGCTTGGCCGGCCGTGATGCTGACGGCAGTCTTGGACCATGAGGCCCATCGATGCCGCCCTCGCGCTCGCGGTCACCCTGATCTGGGGCATCGCCTTCGTCGTCACCCGCACGGCGCTCGACAGCTTCTCGCCAGCGCTGCTGATGGTGCTGCGCTTTGCCCTCTCGGCCCTGCCCGTGCTCTTGGTGGCGCGGCCCGCCATCGGCTGGCCGCGGCTCGCGGCAATCGGGGCGATGCTGTTCCTCGGCCAGTTCCTGTTCCAGTTCGTCGGCATCGCCCAGGGCGTGCCGCCAGGTCTCGCCGCGGTGATCGTCCAGAGTCAGGCGCTCTTCACCGTAGCCTTTTCGGCAGCCCTGTTCGGCCAGGTGCCGGGCAGGCGGCAGGTGGCCGGGCTGCTCATGGCCGGCGGCGGCCTCCTCGCCATCGCGGCGACCAGCGGCGCCGAGTTTTCGTTCGCCGCCTTCCTCCTGATCCTCGTTTCGCCCGTCAGTTTCGCCTTCGGCAACATCCTGATGAAACGGGCGGGGCCGGTCGACATGGTCGCGCTCGTCGCCTGGGCCAGCCTCGTCCCGCCCCTGCCCGGCCTTGCGCTGGCGCTTGCGACAGAGGGCCCCGGCGGCATGGGCCAGGCACTGGCCGGCGCCTCTGCGGCGAGCTGGCTCGCCGCGCTCTATCTCGGCCTCGTCGCCACGACCCTCGGCTATGCGCTCTGGGGTCGGCTCATCGCCCGCTATCCGGCCGCGACGGTCGCGCCTTTCGCGCTGATGGTGCCCTTTGTCGGGGCCGGCGCCTCGGCGCTCGTGTTCGGGGAAGCCTTCGGCCCGCTGCGCCTCGCCGGCATGGCCCTGGTGCTCGCAGGCCTCGCCATGCTGCTGACCGGACCGCGGCCGGCCGGCCTCAGCCGTTGAGCGCCTGGCCCGGCCAGCCTTCGGCAGCGATCTTGGATGCGGCGATGACCGCCTGCGTGCGGCTGTCGACGCCGAGCTTGGTCAGGATCGCCGAGACATGGGCCTTCACGGTCGCTTCCGAGACGGTGAGCTCATAGGCGATCTGCTTGTTGAGCAGGCCTTCCGACAGCATCATGAGAACGCGAACCTGCTGCGGCGTGAGGCTTGCAAGCCGCGCCACCAGCCGCGCCCCCTCGGAATCGCTGTTGGCCGCCAGGTCGACATCGGCAGGCACATAGGTGCCGCCGTCGAGAACGAGGCGCACCGCCTCGCGCATCGCCTCGGTGCCGAGCGTCTTCGGAATGAAGCCGGAGGCGCCGAATTCGAAACAGCGCCTGATGACGTCGACATCCTCGGTGGCCGAGACGATCACCACCGGCACGCCGGGATATTGCGCGCGCAGATACATCAGCCCGGAAAAGCCCTTCACGCCCGGCATGGCGAGGTCGAGCAGGACGAGATCGACGTCGGGCCCGGCGCCGATCAGGTCGGACATTTCGGCGAAGGATCCGGCCTCGGCGATCGCCAGACGCACGCCAAGCCCGGTCACCGCCTCGCGCAGGGCGCCGCGGAACAGGGGATGATCGTCGGCAATGACGATCCGATAGGTCGCGGTCGTCGCATCCAGCATCAGAACCCCCTCAAGTCTTCCCCCAGGCGCATGATCTTCGGACGGATCATTGCCGTCAATTTTCTCAATTCTCGCAAGGCAATACAAGTCCTTAGCGGGTGCAATGGAAAGGCTGGCCGCCAGGCTCCGGCTGCCCCATGGGAAGGTTCAAGTGCAAATCTCCGGCATCATGGAACTGTCACAGACTTATGGGACTGCCGCATTGACAGCTTGCCGTAAGGGGGCTCTGTTAACACTTCTGAGGTCCGGGACGGCGGCTGTGCCCGGCTCGAAGCGCGAGGTTACCGTGGCGCGACATATCGGTTGGATTGCAGCATTCGTCGGCCTGATGGCTGCCATGCCCTCCGCTGAAGCGGTGATGCGAGGCGAGCCGGCCCGGGATCCCAACGGCACCCGACGCTCGACCGTCCTCATCGAAACGCCCGAAGGCGTCTGCACCGGCGCCATTATCGGCCCCGACCTGGTCCTGACCGCCGGCCATTGCGTCTCGGCCCGCGGCCGCTACCGGGTCCGCTATCTCGACCGCTCGTTCCGCCGCGCCACCGCGCAGGTCGCGCGCGTCCAGGCCCATCCCAATTTCGATCCCCGCCATGGCTTCGCTTCCGACGATGTCGGGCTGATCCAGCTCGCCCGCCCGCTCGGCACGGACACGCGTGCCGCCGCCCTGCCGGGCGGCTGGGGCAGCGCCGGCCGCGGCGAGGAAATGCTGATCGCCGGCTTCGGCTCGACGGAGCGCACCCGGGCGCGCGACGGCGTGCTGCGCGAGGCGCTGATGCGCAATGCCCAGCCGAGCGTTCCGGGGCGGGGCTTTGCCGGCCTGTCCGGCGAGGACCGCGCCCATCGCGCCGGCATGTGCGTCGGCGATTCCGGCGGCCCGGTCTACCGCCGCAGCGGCGGCGCCTTCACCGTGGTCGGCATCCTCAAGGGCGGCACCACCGATCCCGGCCGCGAATGCACCTCGGCGCCGATCTATGTGCCGGTACGCGATTATGTCGGCTGGATCCGCGGCACCGCCGCGCAATGGCGCAGCGCCGTCGGCACGCCCACCGGCACAGTGGAAATGCGGCACTGAGCTTTCGCCATCGGCACGATCAGCGGGCGGCCCTCACAGGGGCCGCCCTTTTGCTTTCGGTTCGGCCCGCGCGTCAGGCCGCCTCGGCCAGCCCGCGCTTGACCAGCAGCGCCTCCGGATCCGGCGCGCGGCCGCGGAAGGCCATGTAGGCCTCCATGGGATCGCGGCTGTTGCCGGCCGAATAGACGAAGGTGCCGAGCCGCGCGGCGAGGGCCGGGTCGAACACGTCGCCCGCCTCCTCGAAGGCGGCGAAGCCATCGGCATCGAGCACTTCCGACCACATGTAGCTGTAATAGCCGGCCGAATAGCCGTCGCCCGAGAAGATATGGGCGAAATGCGGCGTGCGGTGGCGCATCACCATGCCCTCGGGCATGCCGAGACGCTTCAGCTCGTCGCGCTCGAAGGCGATCGGATCCAGGCCTTCGGCGCTGTCGAGCGAATGGAAGGCCATGTCGACCAGCGCGGAGGAGGTATATTCGACCGTCGCAAAACCCTGGTTGAAATTGCGCGCGGCGATCAGCCGATCGATCAGCGCCTGCGGCATGGCTTCACCGGTCTCGGCATGCACCGCGAAGCGGGCGAGCACTTCGGGCCGCGCCAGCCAGTGCTCGTAGAGCTGCGAGGGAAACTCGACGAAATCACGCGCCACCGACGTGCCCGACAGCAGCGGATAGGTGACGTCGGAGAGAAGCCCGTGCAGGCCGTGGCCGAATTCGTGGAACAGCGTGCGGGCATCGTCGAAGGACAGCAGCGCCGGCCGCCCCGCGGCGGGCTTCGCAAAATTCATCACGTTGACGATGATCGGCAGGACCTCGCCCGACAGCTTCTCCTGCGAGCGGAAGGCGCTCATCCAGGCGCCCGACCGCTTGGTGGTGCGGGCGAAATAGTCGCCGAGGAACAGCCCGATCGGCTTGCCGTCGCGCAGCACCTGATAGGCGCGCACATCGGGATGATAGACCGGCACGTCGAGGCGCCGCTCGAAGGTGACACCGAACAGGCGGGTGGCGACATCGAAGGCCGCCTCGATCATCCGGTCGAGCTGGAAATAGGGCTTCAGCGCCGCCTCGTCGAGCGCATGGCGCGCGCTGCGCACCTTCTCAGCGTAGAAGCGCCAGTCCCACGGCTCGATCGGCGCGTTCATGCCTTCGGCGCGCGCCATGTCGGCCAGCGCCGCGCGCTCCTCGCCGACGCGCACCTTGGCGCGCGCCCAGACCCGCTCGAGCAGCGCCCGGACCGCCTCCGGCGTCTTGGCCATGGTCTCGTCCAGCTTGAAGGCTGCGAAGGTCGGATAGCCGAGCAGCTTCGCCCGCTCGATCCGCAGCGCCACGGTTTCCGCGACGATCGCGGTATTGTCGCTCTCCCCGCCCATCTCGCCGCGCTTGACCCAGGACTTGAACACCTTCTCGCGCAGGTCGCGCCGCGGCGACAGGCTCAGGAACGGCTCGACCATGGAGCGGCCGAGCGTCATCACCGCGCCGTCCAGGCCGCGGTCGCGGGCGGCCTGGCGCATGGCCGAGACGAGATCGTCGGGCAGGCCCTCGAGGTCGGCTTCGGCGAGCGGCAGCGTCCAGGTCGCCTCGTCCTTCAGCACGTTCTGGGTAAAGGCGGTGCCGAGGCTCGCAAGGCGCTCGGTGACGGCGCGCATGCGTGCCTTGCCGGCCTCGTCGAGCTCGGCTCCGGCCCGGACGAAATTCTTGTAGGTCTTGTCGAGCACGCGCGCCTGCTCGGCCGAGAGGCCGAGCCCGTCGCGCGCGGCATGGAGCGCCTTGACCCGCCTGAACAGCCGCTCGTCGAGGCTGATGGCATTGCCATGCTGGGCGAGCACCGGCGCCATTTCGCGCTGGATCGCCTGGATGTCTGCGTCGGCATCGGAGGAGGCGAGGTTGAAGAACACGCCGCACAGCCGGTCGAGCGCATGGCCGGCCCTTTCCAGCGCATCGATCGTATTGGCGAAGGTCGGCTCGGCCGCATCGGTGGCGATCGCCTCGATCTCAGCGCGGTGCTCGGCGAGCGCCTGTTCGAAAGCCGGGCGATAGTGATCGATGGCGATCTCGCCGAACGGCGCGATGCCGAAGGGCGTGGTCCAGGGGCGGAGGAAGGGATTGGTCTGGCGAGGCTGGCTGTGCTGTGTCATGCCGCCAATGTGGCGGGCCGGCCCCGATTGCTCAAGAGCCGCGACGATGCTCGATCACCGCCGCTCCCACCACCGTCACCTTTGCCACCAATCATGTGATCTGGACCATTCGCTGGTCTAAATTCAGCGTGCCGCAGAACGGTAACGATCCCGGATCGGAGCATCACATGCGGGTCTCCGTGACAGACGCCAAGGCACAATTGACCGAGGTCGTGCGACGCGCCGAAGCGGGCGACGAAGTCATCCTGACACGCCACGGCCAGCCCGCCGTGCGGCTGGTGCCGCTTCAGCCTCGCCCGACCGCAAGGTCGCGCCGCGCTCTCATGGACGCCGTCCAGGCTTCGGCAGCGGCCAAAGCCACGGCGGGACCGACCGCGGCGCGAAGCCAAGACTTTCTTTATGCGGACGACGGGATGCCCGAATGATCGCCGTCGATACCTCCGCGCTGATGGCAATCCTTCTCCGCGAACAGGCAGCCGAAGCGTGCATGACGGCTCTGCAGGCCGAAGACGATCTGATCATTTCCGCCGCAACTGTTGCGGAGGCGCTGATCGTCGCCGCTCGGCGCAATGTACGGGACGAAATGGAGCGCCTGATCGCAGAGCTCGGCTTTCGGATCGTCGATGTGACGCCGGCAGTTGCCCACCGGGTGGCCCAGGCCTACGAGATGTGGGGCAAGGGCCGACATCCAGCGGCGCTGAACTTTGGCGATTGCTTCGCTTATGAGCTCGCCAAGGACCATGGCAGCCGGCTGCTCTACACCGGCAACGGCTTCGCCCGGACCGATGTCCGGGCAGCTCTTTGACCAGCAGCTGCGGCGCCAGGCCTACAGGAGCCGCGCGCCGAAATTGCGCTCGGGATCCATGTCGGCGGTGAGCCGGCCGGTCGGCTCCGCCGCCCAGCCGCCCTGGCGCTTCAACCAGCGCCCCGTGCCCGGCGCGACGCCAACCGCGCCGCCGGCGATCACGTCGCGGCCGCGCGACAACACATGGACCGGCCAGCCCTGAACGGTGCGGCCGGCAAAGGGCGTGAAGCCGGTCCGATCGTGCATCATCTGGTCGCTGAGGGTGACGACGCGCGCGGGATCCCAGATCGCGATGTCGGCATCGAGGCCCGGCGCGATCGCGCCCTTGTTCGGCAGGTTGTAGATCGAGGCCGGCGCCGTGGCGGTCAGATCGACGAAGGCCTCGAGGCCGCGGCCGCCGAATTCCGGCCGGCCCTTGGAGACCATGGCATCGAACATCAGGGGCAGGCGCACTTCGAGCCCCGGCAGGCCGTTGGCGATCTGCTTGAAGGTCGGCTGCGGGCCGGCGGAGAGCTTGCCCGTCTCGTCGAAGCGATAGGGCGCGTGATCGGAGGTCACCGTCTGGATGTCGCCAAGCGCGAGCGCGCGCCAGAGCGCCTCCTGGTCCTCCACCTCGCGGGGCGGCGGCGAGCACATCCACTTGGCGCCTTCGAGGCCTGGCTTGTCGAGGTCGTGGCGGGTCAGGAACAGATATTGCGGGCAGGTCTCGGCGAAGACCTTCAGCCCCTCGCCGCGCGCCTTGCGGATCACCTCCGCGCCCTCGCGGGTGGAGACATGGAAGATCATGATCGGCTGGTCGATCAGCGCCGCGGCCGTGATCAGGCGCGTGAAGGCCTCCGCCTCGGAACCGCGCGGATGGCTGATCGCATGGAATTTCGGGGCGGTGTAGCCCTTGGCGACCAGGCGCTTGCCCATCCAGGAGATCATGCCATGGTTCTCGGCATGGACGCAGAGCAGCGCCCGGTTCTGGCGGGCGGTGAGCAGCACGTCGAGCAGCGGCTCGTCGTCGACCTTGATGAGGTCGTAGGTCATGAACAGCTTGATCGAGGCATGGCCCTCGCCGATCAGCGCCGGCAGGTCGGTCTCGATCGTCTTGACGTCGGGATTGGCGACGATCAGGTGGAAGGCATAGTCGATCAGCGCGCCGCGCGCGGCGAGCGCCGAATAGTCGTCGACCACCTTGCGCAGGTCGAGGCCGCGGTGCTGCGCGGCGAAGGAGATCACCGTGGTGTTGCCGCCGAAGGCCGCCGAGGTGGTGGCGCTCTCGAAACTGTCGGCATTGAGGAGACCGCCCGCCGAGACCTGCTCGATATGGGTGTGGGCGTCGATGCCGCCGGGCAGGACCAGCTTGCCGGTCGCGTCGATCTCGCGCGCGCCGGGTCCGAGGCCGCGGCCGACGGCGGCGATCGTCTCGCCGGAAACCGCGACATCGGCGAGGAAACGGCCGCTGGCGGTGGCGACCGTGCCGCCGCGGATGACGATATCGTAGGGCTGGGCGGGCATGACTTCCTCCGGCTGGACGGCACTGTCGAACAGGCTGACAATAGCCGGCAGATCAGCGCGAGCGGAACTCCATGGCACGCAGACCCCGTATCCTCGTCATCAACCCCAATTCCAACGAGGCGGTCACCGAGGGCCTGCGCGAGGCGCTGAAGCCCCTCGCCTATGCGGAAGGCCCGGACATCGTCTGCACGACGCTCGCCGAAGGTCCCTTCGGCATCGAGACCCAGGAACATGTCGACAGCATCGCGATTCCGCTGCGCCGCAAGGTGGAAGCGACCAACGACGCCGACGCCTTCGTCATCGCCTGCTATTCCGATCCCGGCATCCATGCCGCGCGCGAGGGCACCAGCCGCCCGGTCTTCGGCATTGCCGAGAGCGGCGTGCTGACCGCGCTCGCCCGCGCCGAGCGGTTCGGCGTGATCGCCATCAAGAGCGGCTCCATCCCCCGCCACATGCGCTATCTCAGGCAGATGGCGCTGACCGACCGGCTCGCCGGCGAAAGGGCACTGGAAATGTCGGTGGCCGAGACCGCCGCCGGCGAGAAGACGCTGGAGCGCATGATCGCGGTCGGGCGCCAGCTGAAGGAGATCGACGGCGCCGGCGCCATCGTCATGGGCTGCGCCGGCATGGCCCGGCATCGCCGGCCGCTGGAAGAAGCCCTGGGCCTTCCGGTGATCGATCCGACCCAGGCCGCCGTCACCATGGCGATCGGCACGCTCGCCGTCGCCGGCTGAAGCGGCCGGCCGGGATCAGGCGGAAAAGTCGCTCGGCTTCAGGATCATGTCGGCGCCGCGCGCGGAAGCACTCAGCGCGCGCTCGGTCACCAGCGTCTCGACAAAGGCCCGGTACGACCGGCGGTCGGCCTCGCCGAGGTCACGCCAGCCCTTCAGATAGGGCTGCGGCACGAGGCCCGCCTCGGCCGGCTCGATGCCGGTGCAATGCACGATGAGCGGGCGATAGCGATCGAAATCCGCTTCGATGCGGCTGGTCGCCTCGTCGAGCGCGCCGATCAGGCGGCGGGCGACATCGGGACGCTCGCGGACGAAGCTCGTGCCGATCAGCGAGGCTCCGGCGAAGAAGGGATCGGCGATCGCCGCCGCGCCGAGATTGGCGAGAATGCGTTTCGCGGTGCCCGAGGCGACCGCCAGCGACACGACCGGCTCGACCGAGAGGACCGCCTCGACGGTGCCCGATGTCAGCGCCTCGCGGTGCAGGCCGCCGGCAAGCTCGACAAAACGGACGTCCCGCTCCGGATCGAGGCCGGCCCGCCGCACCATGTGCCGGGCGACCGTGCGCCAGGAGGCGCCGGGCAGATGACCGAGCGAACGGCCGCGCAGGTCGCCGAGAGCGGCGATCGGCGCCTGGCGCAGCGTGATCAGCCCGTCGGCGATGCGGTTGAGACTGTTGCTCGCGCCCTGGAAGCCGGAAACGCGCAGGCTGCCCGGCTCGCGGGTCTCGGCAATGGTGGCGAGGCCGACCGAGGCGCCCGGCGCACTGGCGTCGGCGCGGCCGGAAACGACGGCCTCGACGAGATGGGCCTGCGCCTGCAGGCGCATCATCTCGATCGCAAGGCCGGCACGCTCGAACAGCCCCTCGTCGCGGGCAACGCAGAGCGGCAGCGACTGCAGGACCGGCGCCCAGGCCAGCGTCACCTTGTCGCCCCCGCCCGCGGCGCACGCGGGCGCCGGCAGCGCGGCGGCGAGCGCAAAAGCACCGGCACGCTTCAGGAGGTCGCGGCGTCCGACTGGCCTCATCACATCCATGGTCCTTCGCACGATGCCGCATGGCCGCCGGCCGGCGGGGCGCCGGCCCGTCCTTGACGGCGGCCGCCCCTATAGCAGATAAGGCTTGCAGAAGGCTGATACGGCCTGCCGCTCGCGCCCGTCAGGGTCTGGTGAACGTATCGATGCCTGCGCCTTCGTTGTGCCACGAGGTCCGACCGGACGGCGAACGAGCCAGCAATGCGAGCCCTGGACCCTCGATCGCCCGACGAGAAGGATCGGCAACGATGCGTTCGTTCCGCGACGCGAAGGCCATGGCCACGACGCTCCGTCAGTCCCTGGCCGCAAAGAATATTCAGATCAGCCACGCGCAGGCGCTCGAGCTGGTCGCAGCCCAGTTCGGCTGCGCCGGCTGGAACGTGCTCGCCGCCCGGATCGCGGCGGAGGAGCCGGCCGGCACGGCGAAGCCGGCCGAAAGCGACACCATAGGCTTCGAGGCGGCGATCCCGATCATCCGGATCTTCGACATCGCCAAGGCGCGGGAATTCTATCTCGGCTTCCTCGGATTTGCCGTCGACTGGGACCATCGTTTCGACGAGGGCATGCCGCTCTACATGCAGATCTCGCGGGCCGGTCTCGTCCTGCACCTGAGCGAACATCACGGCGATGCCAGCCCCGGCAGCACCACTTTCGTGCGCATGCGCGGCATCCGCGCGCTGCACGCGGAATTGATCGGCACGCACTATTCCTACATGCGGCCCGGCCTCGAACAGGCCGACTGGGGCCTGGAACTGACCGTGCACGACCCGTTCGGCAACCGCCTGCGCTTCTGCGAAAGCAACGGCGCGTGAGCACCGAAAGGCTGAGGCCAGGGCCGCAGCCCCGGGCCCCATTGACGACGGACTCAGGGCAGCCGAGTCTGAGGTCATGCTGACCTATATCGTCCGCCGCCTGCTCCTGATGATCCCGACCCTGTTCGGGATCATGCTCGTCTCCTTCGTGGTCATCCAGTTCGCGCCGGGCGGACCGGTGGAGCGGGTGATCGCGCAATTGACCGGCAACGACGCCTCGGCGACCCAGCGCGTCTCCGGCGGCGGCGATGCCGCCCGCCAGGCGGCGGCGGGGGCCGAGGCGACCGCCAGCCGCTATCGCGGCGCGCAGGGGCTCGACCCGCAGTTCATCGCCCAGCTCGAAAAGCAGTTCGGCTTCGACAAGCCGGCGCATGAGCGCTTCCTGCTCATGCTGAAAAACTACATCCGCTTCGATTTCGGCAAGAGCTATTTCCGCGACGTCCCGGTGCTGACGCTGATCGGCGAGAAACTGCCCGTCTCGGTCTCGCTCGGCCTCTGGCTCACGCTCCTGACCTATGCCGTGTCGATCCCGCTCGGCATCCGCAAGGCGGTCACCGACGGCTCGCGCTTCGACGTCTGGACCTCGGCCGTCATCGTGGTCGGCTATGCCATTCCCGGCTTCCTCTTCGCGATCCTCCTGATCGTCGTCTTCGCCGGCGGCTCGTTCCTCGACTGGTTCCCGCTGCGCGGCCTGCATTCCGACAACTACCGGCAGATGAGCTTTGTCGGCCAGGCCCTGGACTATGCCTGGCATCTCGTCCTGCCGCTCACCGCAATGGCGCTCGGCGCCTTCGCCACCATGACGCTGCTGACCAAGAACTCGTTTCTCGACGAGATCCGCAAGCAATATGTGCTGACCGCGCGGGCCAAGGGGCTGGATGAGCGCGGCGTGCTCTACGGCCATGTCTTCCGCAACGCCATGCTGATCATCATCGCCGGCTTTCCCGGCGCCTTCGTCCATGCCTTCTTCACCGGCTCGCTGCTGATCGAAACGATCTTCTCGCTCGACGGGCTCGGCCTTCTCGGCTTCGAAAGCGTGCTGAACCGCGACTACCCGGTGGTGTTCGCAACGCTCTTCATCTTTTCGCTGGTCGGGCTGGTGGTGAACCTGATCTCGGATCTCATGTATACCTGGGTCGATCCGCGCATCGACTTCGAGGCGCGCGAGGTCTGATCATGGAGGCATCGGCGACCAGAACCGACCCGACTCCCGCGGCCAGCCCCAGGACCGACTGGCTGAGCCCGCTCAACCGGCGCCGGCTGGCCAATTTCCGGGCCAACAGGCGCGGCCTGTGGAGCCTCAGGCTGTTCCTCCTGCTGTTCGTGGCGACGCTGTTCGCCGAAGCGATCGCCAATGATCGCCCGCTCTACATCAATCTGGAGGGCCGGCATTATTTCCCGGTCCTGTTCGACTATTCCGAGCGCAGCCTCGGCGGCGAATTCGAAACGCCGGCCGACTACAAGGATCCGTTCCTGCTCGACCTGTTCGCCGAGAAGCAGGCCTTTCTGCTCTGGCCGCCGATCCGGCACAGCGCCTCCTCCACCGTCAAGGACCCGGTGACGCCCTTTCCCTCCGCGCCGACCTGGATGCAGCGCGACAAGCTGCCCGACTGCGCCGCCGCCGAAGCCATGCCGCGCAGCCAGCGGCCGCAGGGGTCGAGCTATTGCACGCTCGGCAACTGGAACTGGCTCGGCACCGACGACCAGGGTCGCGACGTCGTCGCGCGGGTGATCTACGGCTTCCGCATCTCGGTGCTGTTCGGCCTGACCCTGACCATCATCTCCTCGCTGGTCGGCATCGCGGCCGGCGCCGTGCAGGGTTATTTCGGCGGCTGGACCGACCTGCTGTTCCAGCGCTTCATCGAGATCTGGACGGCGATCCCCTCGCTCTACCTGCTGCTGATCATCTCCTCGGTGATCACGCCGAGCTTCTTCGTCCTGCTCGGCATTCTGCTCCTGTTCTCCTGGGTCGGGCTGGTCGGCCTGGTGCGCGCGGAGTTCCTGCGCGCCCGCAATTTCGAATATGTCAACGCGGCGCGCGCGCTCGGCGTCTCCTCGCTCACCATCATGAAGCGCCATCTCCTGCCCAATGCGATGGTCGCGACGGTCACCTTCCTGCCCTTCATCCTCTCGGGCAGCGTGATGACCCTGACCGCCCTCGACTTTCTCGGCTTCGGCCTGCCGGTCGGCTCGCCCTCGCTCGGCGAATTGCTGCAGCAGGGCAAGTCCAACCTGCAGGCGCCCTGGCTGGCGCTGACGGCCTTCGTCACGGTGGCCGTCATGCTGTCGCTGCTGATCTTCGCGGGGGAAGCGGTGCGCGATGCCTTCGACCCGCGCAAGACCTTCGCGTGACGCCGGACGGAACGACCGTGGCGGTGCCGGTCTATCTCGACGCCAATGTGCTGATCCGGCTGATGGAGCGATCGGAGGCCGCCGCCGGCGCCCTCGATCCCGTCTGGGAGCGGATCGAGGCCGGACGGCTCGCCGCGGTGACGAGCTGGCTCAGCTATGCCGAGGTGCTGGTGCAGCCGCTACGGGCCCGCGATGACGGCCTCGTCCTCGGCTACGACGACCTGTTCGCCGGCCAGGTCCTGCCGCTCACCGTCAGCCCCGTCACCGCCGAGGTGCTGCGCACGGCGGCACATTTGCGCGCCCGGCTGCCGGCACTGAAACTGACCGACGCCATCCACCTCGCGACCGCCGAGGCCGCCGGCTGCCGCGCCCTGCTGTCGGGCGACAGGAAGCTTGGCCTTGCCGGCAACATCGACCTGATCGACCCCGAATCCCCGCGCGATCTCGACCGTTTCCTGAGGGCCCTGCCATGACCAGCGACAGCGCCGGCACCGACGCCATCGAAACGCCGCTCCTGTCGGTGCGCGAACTGTCGGTCGCGTTCCGCCAGGCCGGCGCCGAAACGCTGGCGGTTGACCGGATCTCGTTCGACGTCCGGCGCGGCGAGACGGTCGCGCTGGTCGGCGAATCCGGCTCCGGCAAGTCGGTGTCGGCCCTGTCGGTGATGAAGCTCCTGCCCTATCCGGCCGCCTCGCACCCGTCGGGCGAGATCCTGTTCCGCGGCCGCGACCTGATCGCGGCGGACGAGCCGGCCATGCGCGAGGTGCGCGGCAACGACATCACCATCGTGTTCCAGGAACCGATGACCTCGCTCAACCCGCTGCATACGGTGGGACAGCAGGTGGCCGAGGTGCTGACCCTGCACAAGGGCCTGTCGGAGGCGCAGGCCCTCAAGCGCGCCGTCGAGCTGCTCGGCAAGGTCGGCATTCCCGATCCCGCCCAGCGGCTCGACAGCTATCCGCACCAGCTCTCGGGCGGCCAGCGCCAGCGGGTGATGATCGCCATGGCGCTCGCCAACGAACCGGACCTGCTGATCGCCGACGAACCGACGACCGCGCTCGACGTGACCGTGCAGGCGCAGATCCTGGCGCTGCTGAAGGACCTGCAGCGCCAGGAGGGCATGGCCATCCTGTTCATCACCCACGACCTCGGCATCGTCCGCAAGATCGCCGACCGGGTCTGCGTCATGCGCTACGGCAAGATCGTCGAGCAGGGGCCGGTCGCCGACATCTTCGAGCGGCCGACCCACCCCTATACGCGCGCGCTGATGGCGGCCGAGCCGGCGCCGGTCGAGCGCGGCGACAAGGCCGACGGGCCGGTCGTGATGGAGGCCCGCGACCTCAAGGTCTGGTTCCCGATCAAGCGTGGCCTGCTGCGCCGCACCGTCGGCCATGTGAAGGCGGTCGACGGCCTGTCGATCGCCGTGCGCCAGGGCCGCACCCTCGGCATCGTCGGCGAGTCCGGCTCGGGCAAGACGACACTCGGCCTCGCCCTGCTGCGGCTGATCTCCTCGGAAGGCACCATCGTGTTCATGGGCAAGCCCATTGCCGGGCTCGGCTTCAAGGCGATGCAGCCGAACCGGCGGCACATGCAGGTGGTGTTCCAGGATCCCTATGGCTCGCTGTCGCCACGCATGTCGGTGGCCGAGATCGTCGGCGAGGGCCTCAACGTGCATCACCGCGGGCTGAGCGCCGCCGAACGCGAGCAGCGCGTCATCGCCGCCCTGACCGATGTCGGCCTGGACCCTGCAACGCGCCATCGTTATCCGCACGAATTTTCCGGCGGCCAACGCCAGCGCATCGCCATTGCACGCGCCATGGTACTGGAGCCCTCCTTCGTGCTCCTGGACGAGCCGACCTCGGCGCTCGACCGCATCGTCCAGGCCCAGATCGTCGATCTCCTGCGCGACCTCCAGGCCAGGCGCGATCTCACCTATCTCTTCATCTCGCACGACCTGAAGGTGGTTTCGGCGCTCGCCGACGACATCATCGTGATGAAGGGCGGCAAGATCGTCGAGGCCGGCCCCGCGGCGCGGGTGTTCAAGTCGCCCGAGAACGACTACACCAAGGCGCTTTTCGCCGCCGCCTTCGATCTTGCTCCCGTCGGAAATGGAAGTACCGCACCGT
The DNA here is from genome assembly GCA_000751295.2 of bacterium YEK0313. Classification (NCBI taxonomy): domain Bacteria; species bacterium YEK0313. The sequence continues at coordinate 815,556 of CCMO02000002.1, forward strand.
GACGACCCTGCTGCTCGGCATCACCGCCTGGGACCCGGAGCCCTGGCGCACCCGCTTCCAGAACGCCCTGCCCGGCTGGACCGTGGTCCTCGACACGGAGGCCTATGACCCCGCGGCGATCAGCTATGCGGCCGCCTGGAAGCAGCGCGAGGGCGCTTTCTCGGCCCTGCCGAACCTGAAGGCGATCTTTTCGCTCGGCGCCGGCGTCGACCACCTGTTCAAGGACAAGAAGCTCCCCGAGGGCGTGCCGATCGTCCGCGTGGTCGACCCCGACCTCACCACGCGCATGTCGGAATATGTCGTCATGCACTGCCTGATGGCGCTGCGGCGCGTGCGCATCTATGACGGCTTCCAGCGCGAGCGCTCCTGGACCGACCTGCGCGACCAGCCGCAGGCGAGCGACATTCGCGTCGGCCTGCTCGGCACCGGACAGCTCGGCCAGGACGCGGCCATGAAGCTCGGCGTGATGGGCTTCAAGGTGGCCGGCTGGAGCCGCCGGCCGAAGGAGATCGCCGGCGTGGAGATGTTCCATGGCGACGAGGGCCTCGCCGCCATCGCGTCCGTTTCCGACATCCTGGTGGCGATCCTGCCGCTGACACCCGACACGGCCGGCTTCCTCAACGCCCGTCTGTTCGCCCGCATGCCCAAGGCCGAGGCGATCGGCGGGCCTGTGCTGATCAATGTCGGCCGCGGCGGGCTGCAGGTCGAGGCCGACATTCTCGCCGCCCTCGACAGCGGCAAGCTCGGCGCGGCCGTGCTCGACGTCTTCGAAACCGAGCCGCTGCCGGTAACGAGCCCGCTCTGGCTGCATCCGAAGGTGACGGTGACGCCGCACAATTCGGCCATCTCCTCGCCGCCGGCGATCGCCGCCTATGTCGCCGGGCAGATCCTGGCGGCCGAGCGCGGCGAGCCGCTGACCAATGTGGTCGATCCGAAACACGGCTATTGAGCGGAGGACGGGCCTCCGCGCGGCTCGTCACGCAGGCGTGACTTGCCTCGGCAGCCCGGGGCGTTGCCATGGTGCGGCCATCCGCGCCACCCATGATGTGACCGCCATGCTGACCCGCCGCCACCTCGTCCTGACCGGAGCGCTCGCCGCGCCCGTCCTCGTCGCCTCTGCCGCGGCCCTGCCGGCGCGCGCGGACGATGCCTGGTTCGCGCTGCGCGGGCCCGACGGCAGGACCGTCGCCAACCACCGCGTGCCGGTGGAGCTCGAAAGCGAGATCATCGATCTCGACAACGGCTTCTCGATCGGCTCGCAGAGCCCCGACCTGACGCTGACCGAGATCTACGATTCCAATTGCGGCTATTGCCGGCGCGCGGCCGCCGACGTGAAGGCCATGGCCGAGGCCGACCCCGACCTTCGCATCCGCTTCATCAACGCGCCGAGCCTCGGCCTGCCCTCGTTCCAGGCGGCGCGCGTCGAATATGCGGTGAAGAAGGTCGGCGGCGAGGACAAGGCCCGGGCATTCCACGACCGCTCCATGGCCGCGCGTGGCGTGTTCGACGGCATCCGGGCGCTCGACGTCGCCCGCGACATCGGTCTCGATGTCGACGAGGTCGAGAAGGCCGCCGACAGCCAGGAGGTCGGCGACGTGCTGGCCCAGGCCGTGCGTCTCGCCAATGCCGCCAATCTCGCGGCAACGCCGTCCTGGCTGATCGCGGGGGTCGCGCTGATCGGCTGGCCGGGCCGCGGCACGATCGAATCGGCGGTACGCGCGGTGCGCGAATGCGACAAGCCGGTCTGCGACGGCTGAACCGGCCCCCGCCGCCTCAGACCGACAGCCGCCGGACGCTGGTGATCGCTCCGAACGACTTGGCGGCGATCCGCTCGACCGCCTCGGCCACGTCCTCTTCCGCCACCATCATGTGGTGGCCATTGGCATGGAGGAGGCGCGTCGGGCTCGCCATGATGCCGACATGGCCCTTCCAGAACATCAGGTCGCCGCGCCGGAGCCCCTGAAGGTCCGCGCCCGAGGCGAGGGCCACGCCGAGCGCGCGCTCCTGCATGTCGGTGTCGCGCGGGGCCGCGATGCCGGCGGCTTCCAGCGCGGTCTGCACGAGACCCGAACAGTCGAGGCCGAGGCTGGTGCGCCCGCCCCAGAGATAGGGCGTGCCGCGATAGGTCTCGGCCACCGCGACGAAATCCTCGGCATGCTCGCCGATCGCCCGGATATGGCGGGCAATGACATGGGCGCCGGTATCGGTGACGGCGAAATCGCCGGCAAGGCCGGTCACCGTCAGGCCGGCATTCATCGGGATCAGACCGGTCGGCGGCAGCTTGATGCCGGGCCCGGGATAGAGATAGGTGCGCAGCACCGCCACGCGGTGCGTCGCGGCCGCCGGGGCGCCGAAAGCCTCGGCCGGGGCATAGCCGACATAGCCGTCGCGGCCCGACTGCAAATAGGCCCAGCCGCCGGCCTCGTCGTAGATGGTCACCGGCTCGCCATAGGTCAGCTCGGTGTCGAGCATCGCTTCGGCGCGCGGCGCGCCGCGCAGCGGCACGATCGGCGCCGCGACCCGTGCGGACCTCCCCTCGACAAAGCGGGCGGCCTCCACCCGGCCCTTCAGGCTGGCTGCAGCGAGGTCGGGGCGGGCCGGCGTCAGGCGGCGATCGAAAGCAGTCATCCCTCAGCCTTTAGCACACCCCGGTTTACGAGCCATGTCCGCCACCTCACGGCGGCAGGCTGCGTGCCTGCGCCACCACGAGATCGCCGAGCCGCTCGATGGCGAGCGCGCCCTTCACCGTGCGCTGGATGACGACGTCGCGGCGGTCGCGCTCGTCGCGGCGGCGGGAGACCAGGTCGAGCTTGCCCATGCTGTCGAGCGCCCGGGTGATGACCGGTTTCGTCACCTTCAGCCGGGCGGCGAGGTCGCGCACATGGTGCGGCGGCGGCTCGAGATAGATGGTCAGGAGGATGGCGAGCTGGCGGGCGCTGAGATCGGGCTCGCCGTCCTGGACGAGCGCCAGCGACAGGTCGTGCATCAGCTTGATCGCCTGGGCAGGTCGCAAATGGACAGCCATCGGCACGCCTCAACTCGTTACGGAGCCGTATTAAACGGCCGTGAAAGTCCCTGTGCAAGAGCCGGCCGCCGTGGCAAGAGGGCGCGCCGCCAATGCTGGCCCGGAAAGGCCCGATCTTGCTCGCCGACGTCACCACCCTCGCCACCATGGCCGCCGCCGCCTTCTCGGCCGCGACGCTTCTGCCCGGGGGCTCGGAGCTGGTCTTCGTCGGCTTCATCGCGGCCGGCTATCCGCATCCCATGATGCTGTTCCTGGTCGCGACCGCAGCCAATATTGCCGGAGGCCTTACCAATTGGTGGATCGGCACGCTGATCGCGCGCGGCGCCGACAGCACGACCGGTCATGCCTGGCTCGAGCGCTTCCGCCTGCCGTCCGACATGGTCGAGCGCGTTCATCGCCTGTTCGGCCGGTTCGGCTGGGCGGCGCTGCTGCTGTGCTGGCTGCCGGTCATCGGCGATCCGATCACGCTCGTCGCCGGCATGGCCCGCTACCCGTTCCTGCCCACCCTGGTGCTGACCGGCATCGCGCGCACCATCCGCTACGGCGTCATCTGGCTCGGCGCGACCGGCGCCATCGCCGCCTTGAGCTGACGACGGCTGCCCGCCGGCTCGGCTCGACAGGGGCGCACGGCTCGCGTAGAGCGACGCCTTCATTCCGGAACCCGCGCAGATGGCCTTTCGTCCCGACAGCCTTGCCCTGACCATGCTGCTGTCGGTGCTGATCGGGCTCGGGCCGCTGTCGACCGACATGTATCTGCCCTCGCTGCCCGATATCGGCCGCCTGCTCGGCGCCTCGACGGCCGAGGTTCAGCTCACCCTCTCGGCCTTCCTCGCCGGCTTCGCCCTCGGCCAGATCATCTACGGACCGCTCTCGGACAAATATGGCCGCCGCCCCGTGCTGATCGGCGCCCTCGTTCTCTACGGCTTCGGCACGGCAGTCTGCGCAAGCTCCGGCTCGATCGAGATGCTGACGGGCGCCCGCGCGCTGCAGGCGCTCGGCGCCGCCGGCCCCATCGTGGTGGCCCGCGCCGTGGTGCGCGACCTCTACGACGGGCGGCGCGCCGCGCGCGAACTGGCCCTGATGGGCACGATCATGAGCGTGGTGCCGGCCCTCGCGCCGATCGGCGGCGGTTTCGCCCATGTCGCCTTCGGCTGGCGCTCCACCTTCCTCATTGCGCTCGCCTTCGGCATCGGCGCCCTTGTCCTGGTGGTGACCCGCCTGCCGGAAACGCTGAAGGTGCGCTCGACCGCGCCGATCTCGCCGCTCGGCATTCTCAGGACCTTCGGCGGCATCGTCACCAACCGCACCTTCGCCGCCAATACCGCGATCTATGCGGCCGGCTATGCCGGTCTCTTCTCCTTCATCTCCGCCTCGTCCTTCGTCATGCAGGATCTCTACGGCCTCAGCCCGATCGGCGCGGGAGCGGCCTTCGGCAGCTGCGTGGTCGGCTTCGTCAGCGGCAGCCTCGGCGGCACCCGGCTCGTCCTGCGCAAGGGCGAAGACTGGACCATCCGCACCGGCGTGACGCTGCAGGTGATCGGCGGGCTGGCCATGGTGGCGGCGCTCGCGGCCGGCGGATTCGGCCCGGCCGGCGTGCTCGTGCCGATGGCGATCAATACCTGCGGTTTCGGCCTGACCATGCCGCAGACCCTGGCCGGCGCCATGAAACCGTTTCCCGACAAGGCGGGAGCCGCCTCCTCGCTCGCCGGCTTCATCCAGATGACGTCCGGGGCGGTGACCGGCATCCTGGTCGGTCACGGCCTCGGCTCCAGCGCCTGGCCGCTGGCGATCGCGGTCAGCGCCACCGCGCTGCTCGCGCTCGCGGTCTTCCTCGTTTCCGGTCCGGCCCGGCGCAACCCATCCGTGTGACGACCGCCTGTCACGCGCGGTCATGACCGGATAGCCGCCGGCCATGCGGCCGTTGCTCTGTACGGCTCTTTTGAAATGGACTAATCACGCGGCATTCGAGATGCGCTTTCAAAGGGGCAGGAGATGCAGACCTTCGACCGGCTCGTGACGGTTTACGGCGGTTCGGGCTTCATCGGACGGCATGTGGTGCGGGCGCTCGCCCGCCGCGGCTTCCGCATCCGCGTCGCGGTGCGCCGGCCCGACCTGGCCGGCCACCTGCAGCCGCTCGGCGCCGTCGGCCAGATCAGCCCGGTCCAGGCCAATCTGCGCTATCCGGATTCGGTGCGCCATGCCGCCGAGGGGGCGGAAATCCTGATCAATTGCGTCGGCATTCTCTACGAGACCGGCCGGCAGAAGTTCGACTCGGTCCAGGGCCGCGGCGCCGAGACGGTGGCGCGTGCCGCCGCCGATGCCGGCGCCCGGATGATCCATATTTCCGCCATCGGCGCCGATGCCGATGGCCAGGCCCTCTATGCCCGCTCGAAAGCGGCGGGCGAGGCCGGGGTGCTGCGCCAGAAGCCGGACGCGGTGATCCTGCGCCCCTCCGTGGTGTTCGGGCCTGAGGACGGTCTGTTCAACCGCTTCGCGGCGCTTGCCCAGATGTCGCCGGTCATGCCGCTCATCGGCGGCGGCGAAACCCGGTTCCAGCCGGTCTTCGCCGGCGACGTCGCCGAGGCCGTCATGGCCGCGGTCGACGGCAAGGCCAAGGCCGGCACGACCTACGAGCTCGGCGGCCCGGCGGTGAAATCGATGAAGGAGATCATCGAATTCGTGCTGGCCACCACCGGTCGCCGGCGGCCGCTGATGACGCTGCCCTTCGGGCTCGCCGCCTTCCAGGCGAAGTTCCTGCAATATATCCCGAACCCGCCCCTGACGCCCGACCAGGTCGAGCTTCTGAAGGTCGACAACGTCGTGAGCGCCGGCGCCACCGCCGACGGTCGCACGCTGCAGGGCCTCGGCATCCATCCGCAATCGGTCGAGGCGATCGTGCCGAGCTATCTCTGGCGCTTCCGCCGGCAGGGCCAGTTCGCCGAACAGACCCGCTGAGGCGGCGCGGGCTGGCATTCCTGCAGCAAGGTTCGTCGTGGTTCGAGGGCCGCGCCGAGGGCGCGGCCACCTTGCCATGAGGGATGCGCAAGTCTGCAAGAGCCGTGCTCATGAAACCCCGAACGCGGCGCCTCATCGGCATCCGCCTTGCCATGCGGCTCCGTCTTTCATGGTGAAGGGACGAGCCTGGAGCCACGACCGCCCCTGCAGCAGGAGGGCGGGCATGCGAAAGCGCGCGCTTCAGCCGACCATGGCCAGCCCGGCCAATCCCACGACACCGACGACGATCCGCCACCAGGCGAAGAGCGCGAAGCCGTGCCGGCTGACATAGTCGAGCAGGAAGCGGACGACGAACAGGCCGGAGATGAAGGCCGCGACGAAACCGATGCCGATGGCGCTGATGTCGGAGAAATCGAGCAGCTTGTAGTTCTTGTAGAGGTCGTAGGCGAAGGCGCCCGCCATGGTGGGCATGGCGAGGAAGAAGGAGAATTCCGCCGCCGCCCGCTTGGTCGTGCCCATCAGGAGTGCGCCGACAATGGTCGCGCCGGAGCGGGACACGCCGGGAAACAGCGCCGCGCACTGGCAAAGCCCGATCTTGAGCGCCAGCATCGGCGAGAAGCGGAAGGCATTGTCCTCGGTCGGGCGCAGCTTCAGCCGGTCGACGAAGAGCAGCACGATGCCGCCGAGAATCAGCGCGAGGCAGACGAGAGCCGGGCGCTCGAACAGCGACTTGATCGTGCCGTGCAGCACAGCGCCCAACACCGCGGCCGGCAGGAAGGCGACCAGCACCGAGACGACGAAGCGGCGCGCCCAGGCATCGGTCGGCAGGCACAGGACGACACCGAGAAGCCGGGTGAAATAGACGAGGACGATGGCAAGGATGGCGCCGAGCTGGATCAGCACCTCGAAGGTCTTGCCGGTGGAATGGAAGCCGAGAAAATGGCCGAGGAGGATCAGGTGGCCGGTGGAGGAGACGGGAATGAATTCCGTCCCGCCCTCGACGAGGCCGAGGATCAGGGCCTTGCCGAGATTGGCGATGTCCATGGGGTTCTCCGGAGGAAGCAGTGCTGGCGCGCCATCGTGATAGCGCAGGGCGCCTTCATGAACGGTTAAGCATGACGTGTCGTTAAACTGATCATGCGAATCGCGTGGTTGTTTCGTGACCGGGAGGAGGCTATTCACGCCACCTCTGAACCAAATGTCATCGAAAAACCACAACAGGGCCGTCGATTGCGGACCGTCCAGGTTTGATCGGATGCAACTGCACCATCGATTCTTCTGCCCTCATTCGCGTTTCGTCAGGCTGATCCTGGCCGAGCGCGGCGTGGAGGTGGAACTCATCGAAGAGCGGCCCTGGGAGCGCCGTGAGGACTTCTTGCGGCTCAACCCCGAGGGAACGACGCCTATCCTCAATGCCGGCGGCGGCCTCATCATTCCCGGCGCCGACATCATCGCGGCCTATTTCGACGAGCTGGGCCAGCCCGAGACCGAGCGGCGCCTGATGCCCGACGGCATGGCGGCGCGGGTCGAGGTGCGACGGCTGATGCACTGGTTCGGCACCAAGTTTTTCGAAGAGGTGTCGGGGCCACTGGTCGCCGAAAAGATCGACAAGCGGTTCATGTCGGCCGAATATGGCGGCGGCGCCCCCGATACCAACGCGCTGAGGGCTGCGCGCGCCAATATCCGCTACCATCTGCGCTATATCGGGTGGCTGGCGGCGCGCAACGACTGGCTCGCCGGGGCCGAGCTGAGCTATGCCGACCTGGTCGCCGCCGCTCACCTGTCGGTCGCCGACTATCTGGGCGAAGTACCGTGGAACGACGACGAGACAGCCAAGGACTGGTATGCGCGGGTGAAGTCACGCCCCTCGTTCCGCCCGCTTCTGGCCGATCGGGTGGTCGGAACGCCCGCGAGCGCGACCTACGCCGATCTCGACTTCTGAGCGATCCCGGCGCGCTGCGCCAGGCCATCGTCGACGAGGCGCGCCGCAACGGCTTCGACAGCGTCGGCTTCACCCTGCCCGACGCGATCCCGGCCGCCGCGCCACGGCTGGCGGCGGCGATCGCCCGCGGCTTTCACGGCGACATGGCCTGGATGGCCGAAACCGCCGAGCGGCGCGCAGACCCCGCCGTGCTCTGGCCGGACGCCCGCAGCGTCATCATGCTCGGCCTCAATTACGGCCCCGACGAGAACCCGCTTGACGGATTGGGCGAGCGCACGGCCGGCCTTCTCTCCGTCTATGCCCGGGGCGACGACTATCACGATCTCGTCAAGTCGCGCCTCAAGGCGATCGGGCGCTGGCTGGCCGAGGCGACCGGCTGCGAACTGAAGGTCTTCGTCGACACTGCTCCGGTCATGGAAAAGCCGCTGGCCGCCGCGGCTGGCCTCGGCTGGCAGGGCAAGCACACCAATCTCGTCTCGCGCGGCTTCGGCTCCTGGCTGTTCCTCGGCTCGATCATGACGACGCTCGCGATCCCGCCCGACAGGCCGGAGCGCGACCATTGCGGCTCGTGCCGGGCCTGTCTCGACGCCTGTCCGACCGCCGCCTTTCCGGCCCCCTACCAGCTCGATGCCCGCCGCTGCATCAGCTACCTGACCATCGAGCACAAGGGGCCGATCCCGCGCGCGTTCCGCAAGGCGATGGGCAACCGCATCTATGGCTGCGACGATTGCCTGGCGGTCTGCCCCTGGAACAAATTCGCCGAAACCGGGCGCGAGATGAAGCTTGCGGCGCGCGAGGCCCTGCGCAGGCCGCGGCTCGCCGAGCTCGCCCGGCTCGACGATGCGGCGTTCCGCGCCCTCTTCACCAGGAGCCCGGTCAAGCGCATCGGCCGCGACCGCTTCGTGCGCAACGTGCTGATCGCCATCGGCAACAGCGCCGAGCCGGCGCTGGCCGATACGGCGCAGGCGCTCGTCGCCGACGCCTCGCCCCTGGTGCGGGGCGCCGCGATCTGGGCGCTGCGCCAGCTCGCGCCGGCCCGGCTCGCCGGCATCGACGCGAGCCTCGAGCCCGATCCAACCGTCCGCGAGGAATGGACCTGATGACAACACTCCTGATCTTCGGCCTCGGCTATTCCTCGCAGGCGACGGTGCGCGCGGCCGAAGGGCGCTACGACAAGGTCGTCGCCACCGTGCGCACCGCCGATCGCGCGGCCCGCTTCACCGCGGACGGCGTCGCCGGCCGGCCGGTCACCGCCTTGCCGTTCGACGGCTCCGACCTGTCGGATGCGCCCTCGGCCGCGCTCGGCGAGGCCGACGACGTGCTCGTCTCGGCACCGCCCGATGCCTCGGGCGATCCGGTGCTCGAGCACTGCGCGGCCGTGCTCGCCGCACGCCGGCCGCGCGCGATCGCCTATCTCTCCACCGTCGGCGTCTATGGCGACCATGGCGGCGGCTGGGTCGACGAGGCGACGCCGCCGAAGCCGGTCAGCCCGCGCAGCGTCGAGCGGCTGGAGGCCGAGACCGCCTGGACCGCCTTCGGCCGGTCGGCCGGCGTGCCGGTGTCGATCCTGCGCCTCTCCGGCATCTATGGGCCGGGCAACAACGCCCTGGTCAACGTCGCGCGCGGCACGGCGCGCCGCATCATCAAGCCGGGCCAGGTGTTCAACCGCATCCATGTCGACGACATCGCCGCGGCGGTGCTGGCAAGCTTCGACAAGCGTTTCGACGGCATCGTCAATGTCACCGACGACGAACCCGCGCCCGCCCAGGACGTCGTCGCCTTTGCGGCCGAACTGCTCGGGCTGCCGGTACCGCCCGACATCCCGATCGAGGCGGCCGGGCTGTCGCCGATGGGCCTCAGCTTCTACGGCGAGTGCAAACGCGTCGCCAACCGGCGCCTCAAAGATGAACTGTCCGTTAACCTGAAACATCCAAACTTCAGGATGGCGCTCCGGGCCCTGGCCGCCGGGGGCGACGGGCAAATGCATCGGCAGGACTCCTGATCCACAAGCGCGACTAGCGAGTGGGAATGAGGCGGAGAGCGTAGTTGCATCCCCACTCACCATTCGCTTCCAGAGGCCCTGACCTGAGCTGGAGCCGCACCCCGACGGCCCGAGCCGCGGATGACGACCGTCACCCGAGCCTCGAAGGGCTGTGTCATGATCACGCTCGTGCTTGCGGACCTCGCCATCGTCGCCGTCGGCCTTGCCGTCGGCGCGGCACTCGCCCTCTTCGTCGTCGATGCCGTCAGGCAGATGAACCTGCCCGCGGATCGCTGAACCCGCCTGCGGCGCAAGCCGTCAATGGCCCGGCTCACCCGGCTGGCCCGGCTGCGGTGGTTCCTCCGGTATTTCTTGCGTCCTATCCCCGGCTCGCTCGAAAGCATCGAGCTTGACCAGGATGGAGACGAGCCGCTGCCGCTCGGCGCTCGCCGAAAAGAGTGCCCAGACGATCAGCGCGGCCAGGAAGACGAGGCAGAGGAAGATGAGGCTGACATCCTTGATGGCCAGCCCGTAGAAGCCGAAGGCGAAAAGCGGCAGATACCAGACAAACGCGTCGAAAAACGTTCTGAGCTTGCTGTCCCGCCCCTTGGCGACCAGCGCGACCAGGGCGCGTTCCTCATCCGTCAGACCGATCTTGCTCAATCCCGCCTCCTTGCCGCTCGTGATGGTCAGGCCGCTTCGCCCATCACGCCGAGCCGGCCCTGGGGCACGCCGAGCGTCTCCCAGAGTGGGCGGGCCGCGGCCCTGCAGGCCGCCGCGAGCGTGAAGGGTGCGTTGACGGTGACGAGTCCGGCGCCGGCAAGGCGCGTGCCGTCGACGGGACGCCAGATCGCCTCGATGGTGAGGCATTTGGGAATGCCGAGTGCCGCGATCATGCCGTGGAACCGCTTGACCACGGCCGGATCCTTGACGGGATACCAGAGGAGGAAGGTGCCGGTGGCCCAGCGCCGATGGCCCGACGCCAGCGCCTCGACCAGCCGGTCATAGTCCGCGCGCTCCTCGAAGGGCGGATCGATGAGAACGAGACCGCGCCTCTCCTTGGGCGGCAGGAAGGCCTTGGGCGCCAGCCAGCCGTCGCGGTCGATCACCTTGATGCGGCGGTCGCGCGCATAGAGCGCGGCGAGCGAGGCGCCGTCCTCCGGATGCAGCTCGCAGGCGGTGATGCCGTCGCCGGGCCGCGTCATCAGGCGGGCAATGTCGGGGCTGCCGGGATAGAAGCGCAGCCGCCCGTCCGGATTGAGCCGCGCCACCACGTCGAGATAGGGACCGACCAGGGCCTCGAGGGCTTCCGGCAGGGGCTTGCCCCAGAGCCGGCCGATGCCCTCGACCCATTCGCCGGTGCGCTCGGCGGCGTCGGAGGTCAGGTCGTACCGGCCGATGCCGGCATGGGTGTCGACGATGCGGATCGGCGCCTCCTTCTTCAGGAGATGGTCGATCACGAAGGCGAGCACCGCATGCTTGATCACATCGGCCGGATTCCCGGCATGATAGGCGTGGCGATAATTCATGGGTCCGGGGCTATGGCGTCCTGCGGCCGCCGGCGTGGCGACAATTCATGGGTTCATGCTGTGGCGTCCCGCGCTGCGGACGTCAATTGCTGCCGCTTGGCTCAGCCCAGGCGCGCCGCCGCCACGACGAGGCCGGGAACGGGCTCGCCACCCTCGCGGCGGGACGATGCCGGTTCCAGCACGAGGGCACGGAAGGGCAGCGCCGCGAGCAGCGTCTCGATATGGTGCCGCGCGTGCGCATAGCGCAGGCCGTCGCCGAGCACGACGCCTTCGCCATCGTGGGTCTCGACGGTGAAGGCGAGGAGGCCCTGCGGCTCCAGCGCCCGCGCGGCGGCGGCGAGGATGGGCTTCAGGTCGGCGCAATAGACGAAGACGTCCGCGGCGACGACGAGGTCCGCCGCGCCGGCCGTGCGGGCGGCGAGAAAGGCGGTGAGATCGCCGGCCTCGAGGCTGGCATAGAGACGCTTGGCGCGGGCGATCTCGACCATCCTGGCCGAGAGGTCGACGCCGTCGATGGCGTCGGCATGCGGGGCGAAAGCCTCGGCCGCGAGGCCGGTGCCGCAGCCGAGATCGAGCATGCGGCGGAACCGGAACGGCCGGCCCGCCGCGGCGCTGGCGCGACCGGCCGCATCGAGGAGGATTTCGGGGCCACGGTAGGCAAGCTTTTCGCGCAAGGCCCGGTCGAAACGGGGCGCATATTGGTCGAACAATGTCGCGACATAGGCGGGCGACATGGCCGGCAGCTCGCCCCCATCAATGTTTTCGACGCCAAACCGGGCGAGCATGAGCCGGGCGCCGAGGGCATCCTTGGGATCATGGTCCGCCGCCGCGCGGAATGCCGCGATCGCAGCTTCCCTATGGCCGCGGTCGCGCTCGACCTCGCCGAGCGCGAACCAGCCCGCGGCCCAGCCGGGTGCGATCTCCAGCGCCTGGGCGATGAGGTCGGCGCTGGCCGCAAGGTCGCCCTCGCGACGGGCGGCCATCGCGTAGTCGTAGCGCCGGTCGGCCAGGAGATCGCCCGAGGAGCGGAAAATCTCGCTCATGGCGCTCCCCCCGGCCGAAGCCGCCGATCGCCGGCGATCAGTCGTCCGCGGCCAGCGGACCGGTCGGCCGCGCCAGGCTGTCGAAATGGCCCCGTGCCTGCAGCCACCACAGCAGGACGAAGCTCGGCAGCGCGGTGAGGCAGGACAGGACGAAGAACCAGAACCAGCCGGTCTGTTCGACCACCAGGCCCGCCGGCGCCGACAGATAGGTGCGTCCGACCGCCGCGAGCGCGGCGAGCAGGGCATATTGCGTGGCGGTGTGGAGCGGCGAATTGCACAGCGAGGACAGATAAGCCACGAAAATGACCGTGCCTATGGCCCCGGTGAAATTCTCCACGACGATGACGAAGGCCAGCATGGCGTAGCTGACGCCGGCCTGGGCCTGCAGCGCGAAGACGAGATTGGACGCCATCTGCAGGATGCCGGCGAGCCAAAGGCTGGTCCTGAGGTCGAGGCCGCGGGCGATGAAGCCGCCGGCAAAGCCGCCGGCCAGCGTCGCCGCGAGGCCGAGGCCCTTGACGATGGCGGCATATTCCTCGCGGCTGTAGCCCATGCCCCTGATGACGAAGGGGCCGGTCATGGCGCCGACGAAGGCGTCGCAGAACTTGAACAGGACGACGAAGGCGAGCACCACCACCGCCATGTCGCGGGTGAGGAACTCGGAGAAGGCGCCGGCCGCCGCCTTGGCGACGCGGGCAACCGGATTGCCCTGCGCGTGGACCGTCGCGGCCGCCTCGGCCGACCGCTCGGGCTCGCGCGCGATCAGCGTCGTGGCCATGCCGACCAGGACGAAGACCGCCATCACGCAATAGCCGAGCGACCAGGCGGTCGCCTTGTCGAAGCCCTGGACCTTCTCGAAGAAGGAGACGATCAGCAGCGCGCCGGCGGTGGAGACCAGCATGCCGATGCGATAGGCGGCGACATAGGCGCCCATGCCGGCCGCCTGCTCGGAAGGCTGCAGCCTCTCGACGCGGTAGGCGTCGATCACCGTATCCTGGGTCGCCGAGGCGGTCGCCACCAGCACGGCGCCGAGCGCGATCATGAAGGGCGAGACATCGGGGTTCTGCAGACCGAGGAAGACGATCGCCGCCATCAGCAGGATCTGGCTGAACAGGAGCCAGCCGCGGCGGCGGCCGAGCCAGGCCGACAGGACGGGGATGTCGACGGCATCGACCACCGGCGCCCAGAGGAACTTGATCGTATAGGGCGTGCCGACCAGGGCGAACAGACCGATGGTCTTCAGGTCGACCGAGCTCTCGGCCATCCAGACCAGCAGCGTCGAGCCGGAAAGCGCCAGCGGCAGGCCCGCGGCGAAACCGAGGAACAGGACGATGAGCACGTCCCGGCGCAGATAGACGGCCGCCGCCGCGCGCCAGCCGGTTCTGCCGGCGGCTTCGTCCGCGGCCTTGGCCACGGTCTCGCTGGCGGTCATCGAGAACTCCTCGTTCGGGTACCGGCCTGAGGTGACGCCCTTATGGTTAAGGAAAATTGAAGACGAGGTCACGGCTGGCTGGACCATGGGCCGAGCCGGCCGCGCCTGCCTCAATTGCTTGCACTTTTTCTTCACGCTCAAGAATTGAGCAGAATCGTCCGGTGAAATTTTGTGCAACCGCTAAGACGGGTGGCAGGCCCGTCCCCGCAGCGCCACCTTCGAATCAAAGATACTCAAACAAAATCAATAATATAAGACACCCGGACGGGGCTGGCACAACCGTTGCGAGTCTGTCTCCCGCCTACCGCCGGTTCCGAGGCCTTCGAAGTCCGACGGTGAACACCAGAACGGGGAACCTTCATGTTGAACCTGAAATCAAAGGTGCTGGGCCTCGTGGCCGGCCTGGCCCTGGCGGCCGGCCTGACCAGCGCGCCCGCCCGGGCGCAGGAAACGATCAAGGTCGGTATCCTGCACTCGCTGTCCGGCACCATGGCGATCAGCGAGTCGACGCTGAAAGACGTGATGCTCATGCTGATCGACGAGCAGAACAAGCGTGGCGGCCTGCTCGGCCGGCAGCTCGAGCCGGTGGTGGTCGATCCCGCCTCCAACTGGCCGCTGTTCGCCGAGAAGGCACGCGAATTGATCACCCGCAACCGCGTCGCCGTCACCTTCGGCTGCTGGACCTCGGTGTCGCGCAAGTCGGTCCTGCCGGTGTTCGAGGAGCTGAACGCGATCCTGTTCTATCCGGTGCAGTACGAAGGCGAGGAATCCTCGCCCAACATCTTCTATACGGGCGCCGCGCCGAACCAGCAGGCGATCCCCGCGGTCGACTACCTCCTGGCGGAAGGCGTGCAGCGCTTCGTGCTCGAAGGCACCGACTACGTCTATCCGCGCACCACCAACAAGATCCTGGAAGCCTATCTGCTGTCCAAGGGCATCAAGCCGGAGGACATCTCGGTCAACTACACGCCGTTCGGCCATGCCGACTGGCAGACCCGTGTCGCGGCGATCAAGCGATTCGGCTCGTCGGGCCGCAAGACCGCGGTCATCTCGACGATCAACGGCGATGCCAACGTTCCCTTCTACAAGGAGCTCGGCAACCAGGGCGTCAAGGCCACCGACATTCCGGTCATCGCCTTCTCGGTGGGCGAGGAGGAGCTTGCCGGCTTCGACACCCGCCCGCTGGTCGGCCACCTCGCCGCCTGGAACTATTTCCAGTCGGTCGACACGCCCGCCAACCAGGACTTCATCGCCCGCTGGCGCGCCTTCAAGAACAATGCGCGCGCGGTGACCAACGATCCGATGGAGGCCCATGTCATCGGCTTCGCCATGTGGGTGAAGGCGGTGGAGGCGGCCGGCACCACCGATCCGACCAAGGTGCGCCAGGCGATGATCGGCATTGCCGTGCCGAACCTCTCCGGCGGCATCTCCACCATGATGCCGAACCATCACATCACCAAGCCGGTGCTGATCGGCGAGATCCAGGCGAACGGTCAGTTCTCCACGGTCTGGCAGACGCCAGGCACGGTCGTGGCGCAGGAATGGTCGCCGCATCTGGAAGGCTCGCGCGACCTGATCGCCGATCATCGCGCGCCGATGAACTGCGGCAATTTCAACGTCCGTGTCGGCCGCTGCGGCGGCTCGGCGCAGCGCTGACCCTGACCGCCCGACGACCGGGACGCGCCCCGCGCGTCCCGGCGCCGACAGCCTTGCCGCCCGCTCCCGCCCGGACATGTTCATGCGACGCCTGTCACTCATCCTGACCTTTCTGGCGCTGGCCGTCATCGCCGCCGGCGTCGCGCCAGTGCGCGCGCAGGACGAGGCGGCGCGCGCCCGCCCCCTGGTGCAGCGGTTCGCAACCGACAATTTCAACGAGATCGCCGGGGCGGTCGCCGCCCTCTCCGGATCCGGCCTTGCCCAGGCCGCGCCGGTGATCGAAGCCCTGCGCGACGGCCGCCTCGTCTATCGGCCGGCCGATCGCAGCGTCTATATACGCTCGGCCGCC
This sequence comes from bacterium YEK0313, assembly GCA_000751295.2. Classification (NCBI taxonomy): domain Bacteria; species bacterium YEK0313. Next base: position 831,468 of record CCMO02000002.1, read on the forward strand.
GGCACCTGGTCGGTTGCCGCGACCGGCGAACCGGCCGCCGCGCCGGAGGGCACGCGTCCGGTCCGGCTCAACAATACCGTCCGGCGCGCCATCGACGCCGCCATGGGCGCGCTCGGTCTCTCGCACCCCGATCCGGCCCGCCGGCTCGCCGCGGCCGAGGCCGTCTTCAAGTCGCGCGACACCGGCGCCCTCGCCGGCCTCACCGCCGCGCTCGCCCGGGAAGGCGATCCGCGCGTCAGGCGCATGATGGAAGAGGCGCGCGCGGCCATTCTCGTCACCGATCCCGGTGCCGGCGATGCCGAGCGGATCGCGGCGATCGCGACGGTCGGCCGGCGCGGCGACGCCCAGGCGCTGGCCGTGCTCGGCGCGCTCGGGCCCGAGCGCGCCGCCGCTGGTCCGCCAGGCCGCCGATGACGCCGCCGGCGCCGTGCGCCGCTCGCTCGCACTCTGGGAGGCGGTCCAGAACGTCTGGTACGGGCTTTCGCTCGGTTCGGTCCTGCTGCTTGCGGCCATCGGCCTCGCCATCACCTTCGGCGTGATGGGCGTGATCAACATGGCCCATGGCGAAATGGTCATGCTCGGCGCCTACACGACCTTCGTCGTACAGCAGGCGCTGCGCGCCGTGGCGCCGGGCCTCATCGACCTGTCGCTGTTCGTGGCGCTGCCGCTCGCCTTCCTGGTCGCGGGCGCGGTCGGCGTGGCCATCGAGCGCCTGATCATCCGCCACCTCTACGGCCGGCCGCTGGAAACCCTGTTGGCCACCTTCGGCGTCAGCCTCATCCTGCAGCAGGCCGTACGCTCGTGGTTCGGGGCGACCAATCGCGAAGTCGTCACGCCGTCCTGGATGTCGGGGTCGCTCGAGCTCGGCAACCTCGCCATCACGGCCAACCGGCTCGCCATCATCCTGTTCGCCGCGCTGGTCTTCGCCGCGCTGCTCGTCATCCTCAAGCGCACGCCGTTCGGCCTTCAGACCCGGGCGGTGACCCAGAACCGGCGCATGGCCGGCGCCATGGGCATTCGCACGAACTGGGTCGACGCCTTCACCTTCGGCCTCGGATCCGGCATCGCCGGACTCGCCGGCGTGGCGCTCAGCCAGATCGACAATGTCAGCCCCAATCTCGGCCAGGGCTACATCATCGACAGCTTCATGGTCGTGGTGTTCGGCGGGGTCGGCAATCTCTGGGGCACGCTGGTTGCCGCCCTCACCCTCGGCATCGCCAACAAGTTCCTCGAACCCTATGCCGGCGCGGTGCTGGCCAAGATCCTGCTGCTCGTCTTCATCATCCTGTTCATCCAGAAACGTCCGCGGGGCCTGTTCGCCCTCAAGGGACGGGTGGTCGAATAATGTTCAGCCGCTTCCTGTTCCAGACCATCGACCGCACCGGCTGGATCTTCCTCGGCCTCGTCGCGCTCGCCGCCGTCCTGGTCCCGATCCTCAATCTCGCGGTGCCGCCGGATTCCGCCTTCCACGTGTCGAATACGGCGATGGCGCTCTGGGGCAAATATCTGACCTATGCCCTGCTCGCCGTCGCGGTCGATCTCGTCTGGGGCTATTGCGGCATCCTCTCGCTCGGCCACGCCGCCTTCTTCGCCCTCGGCGGCTATGCCATGGGCATGTATCTCATGCGCCAGATCGGGCCGCGCGGCGTCTATGCCCATCCGGTCCTGCCCGACTTCATGGTGTTCCTCAACTGGAAGGAGCTGCCGCTGACCTGGTGGGGCTTCTCGTCCTTCCCCTATGCCCTGCTGATGGTGGTTCTGGTGCCGGGCCTCCTCGCCTTCGTGTTCGGCTGGTTCGCCTTCCGCTCGCGGGTCACCGGCGTCTATCTGTCGATCATCACGCAGGCGCTGACCTATGCCTTGCTGCTCGCCTTCTTCCGCAACGATATGGGGTTCGGCGGCAATAACGGCCTGACCGACTTCAAGGACATTCTCGGCTTCAACATCCAGGCCCAGCCGACGCGCGCCGTGCTGTTCGCGCTGTCCGCCCTGGCGCTGATGGCGGGCTATCTCGTCGCCCGCGCCATCGTGACCTCGAAGGCCGGCAAGATCCTGGTGGCGATCCGCGACGCCGAGGCCCGGACGCGTTTCCTCGGTTACCGGGTCGAGCATTTCAAGCTGTTCGTCTGGACCGTATCCGCGGTGATGGCCGGCATTGCCGGGGCGCTCTACGTGCCGCAGGTCGGCATCATCAATCCGTCCGAATTCCATCCGGCCAATTCGATCGAGACGATCATCTGGGTGGCGGTCGGCGGCCGCGGCACGCTCGTCGGCGCGGCCCTCGGCGCCGGCCTCGTCAATTTCGCCAAGAGCTGGTTCACCGGCGCCTTCCCGGAGGCCTGGCTGTTCGCCCTCGGCGCCCTGTTCGTCGTGGTCACGCTGTGGCTGCCGAAGGGCGTGCTCGGCACCTTCACCGCCTGGTCGGCGGCGCGGCGCGACCGACGCGAGGCGCCGGCCGGAACCGCGGCCCAGCCGGCGCAATAGGAGCGGACCATGCTCGCCGATCTCATCGAGGCCGACATCGCCGCCGCGCCGGTCAAGGCGCTGACCCGGCCGCAGGTCGTCACCCAGTCGCTGCTCTATGTCGACGGCGTCAGCGTCACCTTCGACGGGTTCCGCGCGCTCAACAGCCTGAGCTTCGTCATCGCGCCCGGCGAGATGCGCGCGATCATCGGCCCGAACGGCGCCGGCAAGACCACCATGATGGATGTCATCACCGGCAAGACCAAGCCCGACACGGGCGACGTCATCTTCGCCGGCGACACCGACCTCACGCAGCTCGACGAGACCGCGATCGCCAATCTCGGTATCGGCCGCAAATTCCAGAAGCCGACCGTGTTCGAGAGCCAGACCGTGGCGGACAATCTCCTGATGGCTGTCAAGGCCAGCCGCACGGTGTTCGGCACGCTGTTCGCGCGCCGGTCGGCCGGCATCGCCGCCCGGATCGACGAGATCCTCGGCGTCATCAGGCTCGGCGACCACAGGAACCGGCTCGCCGCCGAACTCTCGCACGGCCAGAAACAGTGGCTGGAAATCGGCATGCTGCTCGGCCAGGACCCGAAGCTCCTGCTGATCGACGAGCCTGCCGCCGGCATGACCGACGCCGAGACCGCGGCGACCGCCGACCTCCTGAAGGACATTGCCAGAAGCCATTCCGTGGTGGTGGTCGAGCACGACATGGGCTTCATCCGCGAGCTCGGCGTCAAGGTCACCTGCCTGCACGAGGGATCCGTCCTCGCCGAAGGCGCGCTCGACCAGGTGAGCGCGGACGAGCGGGTCATCGAGGTCTATCTCGGGCGGTGACAGGCAAGCCCTGTGTGGCAACGGCCGCGCGGCGGATGACGAGAGAGGAGTTCAGACCATGCTCGAGGTCAGTCATGTCGACCTGCATTACGGCGCCGCCCAGGCGCTGCGCGACGTGTCGCTGACGGTACGCCCGGGCGCGGTGACCTGCGTGCTCGGCCGCAACGGCGTCGGCAAGAGCTCGCTGCTGCGCGCCATTGTCGGTCATCAGCCGGTCTCGGCGGGCGAGATCCTGTGGGAGGGCCGCGACATCACGCGCATGCCGCCCTTCGAACGCGCCCGTCGCGGCATCGCCTATGTGCCCCAGGGCCGCGAGATCTTCCCGCTTCTCACCGTGAAGGAAAACCTGCAGACCGGCTTCGCGCCACTGAAACGTGGCGACCGCAGCATTCCCGACGACATCTTCGCGCTGTTCCCCGTGCTCGGCGACATGCTGGGGCGGCGCGGCGGCGACCTGTCGGGCGGCCAGCAGCAGCAGCTCGCCATCGGCCGGGCCCTGGTGACGCGGCCGCGCCTCATCGTGCTCGACGAGCCGACCGAAGGCATTCAGCCCTCGATCATCAAGGATATCGGCCGCGCCATCGGCTATCTCAGGCGGAAGGGCGACATCGCCATCCTGCTGGTCGAGCAATATCTCGATTTCGCCGAAGAGCTGGGCGATGATTTCGCCGTGATGGAGCGCGGCCGGATCGTGCTGGCCGGCGCGAAAGCAGAGGTCACGCGCGAGGAGCTCGGCCGGTCGATGGCGCTTTGACGCGGCGGCCGCGCCTTGGCAATGAGGGGCGCCTCGGCAAGACTGCGTAGCCGCCCCTGCGCAACTAGCCTCGCCGCGCCCCGCGGGCTAGGACAGGTCGGTGGACCGGCGCGCCGGTCCGGCTGAGCATTCAAGGGATCGTTCCGGATGGCACAAGGCCCCTTCTCGCGCGGCGTGATCGCGGCCCCTCACAGCGCGGCAGCCGAAGCCGGCCGCCAGATCTTCGCCGAAGGCGGCAATGCGATCGAGGCGATGATCGCGGCCGCCGCCGCCATCGCCGCCGTCTATCCGCACATGACCCATGTCGGCGGTGACGGCTTCTGGCTGATCCACGAACCGGGCGGCAAGGTGCGCGGCATCGAGGCCGCCGGCTTTGCCGGCGAGCGCGCGACCATCCGCGCCTATCGGGACCGCGGCTACGACGAAATGCCGACGCGCGGGCCGCTCGCCGCCCTCACCGTGCCGGGCGCGATCGGCGGCTGGCGCATGGCCAATGCCATGGCCAAGGCCGCGGGCGGGCGGCTGCCGCGCAGCGTGCTGCTCGAGCCGGCCATGCGGGCTGCCCGCGAGGGCTATGCCGTCACCCGCTCGCAGGCGCGGCTGACGGTCGACAAGCTCTACGAACTGAAGGACTGCCCGGGCTTCGCCGACCTGTTCCTCGTCGACGGCAAGGCGCCGGCTGAAGGCGCCCTGCTGAAACAGCCGCAGCTCGCCGCTTCATTCGACCACATGGCGCGCACCGGTTTCGAGGACGTCTATCGCGGCGACATCGCACGCGAGCTCGCCAAGGATCTCGAACTGATCGGTTCGCCGGTGACCCGCGCCGATCTGCAGGCCTATTACGCGGTCGAACGCGCGCCGCTGAGCCTCGACCATTCCCTGGGCGAGGTGTTCAACATGCCGCCCCCGACCCAGGGGCTCGCCTCGCTGATCATCCTCGGCATCGTCGACCGTCTGGAGGCCATGTACGGGTCGGTCGCGCCGGAAACGCCCGGCTTCGTCCACCGCATCGTCGAGGCGACAAAACGGGCCTTCATTGTCCGCGACAGCTTCGTCACCGACTTCGATCACCTGGCCGGCGACCCTCAGGCCTATCTCGCAGAACCCGCGCTGCAGCGCGAGGCGACGGCGGTGAACATGCGCGAGGCCCTGGCCTGGCCGCAGCGCGCGGCCGCCGGCGACACGATCTGGATGGGCGCGGCCGACGCCGACGGCCGCGTCGTCTCCTATATCCAGTCGATCTATTGGGAGTTCGGCTCGGGCTGCATCTCGCCCTCGACCGGCTTCCTGATGCAGAACCGCGGCGCAAGCTTCGCCCTGGATCCGAAGGCGCTCAATCCCCTGGAGCCGGGGCGACGGCCGTTCCACACGCTCAATCCCGCCCTGGCGCGGCTGAAGGACGGCCGCGTGTTCGGCTACGGCACGATGGGCGGCGAGGGCCAGCCGCAGACGCAGGCCATGGTGTTCGAGCGCCATGTCCGCCACGGCGTGCCGCTCGCGGAGGCGCTCGACCGGCCGCGCTGGCTGCTCGGCCGCACCTGGGGCTCGACGGTGACCGGGCTGCGTTTCGAGGACCGCTTCGACGAGAGCCTCGTCAGGGAGCTGCAGCGGATCGGCCACGCCGCCGATTTCATCGGCGAGAGCTATTCCGACACGATGGGACATGCCGGCGGCGTGACCTGGTTCCCCGACCAGAGCCTCGATGGTGCGCATGATCCGCGCGCGGACGGCGGCGCGAGCGGCCTCTAGCGCCCCGAAACTTGGCGGCACCTCGGGCCCGTGCGAAGTTCGCACGGGATGCCCCTTCCTCAGACGCGATCTTCACGAGCAGCGATGGACCAGACGAGCCTCGAAGCCAGCCCGCGCCGCCGCGCCGCCGACCACGGCCCGCTCGTCGACCCCAAAGCGATCGCCCGCGATCTCGACGCCGTGCGCGTCCATGCCGGCAATTCGCGCGAAGCCCGTGCGGAGGTGGTGCAGATCCTCAAGCGCCGGCTCGGCGAAGCGCGCAAGACCGCCGAGCAGAGGCTGATCGCCGATGCCGACGGGCGCGCCTGCGCCGAGGCGCTGTCCGGCTTCCAGGACGACATCATTCGCCTGGCCTATGACTGGGTCGTCTCGCGCCTCTATCCCTCCGACAACCCGTCCTCCGGCGAGCGGATGACGGTGGTCGCCACCGGCGGCTATGGCCGCGGCATGCTGGCCCCCGGCTCCGACATCGACCTTCTGTTCCTTTTGCCCTACAAGCAGACTGCCTGGGGCGAGAGCGTCGCCGAGGCGATCCTCTACTGCCTCTGGGACATGGGCCTGAAGGTCGGCCACGCGACACGTTCGGTCGACGAATGCATCCGCCAGGCGCGGGCCGACCAGACCATCCGCACGGCGCTGCTCGAGGCGCGCCACATTCTCGGCGACAAGGGCCTGTTCAAGGAGCTGGAACAGCGGTTCGACGCCGAGGTGGTGCGCGGCACCGTGCCGCAATTCGTCGCCGCCAAGCTCGCCGAACGCGACGAGCGCCATCGCAAGACCGGCCAGTCGCGCTATCTCGTCGAGCCCAACGTCAAGGACGGCAAGGGCGGCCTGCGCGACCTGCACACCCTGTTCTGGATCGCTCGCTACGCCTACCGGGTGAAGACCGACGAGGAGCTCGCCAGGAAGGGCGTGTTCGACCGGCGCGAGATGCAGATCTTCCGCCGCTGCGAGAAGTTCCTCTGGACGGTGCGCTGCCACCTGCACTTCCTGACCGGACGGGCGGAGGAGCGGCTGTCCTTCGACCTGCAGCGCGAGCTGGCACCGCGCCTCGGCTATCGCGGCCATTCGGGCCTGCGCGACGTCGAGCGTTTCATGAAGCACTATTTCCTCATCGCCAAGGATGTCGGCGACCTCACGGCCATCCTGTGCGCGGAGCTCGAGGAGCGGCACGAGAAACCGGCGCCGGTGCTCGACCGGTTCATGGCCAAGCTCCGGCCGAAATCGCTGCGGGGCCTGAAGGAGAGCCCGGATTTCCAGATCGACCACGACCGGATCACCGTCTCCGACGGCGAGGCCTTCGCCCGCGACCCGGTCAACCTGATCCGCATCTTCGCGCTGGCCGACCGCTACAATCTGGCGCTGCATCCCGACGCGATGCGGCTGCTCACGCGGTCGCTGAAGCTGATCGACGACACGCTGCGCCACGATCCGACCGCCAACCAGCTGTTCATCTCCATCCTGACCTCGTCGAACAGCGCCGAGGTCGTGCTGCGGCGCATGAACGAGGCCGGCCTGCTCGGCCGCTTCGTGCCGGATTTCGGCCGGGTCGTGGCGATGATGCAGTTCAACATGTACCACCACTACACGGTGGACGAGCATCTGCTGCGCTGCATCGGCACGCTGCAGCAGATCGAGCGCGGCGGCGATCCCAATCTCGGCCTCGCCGCCGACCTGATCAAGACGATCCAGCCGCGCAACCGCGACCTTCTCTACATCACGCTGTTCCTGCACGACATTTCCAAGGGGCGGCCGGAGGATCATTCGATCGCCGGCGCCAAGGTCGCCCGCCGGCTCGGCCCGCGCTTCGGACTGACCAAGGCCGAGACCGAAACGGTCGCCTGGCTGGTCGAGAACCACCTGGTCATGTCGACCATCGCCCAGTCGCGCGACCTGAGCGACCGCAAGACCATCGAGACCTTCGCCGGCGTCGTGCAGTCGCTGGAACGCATGAAGATGCTGCTGATCCTGACCACGGCCGACATCCTGGCGGTCGGGCCGGGCGTCTGGAACGGCTGGAAGAGCCAGCTCCTGCGCACGCTCTATTACGAGACCGAGCCGGTGGTGACCGGTGGCTTCTCGGAGGTCAACCGGACGCGCCGCGTCGAGATCGCGCAGGAGGAGTTCCGCCAGGCCGTGCCCACCGCCCTGCCGGAACTCTCAGGCCCGGCCATGGAGAGCTATATCGGCCGGCACTATGCGGCCTACTGGCTGAAGGTCGATCTCGCCACCAAGATAGAGCATGCGCGCTTCCTGCTCGGCGCCGAGGCGGCCGGCCAGTCGCTGGCGACCCGGGTCGACCTGATCGCCGGCCAGGGCGTGACGCATCTCACCGTGCTCGCGCCCGACCACCCGCGGCTCCTGTCGATCATTGCCGGCGCCTGCGCGGCGGCGGGCGCCAATATCATCGGCGCACAGATCTACACGACCACCGACGGCCTGGCGCTCGACACCATCTCGATAACCCGCGGGTTCGACCGTGACGAGGACGAGGAGCGGCGTGCCAAGCGCATCGCCGACGGCATCGAAAAGGCCCTGCGCGGCGAGATCAAGGTGGGCGAGGCGATTGCCGCCGCCCACCGCAAGTCGCCGGCGCGGCATCGCTCGCGCACCTTCCGCATCGCGCCGGAGGTGGCGATCAACAATACCTGGTCGAACCGCTACACGGTGATCGAGGTGTCCGGGCTCGACCGGCCCGGCCTCCTGCACGACCTGACCGCGGCGCTGTCGCGCCACAGCCTGAATATCGGCTCGGCCTATGTCGCGACTTTCGGCGAGAAGGCCGTGGACGTGTTCTATGTGACCGACCTGATGGGCGCCAAGATCCAGACCGCGCAGCGCCAGGCGGCCATCCGCAAGGTGCTGACCAACGTGCTGGAGGACGACGGCGGGCGGTGACGGGCACCGGCCGACCCATCGCCATCACCCAGATGCCCGGCACGGCGACATCCGCACCGGACACTGCCATGGGCATACTGGACCGGCCACCGTCAAAGATCGGCATATGTGCGGATCCGCTCGCCAACCAGCGCGATCAGATCCGGCGCTATGCTGCCCAGCTTTTCGGCGTGCGCCGCCTCGATCGTCGCCATCTTAACGGGACGGACGACGCTCGGCGCAGGCAGGCCGGCCTCTCGATAATGCGCCCCCAGCGGTACATCACCCGCCCATGGCCGGTTGTCGGCGGACGTTATCATCGCGACCCACAACAACGCTCCGTTTTCACCGATCCGGCCCGCACTCACGACGAGCGCCGGTCGGTGTTGCCTGACGGGCCGATCGGTGTAGGGGAACGGCACTCTGACGATGTCGCCTCGCTCGAAATCAGAGGTCGGCATAGGCCTTCCTGTCGGCCTCGCCGTCCCATTCGGAAAAGACGCCGAAAGGATCCTCGGCGGGCGGCCCAACCGACGACACCTTGCGGATCGTCACCTTGTCTCCTTCGATGGAATAGGCGATTTCATCGCCTTCCCGCAGGCGCAATGCCGCGCGGATCGCTTGCGGGATCGTCGTCTGCGCCTTGCTGGTCAGCTTGCTCGTAATCATCGACCGCAACGCTCCGTAAGGAATATCCTTACATTAGGTGCCGGACGCTCGTTCCGCAATCCCGGAACACACCCGCTCCATGCCACCGAAACCGGTCACCGTCGCCTTTCGAACGCGGATCCGCCACTCAATCGAGATAGACGATGTCGATCGTCTCGCCTTCGGCCGCGCGGCGCCGGGCTTCGAGTTCGGCCTCGATCGCCCCCAGCCGGTCGTGCAGGCGCGCCGCCTCCGCGGCAGGGGCGGACCCGCCCGCATCGGCTTCCAGCAGCACGCGCAGGGTGCGGACCCGGGCGAGCAGCGCCATCGACAGCGCTTCCGCGATGATGGTCTGGCAGGCGGGATCGCCGGCGTCGGGCGGGTTGCCGGCGGGGCTTGGCGACATCAGCGGAACTCCGGAACAAGGGCTTGTAGCCGGCTTCGCCTTGCTCGTTTCCTGTCAAAGCCTCCGGAAGCCGGTAAATGTCCATTTACCTTGACCAAGAATGAAACAGTGACGCGAGATCGCCTTAACGCCCCCTTCATTGCGCCCCGATTATTGCGAAGAAGCGGGAAAGGATTGAGGCCCGGAAGGGCCGGGTGGTGACACGGCAGGCATGGCACGAGGACGAGGCGGCAGAGAACGGATCGAACCGAGCTTCGGGACCGCGCGCGGCGGCATGGACCTGCGCGCCATGCCCGAGGACCGGCCGGTCGTGGCCGTCGCGGCGCCGGAAAAACCGCCGAAGGCAGCCAAGCCCCGCATCGAACCCGACGACCAGGAGGCCGAGCCGCGCGACATGCCACGCAAGCAGCCGAAACGCAGAGCGGGAAGGGCGTCGGCGGCCAAGGAGCCGGCGCCGAAACGCCGCCGCCGCCGCGGCATTTTCGGCCGGCTGGTGGTCTGGGGACTGACCGCCGCGGTCTGGGGCCTGATCGTCTGCGCCGGCATCGTCGCCTGGTATGCCGCGCGCCTGCCGCCGACCCACACGCTGGAAGTGCCGCCGCGGCCGCCCAACATCGCCATCGTCGCCGCCGACGGCTCGGAGCTTGCCAATCGCGGCGATACGGGCGGCGCGGCCGTGCAGCTGAAAAGCCTGCCGCGCCATGTGCCGCAGGCGCTGATCGCCATCGAGGACCGGCGCTTCTATTCGCATTTCGGCCTCGACGTCATCGGCCTTCTGCGCGCGGTGGTCACCAATGTCACCAATCGCGGCGTCTCCCAGGGCGGCTCGACGCTGACCCAGCAGCTCGCCAAGAACCTGTTCCTGACGCCCGACCGGACCATGGGGCGCAAGATCCAGGAGGCGGTGCTCTCGCTCTGGCTGGAAGCCAACTATTCCAAGGACCAGATCCTCGAGCTCTATCTCAACCGCGTCTATTTCGGCGCCGGCGCCTATGGCATCGAGGCCGCCGCCCGCCGCTACTACGACAAGCCCGCGACGGCGCTGACCCTGCAGGAGGCCGCGACCATTGCCGGCCTCGTCAAGGCGCCCTCGCGCCTGGCGCCGACACGCAACCCCGAGGCCGCCGCGGCGCGCGCCCAGCTGGTGCTCTCGGCCATGGCCGACCAGGGCTTCATCACCAGCGCCCAGGCGCGCACGGCCATCGCCCATCCGGCCCAGGCGAGCCGCACGGCGGCCAGCGGCTCGATCAACTATGTCGCCGACTGGGTCATGGATCTGCTCGACGACTATGTCGGCAAGGTGGAGACCGACCTCATCATCGAGACGACCATCGCCGCGCCGCTCCAGCAGGCCGCCGAAAGCGCCCTGAACGACGTGCTCGGCCGCAGCGGCGCCCGCTACGACGTGCGGCAGGGCGCAGTCGTCGTGCTCGACACCGATGGCGCGGTGCGCGCCCTGGTCGGCGGCCGCGACTATGCGCAGAGCCAGTTCAACCGCGCGGTGACGGCGCGGCGCCAGCCGGGCTCCTCGTTCAAGGCCTTCGTCTTCCTGAGCGCGCTGGAGCGCGGCATGACGCCGGATACGGTGCGCGTCGACGCGCCGGTGGCGATCCAGGGCTGGCGGCCGGAAAACTACACCCGCGACTATCGCGGCGAGGTGACGCTGCAGACGGCGCTCGCCTCCTCGCTCAACACGGTGGCGGTGCGCCTGACCAGTGAGGTCGGCCCGCGCACGGTCGTCAGGACCGCGCAGCGGCTCGGCATCGGCTCGCCGCTGCAGGCCAATCCGTCGATCGCCCTCGGCACGTCCGAAGTGACGGTGCTGGAGATGACGGGCGCCTATGTACCTTTCGCCAACGGCGGCAACGGCGTCATCCCGCATGTCATCAACCGCATCCGCACCACCAATGGCCGGGTGCTCTACCGGCGCACGCCGGTCAATCCGGGCCGGGTCGTCGAACCGCAATATGTGGCGATGATGAACGCCATGATGCACGAGACCACCGTCACCGGCTCGGCCCGCTCGCTGCGCCTGCCAGGCTGGACCGCCGCCGGCAAGACCGGCACGAGCCAGGATTTCCGCGATGCCTGGTTCCTCGGCTATACCGGCCGCTATGTCGCGGGCGTCTGGCTCGGCAATGACGACGGCCAGCCGACCAAGCGCCTGTCCGGCGGGACGCTGCCGGTCGAGATCTGGAACCGCGTGATGGCCGAGGCCCATCGCGGCCAGCAGCCGGTGGACCTGCCCGGCAACTGGCGCGCCTATGGCGCGCCCTCGCGCGCCGTGCCGGGCGAGGTTCTCGACCAGCCGATGGTCATGAACCAGCCGGGCCAGGCGCCGCGCCGCGTCGCGGGCCGGCCGAGCGAGCCCGAGGACCGCGGCGACGTGATCCGGCCGCCGCCGGGCGGCGGCCTGTTCGAGCGTTTCTTCCGCTAGGGCCCTTCGCCGCCTCGCGGCAACGGGAAAGGGCCCGAGCTTCCCGTCCGGCGCGGTTTCGTCATGCGAACGGATGCCGGCTTCGCCCGCAAACGCCATGGGCGCGGGACCCGCACGAGCTGCCCGCGCCTTGCATCCCCCGGCCGGCACCCTACATCGCGTGTGCCGGCACTGCCTGCGAGGAAGGTTCGCCATGCGCAAGTTCATCTGGTGGGGCACGGGCATAGCGATCGCCTTGTGGTCGATCGTCGCCTATGTCGCCTATGCACTGGTCGACCTGTTCGGGTCGAGCGCGGCAGGCTACGGCAGCGTGCCCGGCTTCACGCCCGACACCTATTCCTTCGGCTGGTTCGCCGAGGCGCTGCACAGCCTCGGTCTGTCGGTGGTGCTGCTTGTCTGGCTGGTCGGCACGCTCGGCATCCTGATCGGCGCCGGCATCGGCCATGCCATGACCCGCCGCCGGCAGGACAGCCTGCCCGGCAAGCGGAGCTGGGGCTCGACCATTCCATCGGGACCGCCGGGCCGGGCCGGCTGGCGCGACCCGCGCGCCCAGCGCTGAGGCGAAGCCGCCTCATTCGGCGTCGGGCTGCGCCCCCGGGCTCGCCTTGGCAAAGGCCTCGAGCGCCATGCAGGCCTCGTTGACCGCCAGAAGTTTCGGAAAGTCGTCGAGCGGCACCTTGAAGCGCTGCGCATTGAAGACCTGCGGCACGATGCAGAGGTCGGCGACGGTCACCGCCCCGCCGAAAGAATAGGGCCCCGGCGCGATCATCTGCTCGAGCGCGGCAAAGCCGTCCCGGATGAAATGGCCGTACCACTTGGCGATCGCCTCGGGCGGCTGGCCCATGACGTCGCGCAGATAGCCGGTCGTGCCCGGATTGTTCAGGGGATGGATGTCGCAGGCGACCAGCAGCGCCGCGGCGCGGGCGCGGGCGCGGAGCACCGGATCGGCCGGCAGCAGCGGCGGCTCGGGCTTGACCTCGTCGAGATATTCGATAATCGCGAGCGACTGGGTGAGCACCGCTTCCCCCCCGGCATGATCCACGACAAGGCTCGGCAACCGGCCCTGGGGATTGACCGCCCGGTAGGCGGGCTTCTTCTGCTCGCCGCCGTCGCGGACGAGATGGACCGGAACGGTCTCGTAGCTCAGTCCCTTGAGATTGAGCGCGATGCGGACGCGGAAGGCCGCCGAGGAACGGAAATAGGTGTAGAGCTTCATGGCCGGCCTCCCTGCCGAAATGCCGTTTTCGATGTCTGCGGCCGTCAGCCGTCGCCGAGCAATTGCAAGCCGCGGGCGGTGAGCTTGCCGATGAGGCTGTCGAGCGCGGTCCGCTCGGCGGCCGTCAGGTCCTCGGTCAGGCTCGCCGCGAAGGTCAGCGCCACCGGCACGAGGTCGTCATAGATCGCCCGGCCCGGATCGGTCAGCGACAGGAAGGCTTCGCGCAGGTCCTGCCGGTTGGCCCGCCGGCGGACCAGTCCACGCTCCTCGAGAATGGCGACGGCGCGCGACACCTTGGTCTTGTGCATGCGGCTGTGGGCGCCGATGTCCTTGGCGGTCAGCGAGCCGAACTGACCGAGCGTCGCCATGACCCGCCATTCGGGAATGCCGATGCCATAGCGTTCGGCATAGATGCGCGCGAGGCCCTGGCTGACCACCGTCGCCAGCACGTTCAGCCGGTAAGGCATGAAGGTTTCCAGCTCCAGCCTCGCGGCCGCGCCTTTCGATCCCTGCCCGACCTCAGCGTCCATGCGAACATTCCCCTGCCGACGATGCCGCGCCGGCAGCCGATCCTAGGTGGCGGCGCCGATGCGTGCAACGCGGGGGGCTCAAGGCGCTGGCCAATCCCGCCGCGACAGGCTTTGATGGATGCGTCCGGGCCAATGCCGGCCGCGGACGCGAAATCGAAAGCTGCAGGGGTCGCCGCCCATGAAACTAGCCTCGCTGAAGCACGGCCGTGACGGACGGCTCGTGGTGGTGTCCCGGGACCTCACGCGCGCCACCGATGCCTTTCCGGTCGTGGCGACGCTGCAGGCCGCGCTCGACGACTGGGAGCGATACGGGCCGCGCCTTGCCGACCTCGCCGAGCAGCTCGAGCTCGGCTCGGTGCCCTCGTTCCGGTTCCACGAGCACGACTGCATGAGCCCGCTGCCGCGGGCTTTCCAATGGGCCGACGGCTCGGCCTATGTGAACCACGTCGCCCTGGTGCGGCAGGCGCGCGGCGTCGAAATGCCGCCCTCGTTCTGGACCGACCCGCTGATGTACCAGGGCGGCTCCGATACGTTTCTGGGCCCACGCGATCCGATCCCGCTGCCGGACGAAGCCCATGGCATCGATTTCGAGGGCGAGGTGGCGGTGATCACCGGCGACGTGCCGATCGGCGTCACACCGGCGCAAGCGCGTGGCCTGATCCGCCTCGTCATGCTGGTCAACGATGTCAGCCTGCGCAACCTGATCCCGGTCGAGCTCGGCAAGGGTTTCGGCTTCTTCCAGTCGAAACCGTCGAGCGCCTTCTCGCCGGTCGCTGTCACGCCCGACGAGCTCGGCGATGCCTGGCGGGACGGCAGGCTCAACCGGCCGCTGCTCGCCTTCTACAACGGCGAACCGTTCGGCAAGCCCGAGGCCGGCGTCGACATGACCTTCGATTTCGGCACGCTGATCGCCCACGCAGCCAAGACGCGCGCGCTCGGCGCCGGCACGATCGTCGGCTCCGGGACCGTGTCCAACCGCGACGCCGACGGCGGCCCGGGCCGGACCATCGCCGATGGCGGGCTCGGCTATGCCTGCATTGCCGAGCTGCGCACGGTCGAAACCATCCGGGACGGCGAACCGAAGACGCCGTTCATGCGTTTCGGCGACGCGGTGCGCATCGAAATGAGGGATGCCAAGGGCCACTCCATTTTCGGCGCCATCGACCAGATCGTCCGGAAGCACCACCCATGACGATGGCCCCTGCCGCCCGGCCGGCCGACCCAGCCGACATTGCCGCGCGCTTCGACCTGAGGGCGCCGCCGGCGGGCTTCGTTGACGACCCCTTCCCGGTCTATCGGGCGCTGCGCGAGCACCAGCCGGTCAAGCGCATGCCCGACGGCTCGGTCTTCCTGACCCGGCATGCCGATCTCGAGGCGGTCTACAAGGACACGGCCACCTTCTCCTCGGACAAGCGCGCCGAGTTCGGGCCGAAATACGGCGACAGCCCGCTGTTCCGCCACCACACGACGAGCCTCGTCTTCAACGACCCGCCGCTGCACACGCGCGTGCGCAAGATCCTTGCCGGTGCGCTCAATCCGCGTGCCGTCTCGGCGCTGGAACCCGACGTCGTCGGTCTGGTCGACCGGCTGATCGCGGCCATGGCCGGGCGCGGCACCGTCGACCTCATCGAGGATTTCGCTGCCGCCATTCCAGTCGAGGTGATCGGCAACCTGCTGGCCGTGCCGCATGACGAGCGCGAGCCCCTGCGCGACTGGTCGCTCGCCATTCTCGGCGCGCTCGAGCCGGTGCTGACGGACGCGCAGATGGCGCGCGGCAACGCCGCGGTCACGGCCTTCCTCGGCTATCTCGAAACGCTGGTGGCGCGTCGCCGGCGCGCGCCCGGCGACCCCGACAAGGATGTGCTGACGCGGCTGATCCAGGGCGAGGCCGACGGCGACCGCCTGTCGGAAGTCGAGCTCCTGGAGAACTGCATCTTCATCCTGAATGCCGGCCACGAGACCACCACCAACCTGATCGGCAATGCGCTCTGGCTGCTCGATCGCTGGCCGGAGGAGCGGGCGCGGCTGATCGCCGATCCCAGCCTCGCGCGCACGGCGGTCGAAGAGGCGCTGAGACTGGAAAGCTCGAACCAGCTCGGCAATCGCATCACCACCGGGCCGGCCGTGGTCGGCGGCGAAGCGCTTTCCGCCGGGACCCGCCTGACACTGTGCATCGGGGCGGCCAATCGCGACCCCGCAGTGTTCGCCGATCCCGACCGCTTCGATATCGGCCGGCAGCCGAACCGGCATCTCGGCTATGCCTCGGGACCGCATCAGTGCGTCGGCATGGCTGTCGCGCGCCTGGAGGGCCGCGTCGCCCTGAGCCGTTTCATCGCCCGCTTTCCGTGCTATCGGCTGACCGGGACAGCGGTGCGGACCGGACGCCTGCGTTTTCGCGGCTTCCAGTCGCTGCCCGCCCTTCTGGAGTAGATCCATTGAGCAAGGCCTTTGCGTCCACCGCCGATCTCGGCCCGAAAAAGATCTCGTTCGATCAGCTCGGCGAAGGCCTCTTCGCCTATACCGCCGAGGGCGACCCGAATTCCGGCATCATCGTCGGCGACGACGGCTGCATGGTGATCGATGCCCAGGCGACGCCGGCCATGGCGGGCGACGTCATCGCCAGGGTGCGCGAAGTCACCGACAAGCCGATCAAATATGTGGTCCTGTCGCACTATCACGCCGTGCGCGTGCTCGGCGCCTCGGCCTATGCGGGCGCCACGATCATCGCCTCCGAAGCGACGCGCGGCCTGATCGTCGAGCGTGGCGAACAGGACAAGGCGAGCGAGATCGGCCGCTTTCCGCGCCTGTTTCCGGGCGCCGAGTCGATCCCGGCCGGCCTCACCTGGCCGCATGTCACCTTCCCGCGCGAAATGACCGTGTGGCTCGGCAAACGGGCGGTGCGGCTGCTGCATCTCGGGCGCGGCCACACCGCCGGCGACATCGTCGCCCTTGTGCCCGATGCCGACGTCGCCTTCACCGGCGACCTCGTCGAATATCATTCGGCCTGCTATTGCGGCGACGCCCATTTCAAGGACTGGCCTGGAACGCTCGATGCGATCGCCGCGCTCGATGCCAAAGCCATCGTGCCCGGCCGCGGTGCCGCGCTGACCAGCCCGGCCATGGTCAAGGACGGACTCAGCCTGACCCGCGACTTCCTGTCGACGCTCTATGCCTCGGTCTCCGACAGCGTCGCCAGGAAGCGCTCGCTGAAAGAGGCCTTCGACGCCGCGCGCACGGCAATGGACCCGAAATTCGCGTCCTTCGCCATCTACGAGCACTGCCTGCCGTTCAATGTCTCGCGCGCCTATGACGAGGCCAGCGGCATCGACTGGCCGGTCATCTGGACCGATGTCCGCGACCGCGAGATGTGGGCGAAGCTCCAGGGCTGAGCGCGCCGGGTGGATCATGCCGATCGGAATTCTTGCGGGCCTTGCCGCCGGCGCGCTGTGGGGCCTGACCTTCGTCGCGCCGCTGATGGTCGCGCCCTATCAGCCGCTCGACCTCGTCGTGCTGCGCACGCTGGTGTTCGGCCTGATGTCGCTCGCCATCCTGGCGCTGCGCGGATTTCGTGACGTTGCCGCCCTGCCGCCGGGCATGGGCCTGACGCTGACCCTGCTCGGGGCCGCCGGCTTCAATCTCTATTTCGGGCTGATCGCACTTGCCGTGCCGCGCGCCGGAACGGCCATCGTCGCGCTGATCATCGGCGCCCTGCCGGTCGCCATGGCGCTCGGCGGCAACCGGGGCTCCGACCGCCTCTCGCTGAAACGGCTCGCGCCGCCGCTGGCGGCGGTGGCGCTGGGGCTGGCCATCGTCAACGGCGCCGCGCTCGGCGCGGCCCCGCCCATGGGCCGGGCCGGCATAGCGGCCGGCGTGCTGCTGGCCGTCGGCGGCTTTCTCAGCTGGTACTGGTACGGCATGCGCAATGCTGCGGTGCTGCGCCGCGGCGAGGTCAGGGCGGATGCCGTCGGCTGGACGGCGCTGACCGGCGCCGCGACGCTCGTCAGCCTGCCACTGCTGGCCGCCCTCGCCTGGTTCTCGGGGCTTTCCGCCGTGCCGGTCCTCGGCCTCGATCCGGCGCGGCTCGGCCCGCTCGTCGCCTGGAGCCTCGCGGTCGGGCTCGCCTCCTCGTTCCTCGCGACCTGGCTCTGGTCGATCGCCTCGACCCGCCTGCCGGCCTCGCTGGCGGCCCAGCTCATCGTGTCCGAGACGCTGTTCGGCCTCTTCTACGGCTTTGCCCATGCCGGCCGCCTGCCGACAGCGGCGGAGGCCACGGCCATCGTGCTGCTCGTCGGCGGCGTGATCGGCGCGATCCGCGCCTTCATGCCTGCGGAGGGCATTGCCGGCGCGCCCGGCCCCTGACGGCTCGAGCAGGCCGCGCCGCCGTCAGCGGATGCCGCGATCCCAAAGATTGCGCGTGATCTGGACGAAGGCGGTCGAGCGCAGGCCGGCATCGTTCATCGCGGCCGCGATCTTGGTCATCAGCACCGGATCGCCCGAAGCGATCGCCACGTCGAGCATGATCGCCCATTCGTCGTCGGCCGGCTCCTCGCCCTTGTTGCCGGCGGCGATCTCCTGCATGCGCGCTGTCAGCCGCTCCACCCGTGTCATGTACTCCTTGGCGCCGGTCGAGGTGATGCGGGCGGCGAGCGCATCGACGGTCGCCTTCGGCCCCTTGCCGACGATCGAGCGCCAGAGCGTCTCGAACATGACGCCGATCCGCTCCTGGTCGAAGGTGACGCGGTTCAGCTCGTCGAGCCGGCCGGTGCTGACGAAGAGCTCGCGCGCCTGATCCACCGCGCCCTGCGCGACCAGCATTTCGAGCACCGTGTCGATCACCGCGCCGCGCGCCGGCCCGGCTGTGTCGGCCGCGGCCGCCACCGCCACGAGCTTGTCGACCGGCAGCACGCGCATCTGGCCGATATCCTCGTCGATCGACACGGTCTCGCCGGCGGGCAGCTTGAGCGCGGGACCGAGGAGACGGAGCCAGTCGGCCCGGCCCTCGCGCATGAGGACGCGCAGGAGCTTGCTCGCCCCTTCCGTATCGGCCGCGGTGTCGAAAGCGGGCCGGCCGGCAAGACCGACCTTGAAGGCCTCGATATTGCCGGCCGCGACCGCGCCGCGCAGGAAGGTGTCCCAGCTCTCGCGGCGGGCCGTGTCGGCATCGTCGAACGGCGCCGTCTGGTTGGCGCGGGCACCGCGCACCCATTCGTCGATCGAGCGGCCGATCGCCTGGTCGCCGCGGGCGCCGGCCTGCAGCGCCTGAGCGAGCCGGCGCGTGAACCGGTCCTTGATGCCGGCCGCGACAGCGTCGGCTTCGGCCGGCGCGCGCGCCAGCGCGATTTCCAGGATCTCCAGCTTCAGGTCGTCCCGGCTGTCGGTCTCGACCAGCCGGTCGACCCGCGCCAGGGCCTCGCGCACCCGCCCGGCGCGGGCCTCGTCGAGAATCAGGACGGACGGCTCGGCAAGCGCGTCGGGCTGCGCGCGGTCCAGGCCGAGCTCCCGATAGGCGCCGGGAAAGTCGCCCTTGCGGGCCAGGTGCTCGGCGCGCACCGGCACGATGCGCTCCTTGATGCCATCGACGGTCGCGACCGCCGCCCAGGCTTCGTAGCGCTGCATCCAGCGGTCGCGCGCGGCCAGATCGGGATCGGCGGCAATGAAGGCTTCGAAAGCGGCCGTCGCCGCCCAGCCTTCGACCTCGTCGCGCGCGGCGGCGAGAGCAAGCTCGGCGGTGCAGCTCGGCTGCGGCTTGGCGATGCAGGCCGCCTGATCGACATTGACCTCCAGCCTGTGGCCCGGTGTCTGCGCGATCGCCGCCGCGGCGAGACCGAGCGCAACCGTTGCGACGGTCGCGAGCATGACGGAGCGCAGGACACGGGTCATTTCAAAGCCTCGATATCGTTGCTGGAGCAGTCTGGTGATACCCGGTGTCGTTTTGATTTCGCCGCCCGCCCGGCATCTGATATCGAGGTGAGGCGAACGGTGAAATCGCGACACTGAAAGCGCGTACAAGACAGAACGGAAGAACGCAACGTGCGGTTCCGGAAAGGAAAGTGGGCGCTGATTCGCAGCACTCGCCGGCACCGCAGTCGTCGTGTATAAGCCGCGATCCTGATCGGAACGTGTCCATCCCGGCACGCCCCGATCATTATTGACGATCATTGTGATGCGTCGAGCCCCTTAGGAGGATGACATGGGCGAGCGTTGGAGCCCGTCGAGCTGGCGGTCGAAGCCGATCCTGCAGGTGCCGGTCTACAAGGACCAGGCTGCCCTTCAGGAGGTTGAGAAGCGCCTTGCGGGCTTTCCTCCGCTCGTTTTTGCGGGCGAGGCGCGCAATCTGACGAGAGCCCTCGCAAAAGTCGCAAAAGGCGAGGCCTTCCTCCTGCAGGGCGGCGACTGCGCCGAGAGCTTCGCCGAGCACGGTGCCGACAATATCCGCGACTTCTTCCGCGCCTTCCTGCAGATGGCCGTGGTGCTGACCTATGCCGGCGGCATGCCGGTGGTCAAAGTCGGCCGCGTCGCGGGCCAGTTCGCAAAGCCGCGCTCGTCGGACACCGAGACGATCGACGGCGTGAGCCTGCCCTCCTATCGCGGCGACATCATCAACGACATCGCCTTCACCACGGAAGCGCGCGAGCCCGACCCGCAGCGGCAGGCCATGGCCTATCGCCAGTCGGCCGCCACGCTCAATCTGCTGCGCGCCTTCGCCTATGGCGGCTATGCCAATCTCGACAATGCGCTGAAGTGGATGCTCGGCTTCGTCAAGGACAGCCCGGCGACCGACAAGTACCGGCACCTGGCCGAACGGATCCAGGAAGCGCTGGACTTCATGCGCGCCTGCGGCATCGATCCGGAAGCCCATCCGGAAATGCGCACGACCGAGATGTTCACCAGCCACGAGGCGCTGCTGCTCGGCTACGAGGAGGCGCTGACCCGCGTCGATTCGACCAGCGGCGACTGGTATGCGACCTCCGGCCACATGCTGTGGATCGGCGACCGCACGCGCCAGCCCGACCATGCCCATGTCGAATATTTCCGCGGCGTGCAGAACCCGATCGCCTTCAAGTGCGGGCCGAGCCTCGACCCGGACGGCATGCTGCGCCTGCTCGACATCCTCAATCCCGAGGACAAGGCCGGCCGGATCACGCTGATCTGCCGGTTCGGCGCGGACAAGGTCGAAAAGCACCTGCCGGCGCTGGTCCGGGCGGTGGCGCGCGAAGGCCGCACCGTGGTCTGGTCGTGCGATGCCATGCACGGCAACACGATCAAGTCGGCGAACAGCTACAAGACCCGCCCGTTCGACCTGATCATGAGCGAGATCGAGCAGTTCTTCGCCATCCACGAGGCCGAAGGCACCTATGCCGGCGGCATCCACCTGGAAATGACCGGCAAGAACGTCACCGAGTGCACCGGCGGACGGGCGGCGATCACCGATACCGACCTCTCCGACCGCTACCACACCCACTGCGACCCGCGGCTCAATGCCGAACAGGCGCTGGAAGTGTCGTTCAAGGTGGCCGAGCTTCTGAAGCGCCAGCGGCTCAGCCGCGGCCCGGGCGTGCGCGAGGCCGCCGAGTAAAAGGCGGCGCCTGCGATACGAACGAAAGCCCGTGCCGGCGACCGGTACGGGCTTTTTTTCGACCGTCGGGCGCTGCGGTCAGTACTTGATGCCGACGCCGGCGCGCACAGTATGCAGCGTCATCGCGACGCCGCCGAGGCTCGGCACGCGCAGATACTGATATTCGCCGCGCACGAAGATATTGTCGGTGATCAGCGCCTCGAGGCCACCGCCGGCGACGAAACCGAAACCAGTCGCATTCGGAGACGACGTGGTATTGAGCGGCGGATCGCCGGTGATCGGCGTGAACGGCCTTGTCCAATCGACGCCATCAGTCGGTGCCGTATCGATGCGCGAGGAGCCAGCATCATAGGAAATCGAGGTGCTGCCGCGAGCCAGAGCGACGCCTACGGTCACGTAGGGCATGAAACGGCCGTAGGCCCAGCCGGCCCGCAGTCGCGCGGTGAAATAGTCCTGCAGATATGCGGAAACTGATACTCGCTGCGAGAAAGCGTCGGTGAAGCCGGAAGAGGGATAGAGGACCGCGTAGGGCTGAGTCCAGGACCTGGTGCCGCCTCGCCCGCCACCAACGCGCGTATAATCGACCTCGAAGCCGACGACCGCATCTTCGAATTGTGCCTGATAGCCCGCGAAGAGACCGAAGATCGTCGGCGACGATCTGACCGCGCCAACCTGGATCATGTCCGGCGCTGCTGGCAGATTGCTTGCCGAACTGCCGAGGTAGATCAGACCAGTCAAGCGGCGCGTCGCCTCCGAACGCGCAGCCGAATTGCCGTCGAAATTCGCCGAACCGACACCGCCGTGAATACCGCCATAGAGGCCGCCCCAGTTCGGCCCGTTCGCCTCGTAGGCCGGCAGCGAGCCGCGCAGCGCCATGTCGGCGGCCGTTGCCCCCGTCGTCGCGGCCAGGACGGCCGCGAGCGCCGTCGCTCCCAAAGCGGCCGATGCACGCCTTGCCATGACCTGTTCCTCCAGCGCCGGAATCGGCCGCAGCGACCAATGCCGAACAGCTCATTCATGGATCATCAAGGTTACCGCCGCGTTAATCACATGTCCGGCCACGTCAAGACGAGGCGGGCTTCGGCCAACGCAAAGCCGCAAGACCGCTGCGGCATTGAGAACGGCCCGGCCCCGGTCTACATCATGACCTCATGTCCCAGCCTCCCTCCTCGCTCCGCATCGCGATCGCCCAGCTCAACCCGGTGATGGGCGACGTCACAGGCAATCTCGCCAAGGCCCGGGCGGCGCGCGTCGAAGCCGCGGCCGGCAAGGCCGACCTCCTCGTCTTCTCCGAGCTGTTCATCTCCGGCTATCCGCCTGAGGACCTGGTGCTCAAGCCGGCCTTCCAGGCGGCCTGCCGGCAGGCGACCGAGGCGCTCGCCCGCGAGACGGCGGATGGCGGACCGGCCCTGATCGTCACGACGCCCTGGGCCGAGGGCGGCCATGTCTACAATGCCGCGGTCTATTGCGACGCGGGCCTGATCCAGGCCGTGCGCTACAAAGTGGACCTGCCGAACTATTCGGTGTTCGACGAGAAGCGCGTCTTCGCGCCGGGACCGCTGCCCGGACCGATCAACATCCGCGGCGTCCGCATCGGCGTGCCGATCTGCGAGGACATCTGGGCGCCCGACGTGGTCGAGACCCTCTCGGAAACCGGCGCGGAGCTGCTGATCGTGCCGAACGGCTCGCCCTATCGCGAGAGCGTCTATGACGAGCGGATGAACGCGATCGTCGCGCGCATTGCCGAAGCCGGCCTGCCGATGATCTATCTGAACCAGGTCGGCGGGCAGGACGAGCTCGTCTTCGACGGCGCCTCGCTGGCCGTCAATGCCGACCACAAGCTCGCACTGCAGCTGCCGGCGTTCAAGGAAGCCTTCGCCATCGTCGAGGCGAAAAAGAGCGGCGGGCGCTGGAGCGTGTCCGGACCGATCGAGAGCCATGCCAGCGGCGACGAGGCCAACTATCAGGCCTGTGTGCTGGGCCTGCGCGACTATGTCGAGAAGAACCGCTTTCCCGGCGTGGTGCTGGGCCTGTCGGGAGGCATCGATTCGGCGCTGTGCGCGGCGATTGCGGTCGATGCCCTCGGCGCCGACCGCGTCCACTGCGTGATGCTGCCCTATATCTATACCTCGGAGGAATCGCTCGCCGACGCCCTCGCCTGCGCCCGGGCGCTCGGCGTGCGCTACGACGTGCTGCCGATCGCCGACGCGGTGAAGGGCCTTGAAGCGGCCCTCGCTCCGCTGTTCCAGGGCACGAACCGCGACATCACCGAGGAAAACCTGCAGAGCCGGGCCCGCGGCACCATCCTGATGTCGATCTCCAACAAGTTCGGCGCGATGGTGGTGACGACCGGCAACAAGAGCGAGATGTCAGTCGGCTACGCCACCATCTACGGCGACATGAACGGCGGCTACAATCCGATCAAGGACCTCTACAAGACCGAGGTGTTCCGCCTCTGCGCGCTGCGCAACCGCTGGAAGCCGGACGGCGCGCTCGGCCCGGACGGCGTGGTGATCCCCGCCAACATCATCGTGAAGCCGCCATCCGCCGAGCTGCGCGAGAACCAGAAGGACCAGGATTCGCTGCCGCCCTATGACGTCCTGGACGCGATCCTCGAACGCCTGGTCGAAAGGGAGGCGTCGGTCGCCTCGATCGCGGCCGAAGGCTATGATCTGGAGACGGTCAAGAAGGTGGAGCGGCTGCTGGCCATCGCCGAATACAAGCGGCGCCAGGCGGCCCCGGGCGTCAAGGTGACGGCGCGCAATTTCGGCCGCGACCGCCGCTATCCGATCGTCAACCGCTTCCGCGACCCGGGCACGGCGCTGCCCGGCCCCGACCTTGCCGTGATGAGCCCGAACGCCGCCCCGCGGCTCGACGTCGTCGACTTCTGACCTGCCCTGCCGGGTGAGGTGCGCGACATCTGTGGACGGCCGGCCACGGCTGGCGGCGGCATCGGCCATCAGGCCGATGGAACCGCTCTAAACACTGGACCTTCGCGGCCGGCCGCGCTATCCGCCTTGGCACGTTTCACCCGGACCCCTGCCCATGAGCGATCCCGAGGCTCTCAAGCGCGATGCCGCCGCCAAGGCGCTGTCCTTCGTCGAGGACGGCATGCGTCTCGGCCTCGGCACCGGCTCGACCGCCAAACATTTCGTCGACCTGCTCGCCGAGCGGGTCGCCGGCGGCCTGAAGGTGGTGGGCGTGCCGACATCGGAAGTGACGCGCCGGCAGGCCGAAAGCCTGCAGGTGCCGCTGACGACGCTGGACGAGACGCCCGAGCTCGACCTGACCATCGATGGCGCCGACGAGATCGATCCGCAGCTCAACCTGATCAAGGGCGGCGGCGGCGCGCTCCTCAGGGAAAAGATCGTCGCGGCCGCCTCGCAACGCATGATCGTCATTGCCGACGCCTCCAAGCAGGTCCAGACCCTTGGCCGTTTCGCCCTGCCGATCGAGGTCAACGGCTTCGGCCTGGAAGCGACCAGGCGCGCGATCACCCGGGTGCTCGCCGAGGCCGGCTGCCCGGGCCCGCTGAATCTGCGCAAAACCGCCGACGGCCATGTTTTCGTCACGGACGGCGGTCACATGATCCTGGATGCGGCCTGCGACAGGATTCCCGATCCGGCCGGGCTCGCGTCCCGCCTTCACACCGTGCCAGGCGTCGTTGAGCACGGATTGTTCATCGGTCTTGCCAGTTTTGCGATCATTGCTTCCCCTGGCGGCGCGGAGGTCGTAGGACGTGTCTAACGCCGACGCAGCCGTGGCCTCTTGCGGCCGTTCGCTCTCTCGAGGAGTTCTTTGATGTTCGCCCGTTCGTTCGCCGCTGCCGCGCTGGCCGCCGCCGCCATGGCTGCGCCGACCGCCGTCCTGGCGCAGAATGCACCTGTCCAGCGCCCGGGTGCGCTGATCGCCCAGGCGCCGGCCGCCCAGCCGCAGGCTCCGCAGCCCTCGGCGGAGCAGGTTGCGCTCGCCCGCCAGGTGGTCGAGCTGTCGGGTGCCTCGACTTCGTTCGAGAACGTCATCCCGGCCTTCATCGAGCAGGCCAAGGCGATGTTCCTGCCGACCAATCCCGATCTCGGCCGGCAGTTCAACGAGGTCGGCGAGCAGCTCAAGACCGAGTTCCAGCCGCGGGTCAACGAGCTGATCCAGTCGATCTCCGTGGCCTATGCCCAGCGCTTCACCCTCGACGAGCTGAAGCGGATCCTGGCCTTCTACCAGTCGGCCGAAGGCCAGAAACTGGTGCGCACTGTGCCCTCCATCATGGAGGAGACCTTCGCCCGGTCGCAGCAGTGGAGCCAGGTCGTCACCCGCGACCTCGTCCAGCGCTTCCGCGAGGAGTTCCAGAAGCGCGGCATCCGGCTCTGAGCCGGAACGCCGGCCACCGGCGGAACCGCAACGCTATCGGATCGGAGGCCGGCCTTGCGCCGGCCTTCTTTTTTGCCGCGGCCGGCGCGCCTCAGTCTTCGTCCGCCTTCATGGTCCAGCCGAGCTTCCGCCAGAGCAGCGGACCGAGCAGGGCGATGGCGGCAAGGACCAGCAGAGCCGCCGAAACCGGGCTGGTGACGAGCACGGTTGGATCGCCGTTCGACAGCTGAAGCGCCCGGCGCAGCTGCGTCTCGGCCATCGGGCCGAGGATCATGCCGACAATGACCGGCGCGATCGGATAGTCGAACCGGCGCATGAGGAAGGCGAGAAGGCCGAGCGCCAGGACGCAGGCGAGCTCGATCAGCGAGCCCTTCGCCGCCAGCACGCCGACCGTCGCGAACATGAGAATGCCGCCATAGAGCCAGGGGCGGGGGATCATCAGGAGCCGCACCCAGACGCCGACCAGCGGCAGGTTGAGCACGATCAGCATGACATTGGCGATGAACAGCGAGGCGATGAGACCCCAGACGACGTCGGGCGAATTGACGAAGAGCAGCGGCCCCGGCTGCAGATTGTACTGCTGGAAGCCGGCCAGCATGATCGCTGCGGTGGCGGTGGTCGGGATGCCCAAGGTGAGGAGCGGCACCAGCGTGCCGGCGGCCGCAGCATTGTTGGCAGCTTCCGGCCCCGCCACGCCCTCGATGGCGCCCTTGCCGAACTCCTCCGCATGGGGGCTGAGCTTCTTTTCCGTGGCGTAGGAGAGGAAGGTCGGGATTTCGGCGCCGCCCGCCGGCAAGGCGCCGATCGGGAAGCCGAAGGCCGTGCCGCGCAGCCAGGGCTTCCAGGACCTCCGCCAATCCTCCGCCGTCATCCAGAGCGAACCGCGGATCGCCTCCACCGTCTCGCTGCCGGCCCGTCCGCGCGAGGCCGCCACCGCCATGGCCTCGCCGACGGCGAACATGGCGACGGCGACCGTCGTCACCTCCAGGCCGTCGAGCAGGTCGGGCACGCCGAAGGCAAGGCGCGTCTGGCCGGTGAGCTTGTCGATGCCGACGAGGCCGAGCGTCAGGCCGACGGCGAGCGAGGTGATGCCGCGCAGGCGCGACGAACCGAAAGTGGCTGACACGGTGATGAAAGCCACCACCATCAGCGCGAAATAGTCCTCGTAGCTGAAGGAGATGGCGATCTCGGCCAGGCTCGGCGCGAGCAGGGTCAGCAGCGCCGTGGCCAGGGTTCCGGCAACGAAGGAGCCGATGGCGGCGGTCGCGAGAGCCGGACCGCCGCGGCCGGCCCGGGCCATCTTGTTGCCTTCGAGCGCGGTGACGATGGAGGCGCTTTCGCCCGGCGTATTGAGCAGGATCGACGTGGTCGAGCCGCCATACATGCCGCCGTAATAGATGCCGGCGAACATGATGAGCGAGCCGCCGGGGTCCATCTTGAAGGTGACGGGCAGGAGCAGGGCCACCGTCATGGCCGGGCCGATGCCGGGCAGCACCCCGACGGCGGTGCCGAGCGTGACCCCGATCAGCGCGAACAGGAGGTTGGACGGCTGGGCCGCAATGGCAAGGCCATTGAGCAGGGCGTCGAAAGTTTCCATTCGCTTGGCGCTCAGAACAGGGTTTCGACAAAGCCCGAAGGCAGGGTCAGGCCGAGCAGGCGGACGAAGCCGAGATAGACGACGAGCGCCAGCGCCGCGCCGACCAAGAGATCGACGAGCGCGCGAGCCGAGCCGAAAGCCCGCGCCGTCGCGGCGAACAGGACGGCGGCCCCCGGCACGAAACCCGCCGTCTTGATCAGGCCGATCATCGCGGCGAGGCCGCCGCCGATCCACAAGACCGCGCCCCAGTCGTCGTCGTCGCGCGCGGGCGCCTCGCCACGCAGGCCTTCGCGTATGGTGAGCCCGCCGAGCACGGCCAGCAGGATGCAGACGGCGAAGGGCGCCATCTGCGGGCCGATGGCCTGGTTGCCGAAACTCGCCCTGAGCTCCCAGGACTGCCAGAGCACCACGGCGGCGACCGCGATCAGCCCGATGCCGATGGCGATGACGGCCCGGTCGGGCCCGGCGCGACGGCCCTCCTCCATCAGGTCCTCACCAGTCCGACCTGACGCAGCACGGCGTCGACCCGCTTGACCTCGTCGGCGAGGAAGGTCGCGAAGGCCTGACCGTCGAGATAGGTGTTCTCCCAGCCCTTCTGTGCCAGCTGGTTCGCCCAGGCCTCGGACTTGGCCATGTCGCTCACCACCTTGGTCAGGCTCGCACGCTGCGCGTCGCTCAGATCGGGCCCGCCGAAGACGCCGCGCCAGTTCTGAACGACCAGGTCGAAATCGGCATCCGCGAGGGTCGCCCCCGGCAGGCCGGCGGTGCCTTTCGGCGCCGCGATGCCGATCCAGCGCAGCCGGCGGCCCTTGACGTGCTGCTCGAACTCGCCGATGCCGCTGACCCCGACCGTCACCCGGCCGGAAATGATCGCGGCCAGCGCCTCGCCGCCGCCGGAATGGGCGATGTAGTTGACCTTGGAGCCGTCGGCGCCGGCCTTGCTGGCGAAGGCGGCAGCGGTGATGTGGTCGACGCCGCCGGCAGAGCCGCCGCCCCAGCTCACCTTGGTGACGTCGGCCTTGATCGCGTTGACGAGATCGGCAACCGACTTGATCGGCGAATTCTGCGCGACCACCAGCGCCTGCCATTCGCCGGTCAGCCGCGCGATCGGCGTCACGTCGGCAAGCGTCACCGGCGACTTGTTCATGAGAATGGCGCCGACCATGACGAAGCCGGAGACCAGGAGGCCGGTCGGATCGCCCTTGAAGCCGTTGACGAACTGGGCGAGCCCGTTCATGCCGCCGGCGCTCGGAACGTTCGTGACCTGCACCGAGCGCACCATCTGCTGGCCGGTGAGGACGGATTGGATCGTCCGGGCCGTCTGATCCCAGCCGCCGCCGGGCGCGGCCGGGACGAGCAGCTTCAGTTCGGGCATGGCCTGGGCAAGCGCCGAGGAGCCGAACATGGCAGCAAGGCCGGCCGCAGACGCCGCGACGGCCTGCCTTCGCGTCAAGACGCTCATCCTATCCTCCCTGACCTGAATCGTTGGCCGACTTTCGCCGTCCCGGCCAGGGGCGGCCATAGAGGGGTAACCCGTATTTCGGCGCCCCCAGATTCCACCGCGCCATGCGCATGCCGGACCTGCCCTGCAGGACGGGCGATCTGTCGCCGGAGCGTTCCGATCGTTATGTTCCTGCCTGTCTTTTCAGATTCGGCACGCGCCCGGGCCGGACGAGACCCATTAAGACGGGCGTTTCGATGCGAGAGGATGAAGCCATGGCCCATGATGTCGATCTGTTCGTCATCGGCGGCGGTTCCGGCGGGGTCCGCGCCGCCCGGATCGCGGCCGGTCATGGCGCCAAGGTCAAGATCGCCGAGGAATATCGGGTCGGCGGCACCTGCGTGATCAGGGGCTGCGTGCCGAAGAAGCTGATGGTCTATGCCTCGCAATATCACGAGCATTTCGAGGATGCCCGCGGCTTTGGCTGGACCGTCGGCGAGCCCCGTTTCGACTGGGCCACGCTGATCGCCAACAAAGACAAGGAGATCGCCCGGCTGGAGGCGGCCTATCGCGCCAATCTGGAACGGGCCGGCGTCGAGATCGTGCCTCAGCGCGCGGTGGTGACCGGTCCCCACAGCGTCCGCCTCGCCGACGGCAGCACGGTGACCGCCGGCACCATCCTGATCGCGACCGGCGCCTGGCCGTCCGACGACGATACGCTGGTCGGCCGCGAGCACATGATCTCCTCGAACGAGGTGTTCCATCTCGCCGAACGCCCCGATCATATCGTCATTGCCGGAGGCGGCTATATCGCAGTCGAATTCGCCGGCGTGTTCGCCGGGCTCGGCACGAAGGTGACGCTGGTCTATCGCGGCGAGAAGATCCTGCGCGGCTTCGACGAAGACCTGCGCGACCATCTCATGGCCGAATATGCCAAGAAGGGCATCACCCTCGTGATGGGCGAAACGTTCAGCCGCATCGACAGGACGGGCGACGGGTTCAGCGTGCATTTCCGCAACGGCCATGCCCCGATCGCGACCGACCTCGTGCTTGGCGCCATCGGCCGGAGGCCGAACACGGCCGGCCTCGGGCTGGAAGCGGCGGGCGTCGCGCTCGACGAGATCGGCGCGGTCAAGGTCGATGCCGAGAGCCGCTCGTCGGTCGCCTCGATCTACGCCGTCGGCGACGTCACCAACCGGGTCAACCTGACGCCGGTCGCGATCCGCGAGGGCCATGCCTTCGCCGACACGGTGTTCGGCGGCAAGCGCTGGGCGGCCGACCATGCCAACATTCCGACCGCCGTCTTCTCGGAGCCCGAGATCGGCACGGTCGGCATCACGGAGACCGCTGCCCGCGCCTCCGGCCGGGCCGTCGACATCTACCGGGCGACGTTCAAGCCGATGAAGCACACTTTGAGCGGCCGCGACACGCGCATGCTGATGAAGCTCGTGGTCGACGGCGAGACGCAGAAGGTGCTGGGCGTGCACATTTGCGGGCCGGATGCGGGCGAGATGATCCAGCTCGCGGGCATCGCCGTGAAGATGGGCGCCACCAAGGAAGACTTCGACTCGACCATGGCGGTCCACCCGACCGCCGCGGAAGAGCTCGTCACCATGCGGACGCCGAGCGCGCGCTATCCAAGGGCGGGCTGAGCGGCGGCCTGCGGGCCGTCGCCGGCGGCGGTCAGCGCCTCGATCATCGCCTTGAGCGCCCGGCCGAGCGGCTTGTCGCGCCGCAGCACCAGGACGAGCCGGCGCGACAGCCTGGGCGTCAGCGAGCGGACGACGAGGCCGGCTGCGGCTTCGTCCGGCACCGACAGGCGGGGCAGGATCGCCGCGCCGAGACCGGCCGCGACCAGATGCTTGATCGCCTCGACGCTGCCGAGCGACATGACCGGCTGCAGCCGGATGCCCGAACGGGCGAACCATTCATCGGCGAGCCGCCGGGTATTGGCGCCCGGCTCGTAGAGCAGCAGGGGCAGCCGCGACAACGCCTCGGCCGTCACGGTCGCCGGCAAGGGCGGGCCGTCGCTCGCCTGGATGGCGACGAACTCGTCCTCGCAGACCGGCAGCGTTTCCAGCATCCGGCCGGAAACCGGCAGGGTGACGAGGCCGATGTCGAGGAGATTGTCCTCCACCGCCTTCACCACATCGGCCGTGTTGCCGGTGCTGACCGTGATCTCGATCGAGGGCAGGCGCTGGCGCAGGGCCCTGAGGATCGGCGGCAGCAGGTAGATGCAGGCGGTCGCGCCGGTGCCAAGCCGTACCCGCCCGACCGCGCCCGAGGCATGGCGCGCCATGCCGTCGAGCATGGCGGCCACGACATCGTCGATGCGCGCGGCATGGGCCATCAGCTCGCTGCCGGCGGCGGTCGGCCTGACCCGCCGGCCGACCCGTTCCACGAGGCGGCTGCCGAGCCGCTTTTCGAGCTGGCGCACTGCAAGGCTGACGGCGGGCTGGCTGATCCCGGCGCGCTCCGCCGCGGCCGAGAAGCTGCCGAGCTCGACGACATCGGCGAAGCGTCGGAGCTGGTCGAGGCTCAATCCGCTCATCTCAAAGAATTCCTTATGCAGCGAATAATTCTCAGAAACTTCCATTATGGATAGGCCCGATGCAAGGTTGCTTTGCCGGCATCGGGGCTGGCCCAATCGGTTGACGGATCATGGCATGGCTGCCGCAACGACTGGCCGGGATCGCGGTGGAATTCGGACGCTATCTCGTCGCCTCGCCGCACTCGCGCCTGGTGCAGTACCGGGCGCTGCGCGAGCTCGACGACCACCTGCTCGCCGATGTCGGATTGACCCGCGGCGCGATCGCGGGTGGAAGCCTCCGGCCGCTGCGCACCATGATAGGAAGCCATGCTGGAGCCAGCCTTGAAGGAAGAGACATGACGCTGAACGATGCGACGACGACCACGGGCATTCTGGTCCGCGACGCCCGGCCCGAAGACATGGTGGCGGTGCAGGCGATCTACGCGCATCATGTCCTGCATGGCCTTGCGACGTTCGAGGAAACGCCGCCCTCGGTGGACGAGATGCTGGAGCGCCGCAGCGCCGTGCTCGCCGCCGGGCTGCCCTATCTTGCCGCCGAACGGGAAGGCCGGGTCGTCGGCTACAGCTACGCGACCGGCTATCGGCCGCGCCCGGCCTATCGCCATACGATCGAGGATTCCGTCTATGTCGCCGAGGGCCTCGGCGGCCGAGGCATCGGCACACAGTTGCTCGGCGCGCTGATCGCTCGCTGCGAAGCCGGACCCTGGCGGCAGATGCTGGCGGTCATCGGCGACAGCGGCAACGAAGGATCGATCGCGCTTCACCGCAGGCTCGGCTTCCAGCCGGCCGGCACGCTCCGGTCCGTCGGCTTCAAGCTCGGCCGCTGGGTCGATACCGTGCTGATGCAGCGGGCGCTGGGCGACGGCGACGGCAGCCTGCCCCGCTGAGCGGGCCGCCGCGCGCGGTCTTCCCACCCATCCGGACCGAGCCGCCGCGCGGTCGTCACGACGCTAACGCGCGGCGAGACGCTCGCCAGCGCTATCGTCGCGGCCTTCGCCGTCGGCCCCGCCGGCCATTGCGCAACATCTGCAGGCGCTGGGCAAGGCGCGGCGGATCGACAAGCAGAACGGCCGGACGGCTGGCCCGCAACCGCAAGCACCGGCCGCGATGGCGTCAACGGTCCGCCGAACTTCGGATCGTGGTTAAACGACGGTTTCCGGCGTGCGCTGCTGCCCTTGATGCACGCATAAGTTGCATTTCATAGGCAAGCGACGTGCGGCACATGCGACCCCGATCGCCGAGAAGCGGCGCCCAGGTCCCCGTTTCTCTCTCCATTCGACCGCATCGGGCCCGATGGCGAGCCTGCAACCGATGCGACGATTCGCTCGGGACCTATCCAATCGCCTGTGTTCCACAGGCCAGCCGTTGGTCATTGAAACGTGCCGAGGCTGCTCGGAAACGGCCTCGAAACCGTGTTCAATCGTTTGCTGCAACCGTTTGTAAGGACTTGGGCGCCAAAAGCTCGCCCGCCCGCGCCGATGCCGCGTGCATCGCAGCGCATCCGGCCACCGCCGCCTCCAGACATCAACGGAATTTCGACCATGCCATCGAGCTGGACCTCGTCCCTTGCCGCGGCCGCGCTGATGTCGCTCCTGCCGGTCGCGGCGGAAGCAGGACCGAAGGAAGAGGCGCAGGCGACGCTCACCGCCTGGGAGGCGGCCTTCAATGCCGGCGATGCCGACGCCGTCGCGCGATTCTACCTGCCGGACGCGACCGTGCACGGCCTGGTCAGTTCCACACTGATCGTCGGCGAGGACGCGCTGCGCCGCTATTTCGCCGCCCCCTTGAAGGCGCGCGCCAGGATCGCCTTCGGCGATACCACCCTGCAGGAGCTCGCCGGCGATACGGTTGTGGCGACCGGCTACGAGGAAGCGTCCGCCATGCTGCCGGACGGACGCGCGATTTCGATCCCCGGGCGCTATACCTTCGTTCTGGTCAGGCGCGACGGCGCCTGGCGCATCGCCCACCAGCACTCGTCGAGCCGCTTCCGGCCGCAATGACGGAGATGGTCAGCGCGGCTGGATGGTCAGGATCCCCAGCGCGTCACGCTGGATGTCGGCCCGGCGCGTGCGCATGGGGATGTAGTCGACCCGCGCCCAGCGGGCCGAAAAATTGCTGTAAAGCGACGAGGTCGGCAGGCCCGACTGGCCGGTCGAGTGGATGAAAACCGACCGCTCGGGGTCGCCGAGATCGTAGAGCGCCCTGAGGCTCGCCGCATGGCGCGATACGAAGGGCTCCGCGGCATTGCGGATCGTGTGGCGATTGACGTTGACAGCATAGGTGTCGCCGGGCACGGCAACGCGCACGTCGAAAAAGCGCGCAAGCCCTGACACGCGCGCGAAGGGCCGGTGCTCGGAGCGCGCATCGTGCGCGACGCCCCAGCGCCATTGCGTGGCGTCGGCTCCATACCGTTTCTCGAGATCGTCGAGGGCAAGCGCCAGCGCCCGCTGCACCAGGCTCTCGCAGGTCACCGGCTCGGCCGAGCCGCGGCGGTTGCACCAGGCGCCCTGGCCGCTCTGGTTCTCCAGAACCGCCTTCATGAACACCTGGCGCTGATCCCAATAATCGGCAAAGAGGTCCGGTCCCAGCTCGTCGGCATAGACGAGCCGGGTCAGCTCGCGCATCCAGGCCGTGACGACGAGCGGTTCGGCCCGGTCCGTCGCCATGGTGCCGTCGAAACCGCGCAGCCGCTCGATCATCGCCCGTTCGCGCGGGCCTGCAGGGGGAGCGGCGAGCAGCAGGGGCAGGAGCTCGCGCACAGCGTTGGAGCGGTGGTCGGCCTGGATTGCCCGGAAACTGTCCAGGGAATGCTTGTCACGCGCACCGAGCAGCTCGCGGATGCGGTCGGCGCGATGAGGCGAAGCCCATTCATAGGTGAGGAAAAAAGGATAGCTGTCGGGCACGATGCGCTCGTTGGCGCTGAGCCTGAAGCCTTCGGGCGGATTGAGCGCGCGCGGCAGCGCCTCGAAAGGCACATAGCCCGCCCAGTCGTAGCGGGCGTCCCAGCCCGGCGCCGGGAACAGGCCGCGCAGATCGTTGTCAGGCTTGCGCACCGGCACGAGGCCCGCGGCGATGAAGCCGATATTGCCGTCGACATCGGCATAGACGATGTTCTGCTGCGGCGACTGGAAATGCCGCACCGCGGCGAGGAACTCGTCCCAGTTGCGCGCCCTGTTGAGCCGCGCCGCCGCCTGCACGGTCAGATTGTCGGGGTTCAGCGCCGTCCATTTCAGCGCCAGCGCGAAGCCGCGCGGCGCAGCCGAGGTCGCCCCGCGCGAGGCACCGTCCGAAATGATCGGCCCGTGCCGGCTGGTGCGCACCGTCATGACATGGTCGGCGCTGCCGCGCACGCGGATGCGCTCCTCCACCTGTTCGAAGCGCTGCCAGCCGTCGGGCGTCTCGTAGAGATTGGGATCGCGGCCGTCGACGCGCTCGATATAGAGATCCTGGACGTCCGGATTGGTGTTGGTGAAGCCCCAGGCGATGCGCTCGTTGCGCCCGAGAATGACGCCCGGCGTGCCTGGCAGCGTCGCGCCGATGACCGTGCCGGACGGCGAGGTGAGCCTAGCGAAATACCAGAGCGCCGGCGCCGACAGGCCGAGATGCGGATCGTTGGCGAGCAGGGGCCGGCCGGTCTCGCTGCGCGCGCCGGACACGACCCAATTGTTGGAACCGACGCCTTCGAGGCCGAGGCCGAGCGCGTCGATGGCCGCTGCGGCGCGCCGCGTCTGGTCGCCGAGCTGGCGGTAGAGCGCGGTGTAGTCGGCAAGCGCCGGCCAGGCCTCGCCCGGATAGGGCGGCAGGATCTCGCCGATCCGCGCCATCGGCATGCCGGCCTGGGCGAGCCTCAGGCGCATGATCTCCGAAGACAGGTTGCCGCCGAGATCGAGCGCCATCATCAGCGACCAGCCGATCGAATCGATCGGCGACCAGGGCTCCGGTGCCGGCGCACGCAGCAAGTAGAATTCCGGCGGCAGCGGCGCCCGGCTGGTTTCCAGGAAGGCGTTGACGCCGCGCGAATAGGCGAGCAGCAGCGCGCGGGTCTCGGCATCGAGATTGCGGTAGATCGCCTCCGCCGTGCGGCGGATGCCGATGGTGCGCAGGAAGCGATCCGTCTCCAGTCCCGGCTCGCCGACGATTTCGGAGAGACGGCCGGCGGCGATGCGCCGGTTCATCTCCAGCTGCCAGAGCCGGTCCTGGGCATGGGCGAAGCCGAGCGCGGCGACGGCATCGGCCTCGCTCGCGGCGAAGATGTGGGCGACGCCCTCCCTGTCCCGGACGATCTCGACCGGCTTGTCGAAGCCGGGCAAGGCGACCGTGCCGGAGATCTGCGGTTCCACCGCGCGCCAGTACCAGACGGCGCTGCCCGCCAGGGTGACCACCGCCAGAGCCAGAAAAAGCCCCGACCACTTGGCGATCCGAAGGGCGATGCGCATCATCTGACGTCTCTCCGCAGGAGCGGAGTTGACCATTGCGCCCGGCGGCCGGCAAGTCGCCGGACGCGTCCGAGCCCGATCATTTTTTCATCGGCCGCGGCGCATGGTCAGCGTGACCCAGCCCTCGATGAGCTGGCGCGAGACGAGCCTCAGGCCACGCGCGCGATAGGCCGAGATGACCATGTTGGCATGGGGCGGAATGATGCCCGACAGCACCACCGTGCCGCCCGGCGCGACCAGCCGGACGAGATCGGTCGAGAGGCCGACGAGCGGGCGCGGCAGGATGTTGGCCAGCACCAGATCGTAAGGCGCGCCGTTGCGGAAACGGGCGTCCTTGAGGCCTGCGGCGTGAATGGCGTGGATGTAGGTGCGCGCCCGGTTCAGCACGGCATTGTCGCGCGTGGCGGCAACCGAGACGGGGTCGATGTCAGAGGCGAGCACAGCGACGCGATGGCGCAGGCCGGCGGCAATGGCGAGCACGCCGGTGCCGGTGCCGACGTCGAGCGGCCGGAAGGCGCGGCGCTGCTTGGCCAGCGCGTCGATCGCCCGAAGGCAGCCGAGCGTCGTGCCGTGATGGCCGGTGCCAAAGGCGAGCGCCGCCTCGATCTCGATCGGAATGGCATTGACCGCGACCTGGTCGCGGTCGTGGGAGCCATAGACGGTGAAGCGGCCGGCAACCACGGGTTTGAGCCCGTCGAGCGAGGTGCGCACCCAGTCCTTGCTCTCGATGGCATGGAAGGTGACGCTCGCCGCCACCGCCTCGCCCGCCACCACCCGGACAAGTTCGCGCACGGCCGCTTCGTCCGGCGCCTCGCGGAAGAACACCTCGACCAGCCAGATCTGGCCATCCGGCGCCTCGAAGGCGGCGACGGCGGTTTCGGCCGGGTCGAAGCTCTCGGAAATGATGTCGCCGACGCGCCGGGCGGCGCGCTCCGAGGTTTCGACACGCATCAGGTGGGTGGGCGAGGTCGGGTGCAGGCCTTCGAGCATGGCGCTTCTTAGTCGCCTGCGGCGGACCTGTCACCTCACGTGACGGCAGGCCAGCCCGCTACTCGGCAGCGATCCGATGCGGCGGCGGATCGAATGGGATCAAGGCGATGATATGGTTTGCCACGTCGTCCGCATGCGCCGGATCGGCCTTGATCTCGGCGAGCGAGCGCGGCTGCGGCAATGATCGTCCTTCGCTGACGAAGTCTTCGAGATAGAACGCGACCGCCTCGCGCGCGTTCAGCATGGCCTCCTCGACCGTATCACCGGCCGAGAAGCAGCCCGGCAGATCCGGAAACCAGAGGCCGACAGCCTGGTCCGGCCCTGCATCCTCGACGATCGCGAGATAGTGGATCATGGGTCGATGATGCGCCAAGGTCAGTCCCGCGTCCAGCCGACCGCCTTGTAGATCTTGTCGACGAGCCCCTTTCCGAGATCCTTCTTCGGATGAGGCACGACAACGATCTTACCGCTCGCTGGATGCCGAAATTTACGATGCGAGCCCTTCCCGCCAACCAGCACCCAACCGTCCAGCTCGAGACGGCGGATGATGTCGCGACTGCTGCGCAGCATGGTTGGTCCTCGAATCGATGGGTGCCAACCAATAGACTACTCTCAATTCTGCGGTCAGATCTGAGAGGTAAAGGGATCCGTTTATGTGAGGACAAAAACCCGAGCGCAATCAATCTTCGGCGCAGATGTATTGTACGCTGCAATCCTCGATTACCCGCTCACGCCGCCTCGACGAAGCTGTCGACGACCTTCTTCTCGCCGGCCTTGTCGAACTGCACGGTGAGCTTGTTGCCGTCGGCCGCGACCACCTCGCCATAGCCGAACTTCAGGTGGAACACCCGGTCGCCGACCTTGTGGCGCGACGGCTCGCCCGTCGACTTGGCGATGAGCTCGCCCTCGATCGTGCGGCCGCGGCCGCCGCGCTCGGTGAGGCGGCCCTGGAAGCCGCCGCGCCCCTCGGCGAAGGTCGAGCCGAAGGCCTGGCTGCCGGAACGGCCGGTGAAGCGGCCGGCGGCATCGGCCAGCGTCTTCTGCGCCTGGGCGCGCTGCCAGCCGGGTGTCGCATAGGTCGACGCGAAGGAGCCGACCTTGTCGAACCGGCTCTCGCCGAAGCCGCCGCGGCCCATGCCGCCATAACCCGACGTGCCGAGGCCCTCGGCGATGGTCACGTGGTTCTCGGGCAGCTCGTTGACGAAGCGGCTCGGCACCGTCGACTGCCAGAGGCCGTGAATGCGCCGGTTGCCGGCGAAATAGATGCGCGCATTGCGGCGGGCGCGGGTGATACCGACATAGGCGAGCCGGCGCTCTTCCTCGAGGCCGGCCCGGCCGCTTTCGTCGAGCGAGCGCTGGTGCGGGAACAGCCCTTCCTCCCAGCCGGGCAGGAAAACGGTCTCGAACTCGAGGCCCTTGGCCGAATGCAGCGTCATGATCGAGACGGCATCCTCGCTCTCGGCATCGCCGCGCGCGTCGGTGACGAGCGCGATATGTTCGAGGAAGCCGCCGAGGTTTTCGAACTCCTCCATCGAGCGGACGAGTTCCTTCAGGTTTTCGAGCCGCCCGGCCGCTTCCGCCGTGCGGTCCTTCTGCCACATCTCGGTATAGCCGCTCTCGTCCAGCACCAGTTCGGCGAGCTCCTGGTGCGGCAGCGCATCGAGCTTGGCCGACCAGCCGTCGAAGGCCTCGATCAGGCCCTTCAGCGCGTTGCGGGCCTTGGGCTTCAGCTCCTCGGTCTCGGTGAGGACGCGCGCCGCCTGCATCAGCGGCACGTTGCCCGCCCGGGCATGGTCGTGCAGGAGCTGCAGCGTCGCGTCGCCCAGGCCTCG
The DNA here is from genome assembly GCA_000751295.2 of bacterium YEK0313. Lineage (NCBI taxonomy): Bacteria > bacterium YEK0313. The sequence continues at coordinate 870,176 of CCMO02000002.1, forward strand.
CTTCGGCGTGTTGACGATGCGCTCGAAGGCGAGATCGTCGGAGGGTTGCGCGACGCAGCGCAGATAGGCGAGCGCATCGCGGATCTCGAGCCGCTCATAGAACCGCGGACCGCCGATGACACGATAGGGCAGGCCGATCGTGATGAAACGGTCCTCGAACTCGCGCATCTGGAACGAGGCGCGCACCAGGATGGCGATCTCGTTCAGGGCATGGCCCTGGCGCTGCAGTTGCTCGATCTCCTCGCCGATCGAGCGGGCCTCCTCTTCCGAATCCCAGACCGAAGTCAGGGTCGGACGGGCGCCGTCCTCGCCGTCGGTGAACAGCGTCTTGCCGAGGCGGCCCTCGTTATGGGCGATGAGATGGGAGGCGGCGGCCAGGATATGGCCAGTCGAGCGGTAGTTGCGCTCGAGCCGGATGACGGTCGCGCCGGGAAAATCCTTGTCGAAGCGCAGGATGTTGTCGACCTCGGCGCCGCGCCAGCCATAGATCGACTGGTCGTCGTCGCCGACGCAGCAGATGTTCTGCGGCCGGCCTTCCTGGCGCTGGGCCAGCAGCCGCAGCCAGAGATACTGGGCGACATTGGTGTCCTGGTACTCGTCGACCAGGATGAACTTGAAGCGCTGCTGATACTGCGCGAGCACGTCGGCATGCTCGCGGAACAGCCGGATGGTCTCCAGCAGAAGATCGCCGAAATCGACGGCGTTCAGCACCTTCAGCCGGTCCTGATAGTCGGTATAGAGCTTGAGGCCGAGCCCGTTGGCATAGGCCCCGGCTTCGCCCGCCGGCACCTTGTCGGGGGTCAGCGCCCGGTTCTTCCAGCCGTCGATGGCACCGGCCAGCACCCGCGCCGGCCAGCGCTTCTCGTCGATGTTTTCGGCCTGGATGAGCTGGCGCAGCAGGCGGATCTGATCGTCGGTGTCGAGAATGGTGAAACCCGGCTTCAGCCCGACCAGCTCGGCATGGCGCCTGAGGATCTTGACGCCGGTCGCATGGAAGGTGCCGAGCCAGGGCATGCCTTCCACCGCCTCGCCGACGAGCTGGCCGATGCGCTCCTTCATCTCGCGCGCGGCCTTGTTGGTGAAGGTCACCGCCAGGATCTCGCTCGGAAAGGCGCGCCGGCTCGCCAGGATATGGGCGATGCGGGTGGTCAGGACGCGCGTCTTGCCGGTTCCCGCGCCGGCCAGCACCAGAACCGGGCCGTCGATCGTTTCGACCGCCGCCCGCTGCTCCGGGTTGAGATTGGCCAGATAACCTGCCGCGGCCTGTCCGCCGCGCGCAGCCATCGCCCGTTCGGCAAGGCTCGGCTGGCTGGTGGTCTCGCGGTCTGCCATGGCGCGTAAAGGGCTCCGATTCGGTTCGCCCTCAAAATGGGCTTTTTGGCGCGGGAATCAAACCCGCCCGACATGGAGAAAAAAGGGCCGGCGCGAACGCCGGCCCTCCCCCTTCGCTCCCCAGAACAATCCTGTCGGCGTCAGCGCATGACCACGACGCGCGTGCCGACGCGCACGCGGCCATAGAGATCCGTGACGTCGTCATTGGTCATGCGGAAGCAGCCCGAGGACACCGCCGTGCCGATCGTATGCGGCTCATTGGAGCCGTGGATGCGGTAGAGCGACGAGCCGAGATAGAGGGCGCGCGCGCCAAGCGGATTGTCCGGGCCGCCGGCCATGAAGCGCGGCAGGTCGGGCCGGCGCCGCAGCATCTGCGCGGGCGGGCGCCAGTCCGGCCACTCGGCCTTGCGGGTGATCGACTTGACGCCGGCCCAGGTGAAGCCGGGGCGGCCGACACCGATGCCGTAGCGGATGGCGGTACCGCCGGCCTGGACCAGGTAGAGCCTGCGTTCCTGGGTGGAGATGACCACCGTGCCCGGCGCGTGGCCGCCATGATAGGCGACCGTCTCGCGCGGCACGGGATTGGCGCCGACGCGCGGCCCGCCATCGGTGCGCGGTGCCGCACGCATGGGCTGCCCCGTGGCCGGGTCGTACATCACCTGCTGGGATGCCTGGTTGCCGAAGAAGAGGAACTGCGCCTGAGCCGACGAAGCCGTCAGCAGAACTGTCGTCGCCGCAGCGAGGACGGGAAGGATGCGCCGCATGGATGGCACCTTGGACCTGTTGAGATAAGCGCTGAGGGAGAAGGAGCCCGTCCGGGCCCGGATCGTGGAGCACCGCTCAAAGCACCAAGCGGCACGGATGCGTTGCTGTGCAATCAGGCGCGCAGTTCCTCCCGGCAGGCGATTCGCCACGTTTCCGCCATGACTGTGGCTGGTCGGCGTCAACTTTCCAAGCGGTGCAAACCCGTAGGAAGGCTGAATTTTTGCACTGCGCCGATGATTTCACCGCAACGTGATTGCGGCGGCCCGGGGGCAAACGCCCCTGCGTCCCGCCATGCCTGCCGCGGCCATGCCCTGCATCCCGGCTCCGGCCGCACGAGCGGCTGGGAAGCACGGGACGGGAGGCTTTTAGGAAGGCTTCATGTCGCTTTGATTTCGCGCTCCGCTCGCCGCCTGCGACCGAGATGAAACAAAGGCCGCCGGCACCCGACCGGATCGCTGCCGTGCGGCTCTCGCAATTGCCGGCCGGACGCGCCATATAGCGGCGATGGCTACTGTTCCCGATCTCACCCACGGGGCCGACGACATCGTCGTGCCCTTCCATGTCGATGCGCTCGACCTGCGCGGCCGTCTCGCCCGGCTCGGCCGGTCGGCCACCACCATTGTCGACCGGCACGGCTATCCGCCGGAAGTCTCGCGGCTGGTCGCGGAAGCGACCGCGCTGACCGTGCTGCTCGGCTCCGGACTGAAGTTCGACGGCCGGCTGATCCTGCAGGCGCAGACCGATGGTCCGGTCCACATGGTAGTGGTGGACATCGCGACCCCCGACAAGGTGCGCGCGCTCGCCCGGTTCGATGCCGAGCGGGTCGCTGCCGCCATTGCCGCCGGCAAGGCCGATCCGGCGAGCCTGCTCGGCGCGGGACAGCTCGTGATGACCATCGACCAGGGTGCCGAGATGCAGCGCTACCAGGGTATCGTGGCGCTCGAGGGCCAGGGGCTGGAACAGGCGGCCGACCAGTATTTCCGCCAGTCGGAGCAGGTCGAGACGCGGGTGCGCCTCGCCGCGGCCGAGGAATTCGTGCCAGGCCCGGATGGCCCGCAGCGCGCCTGGCGCGCCGGCGGCCTCCTGGTGCAGCACCTGCCGCCGGCCGGTGGCGCGCCGCGCGATCTTGCGCCGGGCGATGCCCCGGAAGGCCTCGCCTTGCCGGAGCCGCACGAAGCCTGGATCGAAGCGCGGGCGCTGGTCGATACGATCGAAGACGACGAACTGGTCGACCGCACCCTTTCACCCGAAAGGCTGCTCTACCGGCTGTTCCACGAGCGCGGCGTGCGCGTCTTCGACAGCCAGCCGGTGACCGAGCACTGTACCTGCTCGCGCGACAAGATCGAAGGCATCGTCCGCAGCTTCACGCGCGAGGAGCGCCACGACATGATCGAGAACGGCGCGATCACGGTCACCTGCGAATACTGCTCGAGCAGCTACCGCTTCGTGCCGGCCGAATTCGACCCGGTCCAATAGGCCGGCCAGCCGTCAGGCGAGGGCCTGGCGGCGCTTGAAGGTGCCGCTGCCCTCGGCGATCAGCTTGCCGCTCGCATCGACCACTTCGGCCCGCGCGAAGATGATGCTGCGACCGCCGCCCGTGCGCCGGCCGGTGACGGTCAGCACGCCGTCCTGGGCGGTGCCGAGATAGTTGATCGTGAAGGAGAGGGTGACCCCGCCGCGCCGCGGTTCGCGCGGGTCGGTCGGCGGCGCGCCGAAAGCGGCATGGCCGGCGACCGAATCGAGCAGGGTCGCGATCAATCCGCCATGCAGCACGCCGCCCCGGTTCATGAAGTCCGGCCGGATCCGGCAGGTGATCACCGCATAGCCGTCCTGCCACTCCTCCACCGTCCAGCCGATCAGCTTCTGGAAGGCGCTCAGATGGCCAGGACCGTCGGCGAGCCCGGAACCAGTCGAATCCTCCATGGTCAGGCCTCGGCCGTCGTCAGCTTCAGGCCGAGGCTGGCGCGCCGGCGCAGCCACGGGCTCGCCCGATAGCGCGGATCGCCCGACAGCGAATGCAGCGCGCCGAGGATGGCCGCGATCCGTTCCGCTCCGATCGCATCGCCGAGCGCGAGCGGGCCTTGCGGATAGCCGAGGCCGAGCCGCACCGCGTCGTCGATGTCGGCGGGGCTGGCAATGCGCTGCTGGGCCATGTCGGAGGCGATGTTGACGATGGTCGCGACCACCCGCTGGGCGATGAAACCTGCTGAATCGCGCATGCGGGTGACCGGCGTGCCGTCGGCGGCGAACAAGGCATGGGCAGCCTCGACGAAGGTGGGATCGGCGCCGGGCGCCGCCATGATGACGCGGCGCTTGCCGAGGCCGAACAGCGCATCGACCGCGACCAGCCGTGTCGCCGGCACGGCGAGCCCGGCCGCGGCCGCGGTCGCGTCGTGGCCGAGCGGCGCGACGACGATCAGCGCGTCCTCGGGCGGCTGGGGCCCGGTCACCACCGGCCATCCCGCCGCCTCGACGATGGCGACGATCTCGTCGCGCCAGGCCGGGTCGACCGCGGCAACCCAGACCGGCCGGGGGGCGGCCTGCGGCACGGGCTGCTCTGCGGGCCTGTCCTGCCCCTCGGGCCCGTGGACGTAGAAGCCCTGGCCGACCTTGCGGCCGAGCAGGCCGGCATCGAGCCGCTGCTTCAGAAGCCAGGACGGCCGGAAGCGCGGCTCGCCGTAGAACTGGCGGTACATGCTTTCGCCGACCGGCTGGGACACGTCGAGGCCGGTGAGATCGAGCAGCTCGAACGGCCCGAGCCGGAAGCCGACCTGGTCGCGCAGCGCGCGGTCGACATCGGGATAGCTGGCGGCGCCCTCGCCGGCGACGATCTGCAGGGCCTCCGTGCCGAAGCCGCGGCCGGCGTGATTGACCACGAAGCCCGGGGAATCGATGCAGGCGACGGGGCGATGGCCATATTCGCGGGCGAAGGCCGCGAGCCGGTCGGCGATGCCGGGGCCGGTGCGCGCGCCCTCCACGACCTCGACCACCTTCATCAGCGGAACCGGATTGAAGAAATGATAGCCCGCGACCCGCTCGGGGCGCGCGCAGGCCGCGGCGATCGCGGTCACCGACAGCGAGGATGTATTGGTGGCCAGCACGCAGTCGTGCCGGACCACGGTCTCGAGCTCGACGAAGGTCTTGCGCTTGATCTCCAGGTCCTCGACGATCGCCTCGATGACGAGGTCGCAGCTGGCAAGATCGGCAAAGGACGCGGCCGGCGTCAGCCGCGCCTTGGCCGCCGCGACGGCCTCCGCCGTCATGCGCCCCTTGGCGGCGAGGCCGTCCCAGGTCGCGCCGAGCTTGTCGATGGCCATCTGCGCCCCGCCGGGCCGAGCGTCGAACAGGACGACCTGCGAACCGGCCTGCGCCGCCATCTGGACGATGCCTCCGCCCATGGCGCCGACACCGACGACGCCGACCCGTGCAAATTCAACCATGTTCAACGTCCCTTGAAGTTCGGCGCGCGCTTGTCGAGGAAGGCCGCCATGCCCTCCTTCTGATCCTCGGTGGAGAACAGGAGCTGGAAGGCCTTGCGTTCCAGCGCCAGCGCCGCCGCCAGCGGCAGGTCCTCGCCGGTCAGCGCCGCCTCCTTGATCTCGGCGAGCGCGAGCGGTGGCAGCGCCGCGATTTCGGTCGCCAGCGCGGTAGCCCGCGCCATGAGCTCGGCATCCGGCACCACCTCGGTGACGAGGCCGATGCGGTCGGCCTCGTGCGCGTCGATCAGCGCGCCGGTCAGCAGCAGCTTCATCGCCTTGAACTTGCCGACCGCGCGCAGCAGCCGCTGGGTGCCGCCGGCCCCCGGCATGATGCCGATCTTGACCTCGGGCTGGCCGAACCTGGCGCTCTCGGCCGCGATGATGATGTCGGCATGCATGGCCAGTTCGCAGCCGCCGCCGAGCGCGAAGCCGTTGACCGCCGCGATCAGCGGCTTGGGGAACTGGGCGATCACCTGCCATTGCAGGTGGGTACGGCCGGCCATCACGTCGGGCGGCATGCGCCGCGCCATGTCCTTGATGTCGGCGCCGGCGACGAAGGCCTTGCCCGAGCCGGTCAGCACCACGACGCGCACCTGCGGATCGGCGGCGAGCGTCTGGAAGGCTGCGACGAGCCCAGCCCGCGTCTCGGCGTTGAGCGCATTGCGCGCCTCCGGCCGGTCGATCCGGACGAGCGCGACATGCGGCGCCAGATCCTCGACGACCACGCTCGGCTTGCTGGCTTCCGTCATTGCCGATCTCTCCCCAAGCGGCGCGATGGGCCGCGGCGACTTTGTCCGCTCTCGCCGCAGCGAAAGCAACCGGAATCCCGCGCCACCTTCCGCCGGCGCCGCATGCGCGGCTTCACCAACAAGGAAGATGCGCGCGAATGACGATCCGACCCTAGATCTGCCCCGATCTGTCCTATGCTGGGTGCGAGGACAGCGGCATCGGACCATCCGGAGGCGGCGACAATCATGCGGGCATGGATAGGCAAGGCCCTGGCGATGGCCGGACTGGCCGCTTTCGCGGGCTGCGCCCTGGTTCTGCTCGGCCGGCCTCCGGGCGCGGCCGCCCAGGAGGCGCCCGTGCCGCGGCCGCGGCCGGCCGAGACCGCCCCCGACGTCGTCATTCCCAGCTACTGGGACCCGCGCCGGCGCAGCGAGCGCGTCGATCTCACGCGCGTGCCGCAGATCCGGTTCCTGACCGAGGACAACTATCCGCCGTTCAACTTCGCCGGCGCCGACGGCCAGCCGGTCGGCTTCAACGTCGACATTGCCCGGGCGCTCTGCGAGGAGCTGAGAGTGCCCTGCACCATCCAGGTGCGACGCTGGGACACGCTGCTCGAGAGCCTCGACCGCAATGCCGGCGACGCGATCATCGCGGCCCAGGCGATCACACCCGATATCCGCCGGCGCTACGAGATTTCCGACCGCTATCTGGAGACGCCGGCCCGCTTCGTCATGCGCAAGGACACGGCGCTGACCGACGCCACGCCGGAGGCCCTGGCCGGCCGTTCGATCGCGGTCGTCAGCGGCACGGCACACGAGGCCTATATCCAGGCCTTCTTCAAGAGCTCGGCGATCCGCCGCTATCCGACGCTCGCCGAAGCCCGCAAGGCATTGAGCGAGCGCGACGTCGACACCCTGTTCGGCGACGGCATCACCCATGCCTTCTGGCTGAATGGCCAGGCTTCCGGCGACTGCTGCCGGTTCCTCGGCCAGGCCTTCACCGAAAACCGCTATTTCGGCGAGGGCCTCGCCATTGTCATGCGCCGCGGCAACGATCCTCTGCGGCTCGCGATCAATCACGCCCTGCAGCGCCTGTGGGAACGAGGGGTCTATGCCGACCTCTATCTGAAGGCCTTCCCGGTCGGCATCTACTGACATGCGGGCGCCGATCCTCCCCCGGCCGAGGCCGTCCGGACGGAGGTCCGGCACAAGTCCGCCATAGTGATCAGGCTTGGCTAGGCGCCCCCCACATCGGCCTGACGGAGTTGCCTCGTGATCAAGACGCTCGCCGCCGTTCTCGCCGCCGGCCTCTGCCTTGCCGGCGCGGCGACGGCGCAAAGGATCGATCCGGCCGACCTGCTGCGCCGCCATGCGGAAGCGGGGACGCTTGCCGCCGGCGAGGCCGCGCTGGCGGCCCTGCCGCAAGACCGCCAGGCCATCGCCGCCCTCGGCATGATCAAGTTCGCGCGAGCCGTCGAGACATTGGCGCAGGGGCTCCATCGCCACGGCCTGAAATCGCCGCGCCACGACAACATTCCCCTGCTGCGCCTGCCGGTTCCCGAAAACCCGCAGCCGGCGCCGCTGACCTATGACACGCTGAGGGCGATCTATGCCCGCTTTCTCGCCGACCTCGCCGCGGCCGAGGCCGTGCTGGCGCGCCTGCCCGACGGGTCCGTGCGCGTGCCGCTCGATCTCAACGCGGTGCGGCTCGATCTCGACGGCGATGGCCAGGCGAGCCCGGCGGAAGCACTCGGCCGGATCGTCGCCCGGGTCGGCGGGGCCGATCGCCGCCTCAGAGAACCGGCCGCGGACATGCCCACCGAGCCCTGGGAGGTCGGCTTCGACCGCGCCGACACGACCTGGCTGCGCGGCTACTGCCACCTCCTGTCGGCCATGCTCGAATTCGTGCTCGCCCATGACTGGCGCGACACCTATGCGGGCGCCGCCCACCTGTTCTTCGCCGGCGCGAGCGACCCGTCCGAAGCGCGGGCGGCGCCCGAGCGCCCCCGCGATCCGATCCTCGGCGGCGACGGCGGCCAGTTCGCCGACCTCGTCGCGCTCGTCCATCTGGTGCGCTGGCCGCTCGCCGAGCCGGAACGGCTGCCGAGGGCGCGCGAGCACCTGAAGAGCATGATCGCGCTCAGCCGCCAGACCTGGACCGAGATCCAGGCGGAGACCGACGACGACCATGAATGGCTTCCCGGCCCGAACCAGCGCAACACCGCCTTTCCGGGCCTGGAGGTCACCGCCGAACGGCTCGACGCCTGGAAGGCCGCCCTGGCCGAGTTCGAGGCGGCGCTCGACGGCGCGCTTCTCATTCCGCACTGGCGCTATCGCCAGGGCTTCGACCTGAAGGCGGTCTTCACCGAGCCGCGGCCCTTCGACCTCGTCATGTGGGGAACCGGCCATGCCGCCCTGCCCTATCTCAAGGACGGCCCGCAGATGTCCCGGACGAGCTGGAACCAGTGGCAGCGCATCTTCGCCGGCCAGTTCCTGACCTATGCGCTCTGGTTCAACTGAGGGGCCTGGCCGGTTGGGCTCAGGCCGTGCAGACCGCTTCGATATTGTTGCCGTCGCCGTCGATCAGGAAGGCGGCATAGTAGGTCGGACCATAGTCGGGGCGCAGGCCCGGCGCGCCGTTGTCCTTGGCGCCGGCCTTCAGCCCCGCCGCATGGAAGGCATCGACCGCGCCGCGGTTGCGGGCGGCGAAGGCGACATGGCAGCCGGATCCCGACCGGCCCGGCTCGGGATGCAGCCAGAGCGCCGGTGCGTCGGCCGGGCCGAAGCCGGCATAGGTCTCGCCGCGCGCGCCGGCGACATGGCCGAGGGGTTTGAGCACGGCCTCGTAGAAGCGCGCGCTGGCGTCGAGATCGCGGACGCGCAGGCCGAAATGATCGAACATGGACATGAGGAAGCCTCCTGGTGACCGGGAGGCTCAGGCTAGGACGGGCAGGCCCAGCCGTTCTTGGATTATCTTGCGGTCGCCCCTGGCAGCTCGGCGGAAACCGCGCGGTGAGACGCCGGCGGCCCGGTGGAAAGTGCGGACGAAGTTCGAGAGATCGGCGAAGCCGACATCATAGGCGATGCCGGTGATGGTCCGCATGTCGTCGGCGAGCAGCCGCGCGGCGTGGCGCAGCCGCGACTGCACGAGATATTGATGCGGCGTGACGCCGATGACCCGGGTGAACAGGCGCAGGAAATGAAACGGGCTGAGCCCGGCCTCGCGCGCGGCGTCGTCGAGGCCGATCGGCCGGTGCGAGGCCTGATCGATCCAGAACGCCGCCTCGACCATGCGCCGGCGGTTGCGCGTGCCGCCGTCGACCGGCTCGCGGCGGCGGTCGGAGGCGATCTCGACGAAACGGGCCATCATGATCAGGCCGGCCTCGTCGAGCCCGACATCGGAGCGCCCCTCGGCCGCCGCCTGCCCGAGCTCGCCGATGACGGTGAGCGCGGGCAAAGGCGGCATGGCGGTTCTCAGCCAGATGTCCCCGATGGGGCCGACCGCGTCCGCCAGCGCGGCCGAGGGCTGGAACGACAGGCATTCGTCGCCGCCGCCGTGATGCTCATGGCTGCAGACGAATTCCGTGCCGGGCCGGCCGACAAAGACCGAACCGGTGACCAGTTCGTGACGGCAGCCGCGGCAGGCGACGCCGAAACTGCCGCGACGGACATAGGACAGGGAAAAGCGGTCATGCACCTCGGCATAGGGCCGATCGCCGGGGCCCGCCGCGCAGCGATAATCCACGACGATCATGGCGCCGTCGTCATGGAGCCGGATCGCGCTCACGACCGCCCGGTCCGGGTGCGCGCCCGCGGCGGCGCGACGAAAGCGAAGGCGTTGTCGCCGTCGAACAGGGTCGGCTCGGCGCTGGTGCGCGCCTTCTCGATGGTCAGGAGGCGGAACTTGGTCTCGACGCCGCCATCGGCCGAGAAGCCACCGGTCCTGCCGCCGGCGGCGAGCACCCGATGGCAGGGCACGATGATCGGGAACGGGTTCCTGCCCAGCGCCTGGCCGACGGCCTGCGCGGCGCCCGGCTCGCCGACACGCCGCGCCACCTCGCCATAGGTCAGCGTTTCGCCCGGCAGAATGGCGCGGGCGACGTCATAGACCTTGACGTGGAACGCGGGCACGCCGGTCAGGTCGAGGGCGATGTCGCGCAGATCGTGCGCCTTGCCGCCGATATGGGCGACGATGTCGTCGATGGCGCGGCGCACCGCCGGCGGCGGCTCGGCCTCGGCAAGATCGGGAAAGCGCCGGGCGAGCCGGGCGCGGGCGCGGACCGCGCTGCCTTCCGGCAGTTGCGCGCCGGTGACGCCCGCCGGTCCCCAGGCAATGGCGCAGAGACCAATGGCGGTTTCAAAGAGGGCGTAGCCAGCTTCGCTCATGACACTCCGATCATAACACCGCGGGCCTCATGCGGGCTTGGAAAATCTTGCCGCAGCCGGCCGTCCGCCCAGGAGGAAGGCGATGATCGCCAGGCCCTGGACGATCGCCGCGGCGGCGAAGAACAGCGGCGCGACGCCCGGCATCGTCTGCGTCAGGTCGCGCACCAGGCCGAAGGCGGCCGGCGCGAAGGCATAGGACGCCTGCGCGATGGCGACGATCAGGGCCACGACCCGGGCGACGTCCTCGCGGGCAAATTCGACCTGGGCGATCAGCGGCGGCAGGGAGGTCGCATTGCCGATGCCCGATCCGAACAGGGCGACGCCGAGCAGGAGCAAGGGCACGTTCTGGCCGGCGGCCAGGATGAACACCAGGGAACCGACGATCTGGATCGCATAGGCAAGGCAGCTCACGCGGCGGCGGTCGGCATTGGCAGGCATCAGCCAGCCGGCGAGCGTCCGGCCGACGATCGCGCAGATGGTGGCGAAGCCCATGGCGAGCCCGGCATATTGGGCGCCCAGTGCCGGCACGAGCAGCGAGAACAGATGGGCGATCAGGCCGATCTGGGCGAACAGGCCGAGCGCCATGCCGGTCGCCAGCGTGACGAAGCGGATGTTGCGCCAGAGGGCCCGCCCCGGCAGCGGCACGACAGGGGGCACCGATGCGGCCGCCGGCGCAGCCGCCATGGCCGGACCGTCCGGGGCAAGCCCGAGGCTCTCGGGCGTGGCGCGGAACAGGAGGTCGGCGAGCAGCCACATCACCGCGACGGTGACGAGGCCGATGCCGGCCGCCGCCGCCGGAAAGCCGACCTGGGCGATCGCGGCCACCCAGAGCGGCGAGAACAGGACGCCGCCGATGCTCGCGCCGTTATAGGCCATGGACAGGGCGGCCGGCCGGCCACGCACGAACCAGGGCGAGACGATGGCGTTGACCGCGGCCGCACCCAGGGCCACCCAGCCGCCGCCGGACAGCATGGTGACCGCGAGGAGCTGCCAGGGCTCGGCCGCCACCGCCCAGCCATAGATGCCGAGGGCCAGGGCCACGGCGCCGGCCTTGGTGACCCACGGCACGCCGAAGCGGCGGTAGAGCGCCGGCAGATTGGCGACGACGAAGGCGCCGATCAGGAAATGCAGGGTCACCGCCGTCGAAACCAGGGTCAAAGGCCAGCCGCGCGCCTCGCGCACGGCGTGCAGGAAGACCGGCGGGCCGTAGAAGCCCAGGCCCCAGCCGAAGACGGCGAGGACAAAAGCGCCGGCGACCACCCGCCAGCCGAAGAACGGACCATCTGCCGTGCGTGCCGTCATGCCCCGTCCCTGTTTTCCATCGTTTCGGCCGCCGGCTGTCGGCCGCGACGGCGAGAATGCCCGTGCCGGCCGCCCTATGTTTCGGGCCTGGCCGAACCGTCACCGTCCCGCATCCGCCTCAATCCGGCAAACGGATGGTCGCTTCCATGAAGGTGACCGCGGAGCCGCCGATCAGCACCCGGTCGCCGGCCAGCGTGCATCCGAGATGGCCGCCGCGCTTCGAGCACTGGAAGGCCGAGAGTTCGGTCCTGCCCAGCTTGTCGGCCCAATAGGGCACCAGCGTCGCATGGATCGAACCGGTCACCGGATCTTCCGGAATGCCCTCGGCGGGAACGAAATAGCGGGAGACGAAATCGTGGCTCTCGCCGCGCGCGGTGATCACGAGGCCGGGCGGCGTGAGCGTCGCGATGGCCGCCAGATCCGGCACGAAGGCACGCAGCGCCGCCTCGTCCGCCAGTTCGACGAAGATATTCTCAAAGTTGCGGAAGCTCCTGCGCGACAGCCCGGCGAAAATGCGCGCGAGCACCGGCGGCTCGTCGCCGATCGGCTCGGGCCGGAGACAGGGCAGGTCCAGCACATAATCGCCGGCCACGCCGCCTTCGCCGCGCGTCACGCGCAATTCGCCGATCCGCGTCGCAAAGGCGAGATCGCCCGGCTCGCCGCGTTCGGCGGCCAGCACATGGGCGGTCGCCAGCGTCGCATGGCCACAGAAATTGACCTCGTGGGTGGGCGTGAACCAGCGCAGATCCCAGCCGCCCGCAGCGCCCGGCCGGGCGAAGGCGGTCTCGGCGAGATTGTTCTCCTCGGCGATGGCCTGCATCACCGCGGCCGGCAGCCAGTCGTCGAGGATGAGCACGGCCGCGGGGTTGCCGCCGAAGACGCGGTCGGCGAAGGCATCGACCTGGTACATGATGAGACGCGGCATCGGGCATATCTCCCTGGCGGTGACGCAGGCCGACGATGCCGGCCGCCTCGGCCCTTTCCAAATGCCAATTGGTGATGCCTCCGACCAGCGATCGCGATCGTTCGGGCCGGCGCGCGGGCCCGGCTTGATTGACCCTTGCGCGGCTAAGTCCTATTGCATCGCCCCCTGAACCCTATCCGCCCCATCCGGACCTTGAGGTCCCGCCCGCCCTGCCCGGAACCTAGCCCATGGCCGCCGCCCCGCTGACGCTTTCCCCCGCCCTCGTGGAGGCCGCCCAGGTCTCGACCGCCTGGCCGTTCGAGGAAGCGCGCAAACTCGTGGCCCGCTTCGCCAAGGCGCCGAAGGCCGGCCCGGTCGTGTTCGAGACCGGTTACGGCCCGTCCGGCCTGCCGCATATCGGCACGTTCGGCGAGGTGGCGCGCACCACCATGGTGCGCAATGCCTTCCGGCTGCTGACCGAGGACAAGGTGCCGACCCGGCTGATCGCCTTTTCCGACGATCTCGACGGCCTGCGCAAGGTTCCCGACAACGTGCCGAACAAGGAGCTGCTCGCCCAGCATCTCGGCCGGTCGCTGACGTCGGTGCCGGACCCGTTCGGCACCCATGCCTCGTTCGGCGAGCACAACAATGCCCGCCTGCGTGGCTTCCTCGACCAGTTCGGCTTCGACTACGAGTTCGTGTCCTCGACCGAGATGTACCAGTCCGGCGCCTTCGACGCGACGCTGCTGATCGCGCTCGAGCGGTTCGACGCGATCCAGGCGATCATGCTGCCGACCCTCGGCGAGGAACGGCGTGCCACCTATTCGTCGTTCCTGCCGGTCCATCCCGAATCCGGCGTCGTCATGCAGGTGCCGATCGAGGAGCGGCATGTCGACCGCGGCACCATCGTCTGGCGCGACCCGGCCTCGGGCACGCGCTACGAGACCAAGGTCACCGGCGGCCATGCCAAGCTGCAGTGGAAGCCCGACTGGGCGATGCGCTGGACCGCGCTCGGCATCGACTACGAAATGGCCGGCAAGGACCTGATCGATTCGGTGACGCAATCGAGCAAGATCTGCCGGGCGCTGGGCGGCACGCCGCCCGAAGGCTTCAACTACGAGCTGTTCCTGGACGAGAAGGGCCAGAAGATCTCGAAGTCGAAGGGCAATGGCCTGACCATCGAGGAATGGCTGACCTATGCCTCGCCCGAGAGCCTGTCGCTGTTCATGTACCAGCAGCCGAAGAGCGCCAAGCGGCTGTTCTTCGACGTCATTCCGCGCAATGCCGACGACTATCTGACCTTCGTGGAGAAATATCCGGGGCAGGACGACAAAGCGCGCCTGATGAATCCGGCCTGGCACATCCATGCCGGCAATCCGCCCGTGGTCGACGTGCCGATCTCCTTCTCCATGCTGATGAACCTCGTCTCGGTGTCGAATGCCGAGGATCGCGGCGTGCTCTGGGGCTTCATCCGCCGCTACGCACCCGATGCGAGCGCGGAGAAGAACCCGAAGCTCGACGAGCTCGCCGGCTATGCGGTGCGCTATTTCCACGACTTCGTGAAGCCGACCAAGGTCTACAAGGCGCCCGACGCCGTGGAACGGCAGGCGCTCGAAGCGCTGTCGGCCGCGCTCGCCGCCTTGCCGGCCGGGGTCAGCGCCGAGGAGGTCCAGGCCGCGGCCTATGACGTCGGCCGCGCCGTGCCGCGCTACCAGGACCTGAAGGCCAAGGGCGCGACCCCGGAAAAGCCCGGCGTCTCCTCGGAATGGTTCGGTGCCATCTACAAGATCCTGCTCGGCCAGGAGCGCGGCCCGCGCTTCGGCTCGTTTGCCGTGCTTTACGGCCTTGCCGAGACGCGCGCCCTGATCGCCAAGGCGCTCGCGGGGGAGTTCGCGGCGGCCTGATCCGACGGTATGTCGAGCCGTCGGCGCCGGGGTGCCAGCTACTGGCTGACCCACATGATGCGCGCCATCCAGGCAATGTCGCCGACCGGAAAGATCCGGTCGGCATGGTCCGGATTGAGGGAGGCGAGCTCGACCGTCTTGTTGGTCTGGCGCTTCAGCTCCTTGGCCATGATCTCGCCGTCGCGGGTCTGCACCACGACGCGGTCGCCGCGCCGGATCGCCGCCGTCGGCGACACGACGATGCGGTCGCCGTCCCGGTAGGCCGGCAGCATCGAATCGCCCTGGATCTCCAGCGCGAAGACCTTGTCCTCGCCGAAATCGGGAAAGCTGACCTCGTCCCAGCCCTCGCCGGCGGGAAAACCGGCCTCGTCGAAGAAGCCGCCGGCGCCGGCCTGGGCGAGGCCGATGATCGGCAGAACCCGGGTCTTCGGCGCGGCGCGGCCGACCAGGCCGACGAAATCGCCGAAGGCGGTATGGGTGGCGGCCAGGATCTTGGCGACCGACTCGGTCGAGGGCCAGCGCTCGCGGCCGTCGCTCATCACCCGCTTGGAGCGGTTGAAGGTGGTGGCATCGAGCCCCGCGCGCTTGGCGAGCCCCGACGGGCTGAGCCCGTGGCTCTGTGCCAGCCTGTCGATCGCAGACCAGATGTCGGCATGCGAGAACATGGGCGTCTCCCGCTCTTTCGCCGGCCGGCGGCCGGCCCTCGTCAAGCGGCCTTGTGTCCCGCCTCCGAACGGCCTGCCGGATGTGCGGGGCACGAGTACCTGTCATGGCCGGCGCCGCTCGATCCCGGCATTCGCCCGGAGCCTCGTTGCGGCGGGCGAGGCTGACGATCACGGCACCGGACAAGGACCTCCGTCCTTCTAATAGGACTGTTCACCTGTGCGTCGTCAATGGGGCCGGTCGTCCCGCGCCCTTGCCGGGCGCCGCCGTCTCGGTCAAACAACGCTCCGATCGCCCGAACGGAGGCTGCCGATGACCGCCACAATCTACAAGATCGCCGACGCCGCAACCTGGAATGCGGCGGTGGCCGCCGGACGGTTCACTGGCGCGCCGGTGGATCTTGCCGACGGCTACATCCATTTTTCCACGGCCGACCAGGTCCGGGAGACGGCGGCGCGCCATTTCGCCGGCAGGACCGGCCTGATCCTCGCGGCGATCGACGCCGCCGCCCTCGGTGCGGCGCTCAGATGGGAAGCCTCGCGCGGCGGCGCGCTGTTCCCGCATCTCTATGCCGACCTCGCCATGGGCGCGGTGAAATGGGCAAGGCCCCTGCCGCTCGGCCCCGATGGGTGCCATGTGTTCCCGCCCATGGAGGACTGACCGACCGGCCGTTGACACCGCGCCGGCAGATCGCACACTGGGCCTCTCACCGGGCGAGCCCGTGCCCGCCGAAGCCCACCAGCCATCGAGGGTATCAATGTATCGCGCTGTCACCCGCGGCATCCAGATCACGGTGACCCCGCAATTCATTCCCGAGCGCTCCTCGCCCGAGGAGCGGCGCTATTTCTGGGCCTATCGCATCGAGATCCTCAACCTGTCGGCCGATCGGGTGCAGCTGCGCACGCGCTACTGGCACATCACCGACGAGGTTGGGCAGGTGCAAGAGGTGCGCGGGGCGGGCGTCGTCGGCGAGCAGCCGGTGCTCGAGCCCGGCGGCGCGTTCGAATATACGTCCGGCTGCCCGCTGTCGACGCCGACCGGCATCATGGTCGGCCACTATGTGATGGTGACCGACCGCAACGAGAGCTTCCAGGCCGAGATTCCCGCCTTTTCGCTCGACAGCCCGCATGCCCGCCGCACGGTGAACTGACCGCTTCGGCGACGGTCAGACCGGCTGCTGATGCGGCCGGAACAGCCGGCCCCGCTCGGCGACCAGCACCATGGCGAGCGCGATGAGGCCGCAGACGGCGAAGCCCAGCGTGTTCGGTACCGACGTGCCGTCGAAATGCTGGCCGATGAAGAAGCCGATCAGGGCGCCGCCGACCGTCGAGACGAAGCCCTGCACCGAAGAGGCCGTGCCGGCGACATGGCCGAGCGGATCCATCGCCATGGCGCCGAAATTGGAGGCGACGAGGCCGAAGCAGAACATGGTCGCCGCCTGCATGACCGCGAAGATCCAGAGCCGCTCGGTCATGCTGAACGCGATCGCGGCATGCGCCGTGGTGATCACGATGAAGCCGATCAGCGCGGCGTGCGAGACGCGCCGCATGCCGAGCCGGCCGACGATGCGGGAATTGAGGAAGGAGGCGAGCCCCATGAAGGCGGCGATCGCCGCGAAGATGACGGTGAACGTCGCCTCCGCCTTGAACACGTCGACGAAGAGCTGCTGGGCGGTGTTGATGAAGCCGAACAGGCCGCCGATGATGAAGGTCATGGCCAGCATGTAGCCGACGGCGAGGCGGTTGGTCAGGCTCTCGGCAAAGGCATGCGCGATCGGCCCGACGGCGATGGGCACCCGGTTCTCCTCGTGCAGCGTCTCCGGCAGGCGCCAGGCGACGACGACCAGCGCCACGATGCCGAACAGCGCGAGGAAGGCGAAGATCCAGCGCCAGTCGGCGAACAGCACGATGAGCTGACCGATCGAGGGCGCCAGGATCGGCGCGGTCAAGAAAACGATCATGGCGAGCGACATCACTCGCGCCATCTGCCGGCCGGAATAGCAGTCGCGCACGATCGACACCGTCAGGACGCGCGTGCCGCCGGCGCCGATCCCCTGCAGGACGCGGGCGATCATCATGGCCTGGAACGTGCCGGCAAAGGTCGCCATCACGCTCGCTGCGGCATAGACGAAGAGCCCTGCCAGCAGCACGGTGCGCCGGCCGAAGCGGTCGGCCAGCGTGCCGTAGACGATCTGGCTCGCGCCGAAGCCGAGCAGATAGGCGGTGAAGATCCACTGCCGGTCGCTGACGACGGCGATGCCCAGGGCCTCGCCGATCTCGGGCAGGGCCGGCAGCATGGAATCGATGGCGAGCGCATTGGTCGCCATCAGCGCGGCCATGAGCAGGACGAACTGGCCGAAGCCGAGGCCGGGATGCGGACTTGCTTCGGACGATCCCGGTTCGCGGGCGGAAGTGTCGGACATGAAAAAAGCCTGGATCTCCGGCGGGGCGATCCCGGCCGGCGGAAAACATGTGTCGATATCGTCGATGAGCCCCAGGTCATAACGGCAAAGGCGCGGCCTGGCGAGCCCCGAGGGAGCTTGCCCGCCGTGCACGAACCGGGTGGCGGAATGGAGGCGGCGTTTCAGCGAGCCGGCAATGGAGCGGCTCAGACGGCGGTCAGGCCGCCGTCGATGACCAGGGCCTGTCCGGTCATGAAGGAGTTTTCCGGCGAGCAGATCCACAGCATGGCCTGGACGATCTCGTCGGCCGTTCCTGGCCGCCGCATGGGCATGGCCTGGACCAGGCGGGCGATGGTGTCCTCGCGCGTGCCGTCCTGCTTGACCAGCGAGTCGGTCAACATCGGCGTCTCGGCGAAGGCCGGGCAGATCGCGTTGATGCGCAGGCCCTTGCGCGCGGTCTCGGCGGCTGCCGTGCGGGTGAGGCCGATGACAGCATGCTTGGCCGCGGCATAGGCGCCGAGCAGCGGCGCGCCGACGACGCCGGCGACCGAGGCGGTGTTGAGGATGACGCCGTGGCCCTGCCGCTCCATGACCGGGATCTGAGCCTTCATCCCATGGAAGACGCCCATGACATTGACGTCGAACATGCGCCGCATCAGCGCCTCGTCGCTGTCGGCGAGCTTGATCGTGCCATGGGCGACGCCGGCATTGTTGAGGGCGACATCGAGCTGGCCGAACCGGGCGACCGCCGCCTCGACGAGGGCGCCGACCGCCGCGCCGCTGGTCACGTCGGTCACCTGCGCCACGGCTTCGCCGCCGGCCTTCCGGACGAGCTCGGCAGTTGTCGCAAGACCGCCGCCATTGACATCACCGAGGACGAGCTTCGCTCCTTCGCCGGCAAATCGTTCCGCGGCGCGGCGGCCAAAGCCGCTTGCCGCGCCGGTGATCAGTACGACGCTGTCCTTGAAACGGCCGGCCATGCTCATTCCTTTTCGATCACGTCGAGCGCCATCCGGGCGAGGATGGGCACGTTGCGGCGCGCCTTGAGCGCCCGCTCGGGGTTCGAGGCATTGCCCGACAGCGCCCTTTTGAGAACGCCCTGCAGGATCGCGGCAAGGCGGAAGAAGGCGAAGGCGAGATGGAACTGCCAGTCGGGAATTTTGCCGAAGCCGGTACGCTCGCCATAGAGCGCGACATAGTCGGCCTCGGTCGGAATGCCGGTCGCCGCGCGGTCGACCCCGGCGAGGCCGCGGAACGTGCCCTCGTTCGGCAGGCGCCACTGCATGCACTGATAGGCGAGATCGGCAAAGGGATGGCCCACCGTCGACAGCTCCCAGTCGACGATGGCGAGCAGCTTCGGCGCATCGTGCGCGAACAGCATGTTGTCGATGCGATAGTCACCATGGACGAGGCTCGCCCGGCCGTCGTCGGCCGGCAGGTTCTCGGTCAGCCAGGCGATCAGCCGGTCCATGTCCGGGATCGGGTCGGTCTCGGAGGCCCGGTAGTTTTCGGTCCAGCGCGACAGCTGGCGCGCGAAATAGTTGCCCGGCTTGCCGAAATCCGACAGGCCGACCGCGGCGACATCGACGCGGTGCAGGGCGGCGAGCGCCGCGTTCATCGCGTCATAGACGCCGGCACGGTCGGCAACCGTCGCGTCCGGCATGGCCGGATCCCAGATGATCCGGCCCTCGACGAACTGCATGACGAAGAAGGCAGTGCCGATGACGCTGTCGTCCTCGCACAGCACATACATTTCCGGCACCGGCACGGCCGTGTTCCAGAGCGCCTTCATCACCCGGTATTCCCGGTCGACCGCATGGGCCGATTTCAGCAGCTGGCCGGGCGGCTTCTTGCGCAGCACCGCCTTGCCGCCGGCATGGGTGAGAAGGAAGGTCGGGTTCGACTGGCCGCCGGAGAACTTCTCGGCCTTGACCGGGCCCTTGAAGCCCGGCCAATGCGCTTCGAGATAGCGTCCGAGCGCCGCCTCGTCGATGGTCATCGCCGGCGCCGTCACGCTCAGGCTCCCCTGTTGACGTAGCGCTTCAGCTCGGTGCGGGCGACCTGGCGGCGGTGCACCGCATCCGGGCCGTCGGCGAAGCGCAGCGTGCGCAGGCCGGTCCACATCTTGGCGAGCGGCGTGTCCTGGCTGACGCCGGCGCCGCCGTGCATCTGCATGGATTCGTCGACCACCTTCAGCGCCATGCGCGGCGCCACCACCTTGATCTGCGAGATCCAGTGGGCGGCCTCGACCTTGGAGACGTTGTCCATCATCCAGGCCGCCTTCAGGCAGAGCAGCCGGGCCATCTCGATCTCCATCCGGCATTCCGCGATGATGTCGAAATTGGCGCCGAGATCCATCAGCTTCTTGCCGAAGGCCTCGCGCGCCGCGGCGCGCTTGCACATCAGCTCCAGCGCCCGCTCGGCCTGGCCGATGGCACGCATGCAGTGATGGATGCGGCCCGGCCCGAGCCGGCCCTGCGCCACCTCGAAGCCGCGGCCGCGGCCGAGAATGAGGTTGTCCTTCGGCACCCGGACATTCTCGAAGCGGATATGCATGTGGCCATGCGGGGCATCGTCATTGCCGAAGACCTGCATGGGACGCAGGATGGTGACGCCCTTGGTGCCGGCCGGCACCAGGATCTGGCTGTGGCGCTTGTGCTTGTCAGCGTCCGGATCGGTCACGCACATGGTGATGTAGATCTTGCAGCGCGGATCGCCGGCGCCCGACGCCCACCATTTCTCGCCGTTCATCACCCATTCGTCGCCGTCGAGCACCGCCGACAGCGAGATGTTGGTGGCATCGGACGAGGCCACCTGCGGCTCGGTCATCAGATAGGCCGAGCGGATCTCGCCGGCGAGCAGCGGCTTCAGCCACTTCTCCTTCTGTGCCGGCGTGCCGTAGCGCTCGATCACCTCCATGTTGCCGGTATCGGGCGCCGAGCAGTTGAAGGTCTCGGCGGCGAGGTGCGAGCGGCCCATCTCCTCGGCGAGATAGGCATATTCGACCGTGGTCAGGCCGTAGCCCTGGTCCGAGCCGGTGAGCCAGAAGTTCCAGAGCTTCTTCTCCCGGGCCTTTGCCTTCAGCCCTTCGAGGATCTCGATCTGGCGCGGCGTCATGACGAAGCGGTCGCCAGCCTTGCCGATTTCCGCCTCGTATTCATGCTCCAGCGGAACGACCTCGTCGCGGATCATGGCGCGGACCTGGTCGACGAGCGGCTTCACGCGATCGGACATTCCGAGGAACATGGCTTTCTCCTTCACCTTCTCTGTTCAATACCTGACCGGGCGCGCTCAGACCTCGAGCCACTCCTTGCGGACGGCCTCGCTGGCCTTGAGGTCGGCGGGCGTGCCTTCGAAGACGATCTGCCCGTGGCCCATGACATAGACGCGATGGGAAATGTCGAGCGCGATCGACAGTTTCTGCTCGACCAGCAGGATGGCGACGCCGCGCCGGGCGATCTCGACGATCAGCTCGCCGACCTGGCGGACGATGAGCGGGGCGAGGCCCTCGGTCGGCTCGTCGATCATGACGAGGTCGGGATCGCCCATCATGGTCCGGCACATGGTGAGCATCTGCTTCTCGCCGCCGGACAGGACGCCCGCCGGCGCATCGGCGCGCGCGGCGAGATTGGGGAACATGTCGAGCGAGCCCTGGATGGTCCAGCGCCCCTCGGCCTTCGGATCCTTCATGCCGAGCATCAGGTTCTGCCGGACGGTGAGATCCGGGAAGATGTCGCGATGCTCGGGCACGTAGCCGATGCCGAGGCGGGCGATGCGATAGCTCGGCAGGCCGGCGATCTCCTGGCCCTTGAAGCGGATCGAGCCACGCGGCGCGACCTCGCCCATGATCGCCTTGACGGTGGTGGAACGGCCGACGCCGTTGCGGCCGAGCAGGCTGACCACCTCGCCGGCGCCGATGGCCAGGTCGACGCCCTGCAGGATGTGGCTCTTGCCGTAGAAGGCGTGAAGGCGGGAGACCTCGAGCATCAGGCCGCCTCCTCGCCGAGATAGGCTTCCTTGACGCGCTTGTCGGCACGGATCTCCGCCGGCGTGCCGGAAGCGATGATCTGGCCGTAGACGAGCACGGAGATGCGGTCGGCGAGACCGAAGACCACGCTCATGTCGTGTTCGACGATGAGTAGCGTCCGCCCCTCCGTCACCTTGCGGATCAGCGCCACGGCCCGCTCGGTCTCATGGGCGCTCATGCCGGCGGTCGGCTCGTCGAGCAGGATGACCTTGGCGCCTCCGGCAATGGTGACGCCGATCTCCAGCGCACGCTGGTCGGCATAGGACAGGAGGCCGGCCGGCGAATTGCGCACGCCGGCGAGGCCGATCAGCCCGAGGATCTCCTCGGCGCGCTCGTTGACGTCGCGCATGCCGCCGATCGCGCGCCAGAAGACGTAGCGATGGCCGAGCGCCCAGAGCGTCGCGCAGCGGATGTTCTCGTAGACGCTCATATTGTGGAAGATGTTGGTGACCTGGAACGAGCGCGACAGGCCACGCCGGTTGATCTGATAGGCCGGTGCGCCGGCCACCGGCGCCCCGTCGATCAGGATCTCGCCCGAGCTCGGCGGAAAGGCGCCCGAGATCAGGTTGAACAGCGTCGACTTGCCGGCGCCGTTCGGGCCGATCACGGCATGACGCTCGCCGCTCGCGACCTCCAGATCGACCGAGCGGATGATCTCCGCCGCGCCGAACCGCTTCACCACCTTGCGCAGCGACAGGACGCTGTTCGCCGGGGCGTTCATGGCTGTGCCCGTCATGGTCGCTCCGGTCGTGCTTGCTCCGGTCATGGCGCCACCTCCTTCAGGCGCAGCGCCGCGCCGAGCGAGCCGCGCCGGCGCCAGCGCACCGCGACCGTCACGATGGCGAGGCCGAGGACGAGAAGCGCGATCGCCACGATCCAGCTCGCCACCGCCTCGTGCGGGAAGCTGAGGCCGAAGGCATTCAGCACGCGGCCGTCCTCGCGCAGGCGATAGGCCATTTCGATGATCATCACGGTGCCGCCGAAGGCGACCACCGCGCCCGCCGCGCCGAGCAGCCAGCCCGGCAGCTTTTCGCCGAGCTCGCCGCGCCTGACGGCACCGATGATCTGCGCCACCATGCCGCCGATGCCATAGGGCGCGAACATCACGACCACCACGAACAGGAGGCCGAGATAGAGCTGCCAGACCTTGGTGAAGTCGGACAGCATGGACTGCATGAACGAGATCAGCACCGCGCCGATGATCGGCCCGTAGAACACGGCCATGCCGCCGATATAGGTCATCAGCAGCACCGCGCCGGAATTGAGCGCGCCGAGCTTTTCCGGCGTGATGATCTCGAAATTGACCGCCGACAGCGAGCCGGCGAGACCGGCAAAGCCGCCCGAGATCAGGAAGACCAGATAGCGCACGCGCTGCGGGTCGTAGCCGATGAAGGCGACGCGGTCGGGATTGTCGCGCACGGCGTTGGCGAGACGCCCGAGCGGCGTGCGGGTGAAGGCCCACATGGCGAAGGACGCCGCGAACACCCAGAAGGCGATGAAATAATAGACGTTGATCTGCGGACCGAGCGAGAAGCCCAGCGGTTCCGGGCCCGCCGAGCGGTCGCCGGAAATGCCTTCCTCGCCGCCGAAGATCGAAACGAACATCAGGCCCGAGGCGGCGATCAGCTCGCCGACGCCGAGCGAGATCATGGCGAACGGCGTGCCGGAGCGGCGGCAGGAGAACCAGCCGATGACGGCGCCCGCCGCCATGCCGGCGGCGAAGCCGACCAGCGGCAGCAGGGCCACGGGAATGCCGAGGCGCTGCGACTTGATCGCGGCCATCAGGTGGATGGCGGCATAGCCGCCCAGCCCGAAATAGACGGCATGGCCGAAGGAGAGCATGCCGGACTGGCCGAGCAGCATGTTGTAGGCGAGCGCGAAGACGATCCACACCCCCATGATGTTCATGAGGGTGAGCGAGGTGCGCGAAGGGAAGATGTTCGGCAGGACGATCAGCAGCACGGCGAAGCCGAGCCAGACCGCGGCGGTCTTGAGGGTCGAGGATCCGGTCATGTCTCGCGAGCTCCCATCAGGCCGCGCGGCCGGAAGATCAACACCAGGACGAGGATGAGGAAGGGCAGCATCGGCGCGACCTGCGACAGCGTGATGCGGCCGAGGTCGGAGCGGTTGGAGACCATGACGCCGAACCTGGCGAGCAGGTCGGAGAGCGAGGCATCGACCGCCACCGCGAAGGTCTGGATGAGGCCGATGAGCAGCGAGGCGACGAAGGCGCCGCCGAGCGAACCCATGCCGCCGACCACGACGACGACGAAGACGATCGGCCCGAGCGTCAGGGCCATGGCCGGATCGGTGACGAGCAGGGCACCGCCGATGACGCCGGCAAGGCCGGCCATGGCGCAGCCGACGGCGAACACGCCCATGAAGACCAGCGGCACGTTGTGGCCGAGATGGCCGACCATGTGCGGGTTGGAGAGCGAGGCCTGCACGATGAGGCCGACGCGCGTGCGCTTCAGCAGCATCCAGAGCGCCACGAACATGGCGATGGCCACCACCATCATGAAGATGCGGAAGGCCGGATACTGCGTGCCCCAGAGCGTGAACAGCGGCTGCTGAAGGATCGGCGGCGGCGTGTAGGGCAAGGGGTTCTTGC
Organism: bacterium YEK0313; assembly: GCA_000751295.2. Lineage (NCBI taxonomy): Bacteria > bacterium YEK0313. Next base: position 894,678 of record CCMO02000002.1, read on the forward strand.
CCCAGATCAGCTTGACGATCTCCTCGATCAGATAGGCGATGCCGAAAGTGAACAGGAGCTCGGCGACGTGGCCGTTGCGGTGCACGTGGCGCAGGCCGAAGCGTTCGACGAGCGCGCCGATGAGGCCGACCAGCAGCGGCGCGAGAAGGAGCGCGATCCAGAAGCCGGTCTGGGCCCCGACGGTGTAGGCGAAATAGGCACCCAGCATGTAGAAGCTGGCATGGGCGAAATTGAGCACGCCCATCATCGAAAAGATCAGCGTCAGCCCGCTCGCGAGCATGAACAGCAACAAACCGTAGAGCACGCCATTCAGCGTGGAGAAGACGATCGTCTCCATGCGTATCAGCCTCCGGAGCCGGACAGGACGGGGGCACGGCGGACCGGAGGACCGGCCCGCCGCGACGTTCCGATCAGGCGCCCGGACGGCGCATCTGGCAGGTCGTCGGCATGGAGGTCGCCTGCCCCTCGATCTTGACGTCGGTCTTGAAGCCGAAGCCGGTATTGTCGATGTCGAACCTCACATTGTCCGAGAGGGTCGAGATGAACAGCGGCTGGATCAGCTGGTGGTTGTCCTTGCGCATCTGGGCGCGGCCGGTCTCGATCGGGATGTCCATGCCTTCCAGCGCCAGGGCCACCTCGCGCGGCTCGGCCGACTTGGTGTCGTTCATCGCCTTGGCCAGCATGTCGAACATCACCTTCACCCGATAGTAGTAGTAGTCGAGGTTGCGGTGCTTGGCCTTGAACGAGCGGACGATGTCGTCCATCCCGATATCGGGAATGTTCGAGTGCCATTCGGTGACCTGGCGGACGAGGCCGACGCCACCGCGGCCGATGCCGGCGGCCGCGCCGAGGCCGCCGCCGTAATAGGTGAAATAGGGCACGTTGAAGCCGGCATCCGACGAGGCCTTGATCAGCAGCTGCATGTCGTTGCCCCAATTGCCGGTGATCACGGCCTGGGCGCCCGCCGAGCGGATCTTGGTGATGTAGGGCGAGAAGTCGCGGACGCGCGCCAGCGGGTGCAGCTCGTTGCCGACGATCTGGATGTCGGGCCGCTTGGCCGCCAGCATCTTCACGGCGCTCTCGGCCAGCGCCTTGCCGAAGGAATAGTCCTGGCCAATGATGTAGATGCGCTTCAGGTCCGGCTGGCCTTTGATGTAGTCGGTCAGCGCCGACATCTTCATGTCGGAATCGGCATCGAAGCGGAAATGCCAGAACGAGCACTTGTCGTTGGTGAAGATCGGCTCGACCGCAGCATAGTTCAGATACATCACGGACTGGCGCGGATTGCGCGCATTGTGCTTCTCGATCGCATCGATCAGCGCCGAAGCCACCGACGAGCCGTTGCCCTGGGACACGAAGCGGATGCCCTGGTCGATCGCCTTCTCGAGCTGGACGATCGCTTCCTGCGGATTGAGCTTGTTGTCGAAGCCGACGACTTCGAGCTTGCGCCCGCCGGCCACCCCGCCGGCCGCGTTGATCCTTTCGGCCTCGAACTCGAACTGCTTCAGCCCACCGTCGCCGACCGGCGCCATGAAGCCCGACAGCGGATCGATGAAGGCGATGCGCACCGGACCGGACTGAGCCGAGGCCGGCAGGCTCGACAGAGCTGCGGCGGCAAGGCCCGAACCGACGACCTGGCGGCGGGTGAAGTGAGACATGTTTTCCTCCATTGGCGCGGCGACCAGGCCGCGGTCGGCGGCACGGCGCCGCCCGGTTTCCTCTGAACGTCAAGGCCGCTTGCTGCGGCTCTTCGCGGTTGAGCGGAAGGCGGCCTCAGGCGGCCACCTTCCCTTTCCAGTCAATCAGGTCAGGCGACCTCGAACAACCCTGCGGCCCCCATGCCGCCACCGATGCACATGGTCACAACCACGTGCTTGGCACCGCGCCGCTTGCCCTCGATGAGGGCATGGCCGACGAGGCGGGCGCCCGACACGCCATAGGGGTGGCCGACCGCGATGGCGCCACCGTCGACGTTCAGCCGGTCGTTCGGAATGCCGAGCTTGTCGCGGCAATAGAGGACCTGCACGGCGAAGGCCTCGTTGAGCTCCCAGAGGTCGATATCCTCGACCTTCAGGCCGGCGCGCTTCAGGAGCTTCGGCACCGCGAAGACCGGGCCGATGCCCATCTCGTCGGGCTCGCAGCCGGCGACCGCAAAGCCCTTGAAGATGCCGAGCGGCGCAAGGCCGCGCTGCTCGGCGAGCTTGCCGTCCATGACGATCGCCATGGAGGCGCCGTCGGAGAACTGGCTGGCGTTGCCGGCGGCGATCACCCCGCCCTCGATGGCCGGGCGGATCTTGGCGACGCCCTCATAGGTGGTGTCGGCGCGGATGCCCTCGTCCTCGGTCAGCGTCACCTCCTGCTGCCAGGTGCGCACGACCTCCTTCTTCTCGTTCATCTCCGTCATGGTCATGGAGGTGGTGAACGGCACGATCTCGTCGTCGAACTTGCGACCCTGACGGGCGGCCGCGGCGCGGCGCTGGCTCTCGACGCCGTATTCGTCCTGAAGCTGGCGCGAGATGTTGTAGCGCTTGGCCACCGTCTCGGCGGTCTGCAGCATCGGCCAGTAGATTTCCGGCTTATGCTGCTTCAGCCAGGGATCGATCAGGTTCGACCTGTTGGCCTGGTTCTGCACCAGCGAGATCGACTCGACGCCGCCGGCGGCGAAGATGTCGCCTTCGCCGGCGATGATCCGCTGGGCGGCGGTAGCGATCGTCTGCAGGCCAGACGAGCAGAAGCGGTTCACCGTGAGGCCGGAGACGCTGACCGGGCAGCCGGCCGAGATCGCGATCTGGCGGGCGATGTTGGAGCCGGTCGCGCCTTCCGGATTGGCGCAGCCGACGATGACGTCCTCGACCTCGCCCGGATCGATCTTGGCGCGCTGGATGGCATGCTTGGTGGCGTGCCCGCCCATGGCCGCGCCATGGGTGTTGTTGAGCGCGCCCTTCCAGGACTTGGCAAGGCCCGTGCGGGCGGTGGAGACGATGACGGCTTCACGCATGGCTCTCTCCTCGTGTCGGGTCGCAATCAGCCGCGCGGCGGCAGGGTGATGCCCTTGGCCGCGGCGGCTTTCATCGCGAATTTGGTGGTCTGCTCGAAGGCGCCCTGCAGCGCTTTCTGGCCGGACGCGTCCGAGATGTCCTCGAAGCGGGCGGCGATGGTTTCGGGCGTCCGCTCGGCCTCGTCGAGATAGATGCCGTCGGTCTCGTAGATCATGGTGCGGGCATAGGCGCCCGCGCCGGCGCACAGGATGACCCGCGACGGCGCCTTCTCGCTGACCAGGAACAGGACGCCGGGCGTGATCGATTCCGGGGTCAGCAGGGCGAGCGCCTCCTTCGACATCAGGTCTTCGGTCATGCGCGTCGCGGCGGTCGGCGCCAGCGTGTTGACGCGGATGTCGTTCTTGGCGCCTTCCAGGTGCAGCACGTTCATCAGGCCGACCATGGCGGCCTTGGCGGCGCCGTAGTTGGACTGGCCGAAATTGCCGTAGAGGCCCGACGAGGACGAGGTGAAGACGATGCGGCCATAGTTCTGGTTGCGCATGATCTCCCACACCGCCTTGGTGCAGTTGACCGTGCCCATCAGGTGCACCGCGACCACCGCCTCGAAATCGGCGAGCTCCATCTTCACGAAGGTCTTGTCGCGCAGGATGCCGGCATTGTTGACGAGAATGTCGATGCGGCCCCACTTGGCCATAGTCTTGGCCACCATGTCCTGGACCTGCACGGGATCGGCGACATTGGCGCCGTGGGCGATCGCCTCGCCGCCGGCGGCGACGATCTCGGCCACCACCTTGTCGGCGGCTTCCGACGAGCCGCCGGTGCCGTCACGGGCGCCGCCGAAATCGACGACGACCACCTTGGCGCCGCGCGCGGCAAGGCCGAGTGCATGGGAACGGCCGAGGCCGTTGCCGGCCCCGGTGACGATGGCGACGCGCCCGTCGAAACGAATGGTCATTGTTCAGATCCTCATGCCAGATAGGTGAGCGTGACCCAGTCGGCGACGACCGCCGGCTTGTCGCTGCCGTCGACCTCCACGGTCACGCCATAGGTCAGCTGATGCTGCTTGGGGTTCTTCGATTCCAGCGCCTTCAGGGTGAAGCGGCCGCGCACCCGCGCGCCGGAGCGGACCGGCGAGACCATGCGCAGCTTGTCGAAGCCGTAATTGACGCCCATGGCGCGGCCGGCGATCTCCGGCAGCGCGTCGATGGCGAAGGCCGAGAACATCGAGACGGTCAGGAAGCCGTGCGCGATGGTGCCGCCGAACGGCGTCTGCTTGGCCTTGACCGGATCGATATGGATGAACTGGTGGTCGAGGGTGATGTCGGCGAAGGCATCGATGGTGCCCTGGCTGATCTCGAACCATTTGGAGACGCCGATCTCCTGGCCGATCTGGCCCTTCAGGTCATCGATGGTCACGTGCTTGGCCATGGTCGTCACTCTCCTCCGAACAGCTTGTGGCCGCTATCGACGCCGATGCCGCCGTCGACCGGCAGGATCGCACCGGTCGTGTAGGCGCCGCCGCGGCCGCACAGGAACAGGAGACAGCCCATGATGTCGCTCGGCCGGCCGATGCGGCCGAGGGGGCTGTCCTGCTCGGCGCGAGCCTTGCCCGCCTCGCTCGACAGCGCGAACGCGGTCATGCGGCTCATGAACGGGCCGGGCGCGATGGCGTTGACGGTAATCTGCCTGTGCGCGAGCTCGATGGCCAGGATCTTGGTGAGATGGTGCACGGCCGCCTTGGAGGCCGCATAGGAATAGGCGCCGGCGCCGACCGGCTGCGTGCCCATGACCGAGCCGACATTGACGACACGCGCCGGATCGTCGGGGCTGGCGGCCTTGTCGAGCAGCGGCAGGAGCTCGCGGGTCAGCGTGAACAGGCCGGCGACATTGACCGACATGACGCCGTCCCAGGCCTTGAACGGGAAGCGTTCCAGCGGCTCACCCCAGGTCTTGCCGGCATTGTTCCAGAGAATGTCGAGCCGGTCGGTGCGCGCCCTGACCGCATCGGCGAGCGCGACGACGCCGGCTTCCGTGCCGACATCGCCGGCAAAGCCTTCCGCCCGGCCCGGTCCGCCGAGGCCGTTGAGCTCGGCGGCGACCGCCTCGCAGGCATCGCCCTTGCGCGAGGCGATGAGCACGCGGGCGCCTGCCATGACCAGTGCCTCGGCGCCCATGCGGCCGATGCCGGTGGCGCCGCCGGTGACCAGCGCGGTCTTGCCCTTGAGACCGAAGAGATCGTCGAGAAAAGCCATGGCCAGCCTATTCATTCCTCAAGAAATCGAGCCCCCGACCGCGCGGGGGCTCCGCTCGTTGCGCCGTCCCGATCAGAAGCCGCGCGCCAGCGCCACCCGGTCGGCATGGAAGTCGGCGTCGCCATAGAGTTCGGAGGCGACCTGCATGCGCTTGGCGAAAAGACCGATGTCGATGGCATCGGTCATGCCGATGCCGCCATGCATCTGGATCGCCTCCTGGGCCGCGAGGCGGGCGACGGACGCGGCCTTGGCCTTGGCGACCGAGACGGCGAGCGCGGCGCCGGCCGGGTCGTCGTCGAGCGCCTGCAGCGCGGCGAGCACGGCCGACTTGACGATCTCGATCTCGCAGAAGAGCTGGGCGGCGCGGTGCTGCAGCGCCTGGAACGATCCGATGGTGCGGCCGAACTGCTTGCGCTCGCGGAGATAGGCGACCGTGCGGCCGAAGGTCTCCTGGGCATTGCCCGAGAGCTCCGCGGCAAGGCCGGCGCGGCCCGCGCCGAGCACGACCTCGAGCAGGCCGAGGCCGTCGTCGACCTCGCCGACGACATCCGCGCCGGTCACCTGGACATCGTCGAAGCCGAGCCTGGCCGCGCCGCGGGCATCGAGCGTCGCGATCCGCTCCGTCGCGAGGCCGTTCGCCCTGGCATCGACGAGGAACAGGCTGATGCCCTTGTCCTCGCCGGCGCTGCCGGCCGTGCGCGCCGCGACCAGCACCGCATCGGCGACATGGCCGTCGGCCACCATGGTCTTGACGCCGTTCAGCTTGAAGCCGTTGCCCGAGGCCTCCGCCGTGAGCGCGGTTGCCGCCGGCGCATGGCGCCGGCCTTCGTCGACGGCGGTCGCGATGATCGCCTCGCCGCGCGCGATCGCCGGCAGCCAGCGCTCCTTCTGGGCGGCGCTGCCGCCGCGCGACAATGCCGTCGCCGCCATGACGGCGGTCGAGAGGAAGGGCGAGGCGGCGAGCGTGCGGCCCATCTCCTCGCAGACGAGGCCGGCGCCGACAAAACCGAAGCCGAGCCCCCCGGCCTCTTCCGGCACCAGAATGCCGGTCCAACCCATCTCCGCCATGTCGCGCCAGAGCGCACGGTCGAAACCGTCGGCGACGCGTTCGTCGCGCAGGCGCCGGAGTGCCGCCACCGGCGACTTCTCGCTCACGAAACCGCGGGCGGCATCCTGGAGCAGGCGCTGGTCTTCATTCAGAACGAGCATGATGAACTCCCGCTCGGGCTCAGGCGGAGGGCAGGTCGAGCAGGCGCTTGGCGACGATGTCGAGCATCACCTCCGACGTGCCGCCTTCGATCGAATTGGCCTTGGTGCGCAGCCAGGACCGGGGCAGATCGCCGTCGTTTGAGCGCTGGCCTTCCCATTCCAGCCCGTCATGACCGGCGAGCCGCATGATCAGCTCGTAGCGGCGCTTGTTCAGCTCGGTGCCGTAATATTTGAGCACGGCCGACTTGTCGCCGACGCCGCGGCCACCAGCCGCCGCCTCGTCCTTGTAGCGCGCCATGGTGGCGGCGAAGGCGAGCGCGTCGACCTCGGCGCGCGCGGCATCGGTGCGCAGGAAGGCATCCGCCAGCCGGCCGCCGGCATCAAGCCCGATCTCCTCGGCGGCAAGCTGTCCGGGCGACCGGCCGGTGGTGAGGCCGCCGGTGCCGCCGCCGATCATCTCGCGCTCGTGCGTGAGCAGATATTTGGCGATGTCCCAGCCGCGGTTGAGCGTGCCGACGAGATTGGCCTTCGGCACCTTCACGCCGTCGAAGAAGGTCTCGCAGAACGGCGACTTGCCGGAGATCAGCGTGATCGGCTTGGTCGAGACGCCCGGCCAGGTCATGTCGAACAGGACGAAGGAAATGCCGAGATGCTTGGGCGCCGCCGGATCGGTGCGCACCAGGCAGAAGATCATGTCGGCCTTGTCGGCATAGCTCGTCCAGATCTTCGAGCCGGTGACGACGAAATGGTCGCCGGCATCCTCGGCGCGGGTCTGGAGCGAAGCAAGGTCGGAGCCGGCATTCGGCTCCGAATAGCCCTGGCACCAGCGGATCTCGCCGCGCGCGATGCGCGGCAGATGTTCCTTCTTCTGCTCTTCGCTGCCGAAGGCGAGAAGGGCCGGCCCCAGCATCCAGATGCCGAAGCTCTCGAGCGGCGAGCGCGCGCCGATCGCCGCCATCTCCTGCTTCAGCACCTTCACCTGTTCATGGTCGAGGCCGCCGCCGCCATAGGCCTTGGGCCAGGCCGGCACGGTCCAGCCGCGCGCGGCCATGCGCTCCATCCAGACGCGCTGCGCCTCGGATTGGAAAACCCAGTTGCGGCCGCCCCAGCAGATGTCCTCGTCGCCATGCGTCGGGGTCCGCATTTCCGGGGGGCAGTTGGCGTCGAGCCAAGCGCGCGTCTCCAGCCGAAAGGCCTCCAGCGCATCCATCGGCGTCTCCCTCGCGGCCGGTGATCTTTTTGAACCCGGCGCTGCTTTCGTTCATTGACGCGCCCGCCGGGGCGGGGACATACTCGGGAGTATGTTCGGGCCGAAATGGCTTGTCGAGAGGTTTCGTGCTGCGGCTGCGAAACTTTTTCGCACAGGCGGCGAGGCCCGGCCTGCGGGGGCCGCCGCGGCGCCCGCCAAGGACAAGAAAAGACGAGATGATCACGCGCCGGACAGAGGCGCGATCGAGACACGGGAGGATGCCGCATGTTGCGCGGTATGATGATGGATACGCCGCTGAATGTTTCGGCTGCGATCGAATATGGCGCGGAAATGCACCCCGATGCCGCGATCGTATCGGCCACGATCGAGGGCGGCATCCATCGAACGACCTATGCCGAAACGCTGCCGCGCGTCGCCAAGCTCGCCCATGCGCTGACCACGCTCGGCGTGAAGGAAGGCGACCGGGTGGCGACGCTGGCCTGGAACGGCTACCGCCATTTCGAGCTCTATTATGCCATCGGCGGCATCGGCGCGGTCACCCATACGATCAATCCGCGGCTGTTCCCGGAACAGCTCGTCTATATCGTCAATCACGCCAAGGACCGGGTGCTGTTCTTCGACATCAATCTCGCGCCGCTGGTCGCCAAGATGCGCGCGCACTGGCCGAAGGACCTGATCTACGTCGCCATGACCGATGCCGCGCACAAGCCGACCGGCGAAGGCCTGGAGGACGTGCTCGTCTACGAGGACCTCATCGCCGGCCAGCCCTCGACATTCGCCTGGCCGCGGATCGACGAGAACGCCGCCTGCTCGCTCTGCTACACGTCCGGCACGACGGGCGAGCCGAAGGGCGCGCTCTACAGCCAGCGCTCGGTCATGCTGCACGCGCTGTTCACGCTCACCTCGGGCATGTCGAGCCTCGGCTCCGGCGCGACCATCCTGCCGGTCGTCCCGCTGTTCCACGTCAATGCCTGGGGCCTGCCCTATACCGCGCCGATCGTCGGCATCAACCTGGTCATGCCAGGGGTCAAGCTCGACGGCCCCAATCTCTACGACCTCCTGGAGACGGAAAAGGCCACCTCGTCCTGGGGCGTGCCGACGGTCTGGCTCGGCCTGCTCGCCGAGATCGCCAAGCGCGGCGCCAAGCCCTCGGCGCTGTCGGAGGTGATCATCGGCGGCTCGGCCGCGCCCCGCGCCATGATCGAGAGCTTCGAGACCATGGGCGTCAGCGTCGTCCACGGCTGGGGCATGACCGAGATGAGCCCGGTCGGCACGCTCGGCGTCCTCGCGATGAAGGACAGGGCGAAGCCGCTGCAGGAGCGCATCGACCTGAAGGGACGGCAGGGCCGGCGCATGTTCGGCGTCGAGCTGAAGATCGTCGACGAGGAAGGCCGGCGCCTGCCCCATGACGGCGAGGCCTCCGGCGAGCTCTTCGTGCGCGGGCCGGCCATCGTCTCGGGCTATTACGAGAATGCCGAGGCCACGGCCCGGGCGCTCGACAAGGACGGCTGGTTCGGCACCGGCGACGTCGCGAAGATCACACCCGACGGCTATCTCATCATCGTCGACCGCACCAAGGACCTCGTCAAATCCGGCGGCGAGTGGATCTCCTCGATCGATGTCGAGAACGCGGCCATGGCCCATCCCGGCATCGCCGCCTGCGCGGTCATCGGGGTGCCGCATCCCAAATGGCAGGAGCGGCCGCTCATGGTGGTGGTCAAGTCGGCCGGCGCCGAGCCGAAGAAGGAAGAGATCTTCGCGACACTGGAAAAGGCCATCGCCAAGTGGCAGATGCCCGACGACGTCGTGTTCGTCGAGCAGTTGCCGCTGACGGCCACCGGCAAGGTGTCGAAACTGACGCTGCGCAAGCAGTTCGCCGACCATCCGCTGCCGGATGCCGGCTGACCGACCGACCGCGGACGACCGGCCACCATGTCGCTGACAATCGAAGACGTCGTCCCCCAGGATCGCCGCGAGGAAGTGCTCGCGGCGGCGGCCGAGTGCTTCATGCGCCGCGGCTACGAACAGACCTCGATGGACGATGTCGCGGACATGCTCGGCGCGACCAAGGGCCGCGTCTACCACCATTTCCGCTCCAAGCCCGAACTGTTCTTCGAGGTCTATCGCCGTGCGATGGCGATCCTGATGCATGCCGTCGAGCCGATCACCCGGCGCAGCGGCAGCGCCGGCGAGCGCCTGGGCGGCATGGCCAGGGCGCATACCCTGGCGATGATGGAAACGCGCTCGTTCCAGCGCAGCCTGACGCTTGGCGTCGATCTCTACCGCTTCGGCCATACCGGGCCCGAGCACAAGGCGGCGCTCGAGGAGCTGATGAGCCTGCGCTTCGTCTACGAGGACCTCTACCGCGACACATTCGCGGCCGGCCTTGCCGACGGCACGCTCGAAGTCTCCGATCCTTCGCTCGCCATGCGCACCCTGCTCGGCGCGCTCAACTGGGTGGCGGTGTGGTACACGCCGCGCCCGGGCGAGACACGCGCCCATCGCGAACGCCTGGCCGACGAGATCGTCGAAACCGTGCTCGGCGGCTACCGCGCCCGGCGCTGACCGCCGCAAATGTCACCGGGAAAGGCCAGGCCATGGCGAAACGTGTGACCGGGCGCTGCCTCTGCGGCGCCGTGACCTTCGGCTTCGACGCGGCACCGGTCATGACGCGCGCCTGCTGGTGCCGCGACTGCCAATATCTCGCCTCGGGCAATGCGTCGATGACCGCGATTTTCTCGACCGAGACCTTCTCCGTATCGGGCGAGCTTGCGGCCTACGAAAGCGCCGCCGACAGCGGCAACCGCATCCGCCGCCGGTTCTGCCCGCGCTGCGGCACGCCGCTGTTCAGCGACGACCTCGCCCTGCCGGAATATATGGTGGTCAGGGTCGGCGCCCTCGACGACCGCGAGATCGGCAAGCCGCAAAGTGTGATCTGGACCGGCTCGGCGCCGAGCTGGGGTCATGTCGACCCCGACCTTCCCCAGACACCGGGGCATCCCGCGCAGATCCGCGCCGAGTAGGGCGCGGCCATCAGGCCGTGGTCCGCTCGGCACGCGCGAGGCCATGGGCGACCAGCGCCTCGATCACCTGCGCGTAGCGGATGCCGCTTGCATCCAGCGCCTTGGCGTACATCGAAATGTCGGTGAAGCCCGGAATGGTGTTGATCTCGTTGACGACGAGGCTGCCGTCGCCGCGCAGGAAGAAGTCGACGCGCGCCATGCCGTCGCAGCCGAGGCTGAGAAACGCCTCGCGCGCCATGCGCTGCAGCCGCGCGATGTCATCCTCGGGAAGCTGCGCAGGCACGCTCAGCACCGCCCCGTCGGCGTCGATATATTTGGCGTCGTAGCTGTAGAAGCCGTGGCTGTCGGCGGCGGCGATCTCGCCGGGCAGCGAGACGAACAGCTCGCCGTCGGGCCGTTCGAGCACGCTCAGCTCGATCTCGCGGCCCTTGACGAATTCCTCGACCAGCACCTTGCGGTCGTGCCGGAAGGCCTCGGCGAGCGCGGCGGCGAAGCCGTCCGGCGTCGTCACCTTGCTGACGCCGACGGACGAGCCCTGGCGCGCCGGCTTGACGAAGAGCGGCAGCCCGAGCGCGGCGCTGACGGTCTCGAAGGACGGCGTCTCGCCCTGCTGCACGGTGACGAACCGCGCGACCGGCAGGCCCGCCGCAGCCAGCAGGCGCTTGGTCACGTCCTTGTCGATGGCGGTCGCCGATCCTAGGATGCCGCAGCCCACCAGCGGCACACCGAGCACCTCGGCAAAGCCCTGGACCGAGCCGTCCTCGCCGTGCAGGCCATGGAGCACGGGAAAGATCAGGTCGATCGCCGGCAGCTCGCGCGGCGCACCCGCGCCGGTCACCGCCAGGAGGCGGCCGCGGCCGCCGGGCAGGAAGGCAAGCTCCGCTCCGCCTTCGGCGATCGTCTCGGGCAGACGGCCCTCGGCCAGCTCCTGCCCGAGCCAGCGGCCGTCACGCGTCACGAAGACCGGGATCACCTCGAAGCGGTCCGCATCGAGCGCCTCGACGACGTTGCGGGCGGACATGATGGAGACGTCGTGCTCGGCGGAACGGCCGCCGAACAGGACGGCGATGCGCAAACGGGTCATGGCGGTTTCCGGTCTTTCAGCGGGTATTTCTCAAGCCTGCCCCGAATCGGCAGGCCTGAAGGCTGGGTTGAAGATCCTATCATGGTGCCGCCCGTCACGGCCGCCGGCGCCCGATTGACGGTCGGTCTGGTGCACTCGATGGATATCCATATATGATAAAAATGAATATTCATGGAGAGGACGAGCCGATGCCGCTCTATGTCCGGGACGATGATGTCGCGGCTATGGCCGCCGAACTGCAGAGCCTGATCAACGCACGCTCGAAAACCGACGCGGTACGCCAGGCGCTGCAGCATGAAATCGACCGCCAGAAGCGGCGGCTGCCGCTCGCCGCGCGGATATCTGCGCTGCAGCACCGCGTGGCAGCGCTCGGCCCAACCAACCCGGCCTTCGACAGCAAGGCCTTTTCCGACGAGATGTGGGACGGCCGGTAATGTTCATCGATACTTCGGCTATCGTTGCGATCCTGCTCGCCGAGGCTGATGCCGATGCCCTGATCCGGCGGATCGAGGAGACGCGTGGGACGCGTTACGTCTCGCCGCTCGTTCGTTTCGAAGCAGCTCTGGCGATCGCACGGGCGAAAACCCCGGCGGGCGGCGCCCCGCCTGCGGCGCGCGCCGCTCTCATCGAAGAAGGCTGTGCCCTGGTCGACGCGTTCATCGAGGCGATCGATGCGCGGATGATCGACATATCTCCGATGATCGGCACAGGAGCTGTCGAGGCCGCGAAGACCTATGGCAAAGCGGTAGGCCACGCGGCCGACCTCAATTTTGGCGACTGCTTCAGCTATGCCTGTGCCCGTCAGCAGAAGGTCGGCCTCCTCTACAGGGGCGACGACTTCGCCCGGACCGATCTCCGCTAAAGCCCGGTGCGAACGGCCAAGGACGCTGATGCGTCGGGTCGCAGAGGGCCTCCCAAACGGCGGAACGAGAGCAGCAATTTGGGAGACGCCACCAACTGATATCCGCGATATCATACCAACGGCCCAGGACGCTGACGCGTCGGGCCGTTGAGGGCCTCGCAAATTGCTGAACGAGAACAGCAATTCGCGAGACGGAACCAACGGTCAACTGCGATGCCCGTTGGTATCAGTCGGTCTCAGCCCGCCCGGGCGCGCGCCTCGCGCACCATCTTGACCAGGGTCTTGTGCAGGGCTTCACCCGTCGTCACCCGTTCGGCGAAGAGCACGCGCGCCGTGCGCTCGCCGGCCGCGAGATCGAAGCCCTCGGGATCGGCGCCGGTCATCTTCCACGGACCCGGCTCCTCGCCGGCCAGCACCGTGGCATAGACCTGGACCGCATCGGCATGGTCATCGTTCATGTGGCCGATCGCGCCTGCCTCGGCGGCGATCAGGCCCTCGGCATCGCCGATTTCGGTCTTGAGATCGGCGCCCGGCAGGTCGGCCGCCCGCGCGAAGCCGCCATTGAGATGGCCGGCCGCAACCGCGAGCCGCCACAGGCTGAAATCCGGAAAGTCGGCATAGAGCGCGGATTTCGGGTTGCGGGCGACGAACCGGGCCTTGGCGCGGGCGCGGGTTGCCTCGTCCTCGATCCGCTCGAAGCGGCCGAGCACGGTGAGCCGCGGATGGGCGAGCGGATCGCCCTTGCCGCCGCGGGCGAGCAGGACGGAAGCGCGCGGATCGGCCTTCAGATTGGCCGTGTGGCTGGACAGGTTGGAGATCATGATCAGCGGCGCGCCGTCGAAATCGGTCGCAACCGTCACCAGCGTCGTCACCGGGTGGCCGGTATTGCGGTCCAGCGTGCCGAGGGCTGCGACGCGCACCGAGCGCAGCAGGTCCTTGGCCCATTCGACCGGCTTGAAATCGGCCGGCTGCGGCGCGTTTTCGTTCGGATTTGCCGGCATGGCCCCGGGCTGGGTCTTGATGTCCATGGTCATTCTCCGCTTTTCGCGCGGGACCATGGCTGCGCCGCGACGCCGAGGCAAGCCCCGGGACGGCCGGCCACGGGGCTTGACGCCTGCCGGCCCCTCCCGCATGGGTCCCGCTCAAGAGGACCTGAGCCCATGCCCCTGCGCCTGTCGACCGCCCAGAACGATTTTGCCGCCCGCTTCGCCGATCTGCTGGCGATGAAACGCGAGGTGTCCGAAGAGGTCGGCCAGACCGTCAAGGCGATCGGCGCCGATATCGCCGCCCGCGGCGACGCCGCGGTGATCGAGCTGACCGCCCGGTTCGACCGGCTCACGCTGACGCCCGCCACCATGCGCGTCACGCGCCAGGAGATCGCCGCCGCGCGCGCCGCCTGCGATCCGGCGACGCTCGATGCCCTGAAGCTCGCCGCCGAGCGGATCGAGAGCTACCATATCAGGCAGAAGCCGCACGACGACCGTTTCACCGACGCGCTCGGCGTCGAGCTCGGCTATCGCTGGACCGCGATCGAGGCGGTCGGGCTCTATGTGCCCGGCGGCACCGCCGCCTATCCGTCCTCGGTGCTGATGAATGCCGTGCCGGCCAAGGTCGCCGGCTGCCCGCGCGTCGTCATGGTGGTGCCGGCGCCCGACGGCGTGCTGAATCCGCTGGTGCTCGCCGCCGCGGACCTGGCCGGCGTCGACGAGATCTACCGCATCGGCGGCGCGCAGGCGGTCTTCGCCCTGGCTCTCGGCACCGAAACCATCGCGCCGGTCGCCAAAATCATGGGGCCCGGCAACGCCTTCGTCGCGGCGGCGAAGCGCCAGGTCTTCGGCACGGTCGGCATCGACATGATTGCCGGCCCGTCGGAAGTGCTGGTCATCGCCGACGGCTCGGCCAATGCCGACTGGATCGCCGCCGACCTCCTCGCCCAGGCGGAGCACGACACCGCCGCCCAGTCGCTGCTGATCACCAACGACGGCGCGCTCGCCGAGGCGGTGATCGCCGCGGTGGAAGGCCAGCTCAAAAGCCTGCCGCGCGCCGAGATTGCCGGTGCGAGCTGGCGCGACTACGGCGCGGTGATCGAGGTCGCCAGCCTCGACGAAGCCGTGCCGCTGGCCGACCGGATCGCCGCCGAACATCTCGAAATCATCGCCGATGACGCCGAGGGGCTTGCCGGCCGCATCCGCAATGCCGGCGCCATCTTCCTCGGCGGCCACACGCCGGAGGCGATCGGCGACTATGTCGGCGGCTCCAACCACGTGCTGCCGACGGCGCGTTCGGCGCGCTTTTCCTCCGGCCTCGGCGTGCTCGACTTCATGAAGCGCACCTCGATCCTGAAATGCGGCCCGGATCAGCTCGCAGCGCTCGGCCCGGCGGCGATCGCGCTCGGCCACGCCGAAGGCCTGGCCGCCCATGCCCGCTCGGTCGCCATCCGCATGAACCAGGGCTGACGGGCGGCCGGCGGCGTCACGACACGGTCGACAGACGCCGCGCCAGCCGGCATTGTCGCTGTCGAACCGGGACCCCCTCCAGAATGCCAAGACGAGGCCTGTCGTGACCGATCCGAAGCCCTTGCGCCGGCTGGTGGCCGTGACCCTGGACGAGGCCTCGATCGGCCGATCCTCGCCCGATGTCGAACACGAGCGGGCGGTCGCGATCTATGACCTGATCGAGGAGAATGCGTTCGGTCCGAAGGGCGTCGACGGCGGCCCCTTCACGCTGCACATCTCGCTCGCCGAGGGCAAGCTGGCCTTCGACATCAAGCATGAGGACGGCCGGCAGGTGGTGACCCACATGCTGTCCATGACGCCGTTCCGGCGGATCGTGAAGGACTATTTCATGATCTGCGACAGCTATTACGAGGCGATCCGCCACGCGACGCCGGCGCAGATCGAGACCATCGACATGGCCCGGCGCGCCCTGCACAACGAGGGCTCGGAGACGCTGAAGGAGCGCCTGAAGGACAAGCTCGATCTGGATTTCGACACGGCGCGGCGGCTGTTCACGCTGATTTCAGTGCTGCACTGGAAAGGTTAGCCGGCTTTGTCGGATCGCCGCCGTAACCCTCAGGCCGTCCTGTTCGCCTGTGGCATGAACCAGGTGCGCTCACCCATGGCGGCGGCGATCATGCAGCATTTCTTCGGCAAATCGATCTTCGTCGACAGCGCCGGCGTGCGCAAGGGCGAGCACGATCCGTTCGTCGACGCCGTCATGGACGAGATCGGCATCGACACCCACAAGAGCCGCCCGAAGACCATCGAGGAGCTCGAGGAATGGGAAGGGCTCAATTTCGATCTCGTCGTGACGCTCGCGCCCGAGGCCCATCACCGGGCGCTCGACCTGACGCGGACGCTCGACATGGAGGTCGAATACTGGCCGACGCCCGACCCGACGCTCGCCCAGGGCTCACGCGAGCAGCGGCTCGACGCCTATCGCGGCGTGCGCGACATGCTGCTGTCCAACATCCGCAAGCGCTTCAGCCGCAGCACCGGCAATGAGTGAAAAGGGCGAGTGGCGAACGGCGAATGGGGATGTAGGCGTCGATGTTGAACCCCGCCGCGGGCGCGGCTGGATGCCCTACTCGCTGCTCGCTATCCCCTACCCAGCCTTGCCAGCTGCTCCTGCAGTTCGCTGGCCAGCCGCCGCGTCAGCTCGCCGGCGCCGGCCTCGCGGCCGAGGGCGGCGGCCTGACCGGACCAGAGCGACGAAAAGTCGCCGGAGCCTGCGGCTTCGGCCTTGGCCTTAAGCGGCGCCAGCGCGCCGCCGGCAGTCGGGAAGGCCGGCGCATCGGCCGAGATCGGGCCGATCTCGCGCATGACGCGGTTGACGATGCCGCGCGCCGGCCGGCCGGTGAACAGGTTGGTCAGCGCGGTCGAATCGTCCTTGGCGGTCTTCAAGGCGGCGCGGTGCATGGCCGTCACCTTGGCTTCCGGCGTGAACAGATAGGCAGTGCCGATCTGCACCGCGGACGCGCCGAGCGCGAAGGCCGCCGCGATGCCGCGGCCATCGGCAATGCCGCCGGCGGCGATGACCGGCAGGGCCACGGCATCGACCACCTGCGGCACCAGGGCCATGGTACCCGCCTGGCTCGCGACCTGGTCGGTGAGGAAGATGCCGCGATGGCCGCCGGCTTCGGCCCCCTGCGCAATGATCGCGTCGCAGCCATGGTCCTCGAGCCAGCGCGCCTCGTCGGCGGTGGTTGCAGAGGAGACGACCCGGGCGCCGGCAGCGCGCACGCGATCGACCAGCGCGGGTGCCGGCAGGCCGAAATGGAAGCTGACGACCTCCGGCTTCAGGTCCTCGACGACAGCGCAATAGGCATCGTCGAAGGGCGCCCGGCTGCCGGCCGGCGTCGGCATGGCCGGGTCGAGGCCGAATTCGCGGTAGAAGGGGGCCAGGCGCTGCTTCCAGCCGGCCTCGCGCGCCGCGTCGGCGACCGGTGGCGTGTGGCAGAAAAAATTGACGTTGAGCGGCCGCGCCGTGCGCTGCCTGACAAGGCCGATCTCGTTGCGCAACTGCTCGGGCGAGAGCAGCGCGCCGGGCAGGGCGCCGAGGCCGCCGGCCTCGGCCACCGCCACCGCCAGCTCCGCGCCCTGCGCCCCGGCCATGGGGGCCTGGAGGATCGGCAGCGCAATGCCGAAAAGGTCCTGGATACGCCGGTCGAGAGCCATGATCGCCTGCCTTGCAGCGGTGGGGTCCTGAGGCCCGGCAGCTTAGCCGAGATCGAGGGGCGCACGCAGCAGGGCCGATCGACGGACAGGCATTCGCCAGACCGGACGCGAGACGGCGGCGAGGCGACACCGGCCGCGTCCGGCCGTCGTGGTCAGGGGCGCCAGCCGGTCGCCACGGGCTCGTCGGCATCCGGTGCCGACGGCGCCGGCTCGGCGGCACGGGCCGCGTCGATGATCTTCATCAGCTCGAGAAGGGCCGCCTCCACCCCTTCGCCCGACGCCGCCGACAAGACCAGCGGCGTCTTGTTGACCGCACCCTTCGCGGCCCGCTTCAGCCGCGCGAGCTGTTCCTTGCGGGTCTCCGGATCGAGCGCGTCGGCCTTGGACAGGGCGACGATCTCGGGCTTCTCGGCAAGCCCTTCGCCATAGGCCTCGATCTCGGTGCGGACGAGCTTGTAGGCCTTGCCGGCATGCTCGCTGGTGCCGTCGACGAGATGGAGCAGCACGCGGCAGCGCTCGACATGGCCGAGAAAACGGTCGCCGAGGCCATGGCCGTCATGGGCGCCCTCGATCAGGCCGGGAATGTCGGCGAGCACGAATTCGCGCCCGACCACGCGCACCACGCCAAGGCCGGGATGCAGCGTGGTGAACGGATAGTCGGCGATTTTCGGCTTGGCCGCGGTGGTGGCGGCGAGGAAAGTCGACTTGCCGGCATTGGGCATGCCGACGAGGCCGGCATCGGCGATCAGCTTGAGGCGCAGGATGATCCAGGCCTCCTGCGCCGGCTGGCCCGGATTGGCATGGCGCGGCGCCTGGTTGGTCGAGCTCTTGAAATGGGCATTGCCGAAACCGCCATTGCCGCCTTCGAGCAGCACGACGCGGTCGCCGACCTTGGTCAGGTCGGCGAGCAGGGTCTCGCCGCTCTCGTCGAAGACCTGGGTGCCCGCCGGCACTTTCAGCACGACATCGGCGCCGCGCGCGCCGGTGCGGTTGCGGCCCATGCCGTGGACGCCGGTCTTGGCCTTGAAATGCTGCTGGTAGCGGTAGTCGATCAGCGTGTTGAGGCCCTGCACGCATTCGATCACGACGTCGCCGCCACGGCCGCCGTCGCCGCCGTCGGGCCCGCCGAACTCGATGAACTTGGCCCGATGAAACGAGACGCAGCCGGCGCCGCCGGCACCCGATTTCACATAGACCTTGGCCTGATCGAGAAACTTCATGTTCCGCCCACGTGCCGCCGGACATGGCGGGAGGGGTTCCTACCCCGAAATATCTGGCGAAAACAAGGAAAAGCCGGCCGCAAGGGCCAATTCGCCGATATTCGCGCCCGCCGCGGGCGGAGGGATCTGTGGGCCGGCACGCGGAGGGGGCTTCCTATAAGGGCTTTTCCGAAGTTCAATGCGGCGGCATGGTCAGCGCCCAGAGGAACGGCAAAGTTCCCGTCCGGCGCGAGGCAAGGGGAAGAGCGGGATGTATCGCTATCGCACGATCTTGGGCGCGGCCGCGGCTGCAATGGCCCTTTCCATCTGGGCGCCGGCGCTGCCGGCCGCCGCGCCGGAACTGCGCGTCGGACTCTCGGCCGAGCCAAGTTCGGTCGACCCCCATTTCCACAATTTGACGCCGAACCACCAGCTGCGCTCGCATGTCTTCGAGTCGCTGACCGACCAGGACAAGAACCAGCAGCCGATCCCCAAGCTCGCCGAAAGCGTCCGGGCGGTCGATCCGACCACCTGGGAGTTCAAGCTGCGGCGCGGCGTCAAGTTCACCGACGGCACCGAATTCACCGCCCGCGACGTGATCTTCTCCTATTGCCGCGTGCCGAAGGTGGAGAATTCGCCCTCCTCGCTCGTCGTCAGCATGCGCGCGATCGCGACCATGACGGCGCCCGATCCCTATACGATCATCGTCACGACCACCCAGCCGCACCCGGTGCTCGCCAACGAATTGTCGAACATCGCGATCATCTCCGCGAAAGCGGCCGGGGCCCCGGAAAACCTCGCCTTCAACCGCGCCGGCTGCACCGGCATGGAGGCCTGGCCGAAGACCGAGGACTTCAACAACCTGAAGCTCGCCGTCGGCACCGGGCCGTTCCGCTATGTTTCGTTCACCCGCGGCGACCGCATCGTGCTCGAGCGCAACGACGCCTATTGGGGCGACAAGCCGGTCTGGCAGCGCGTCACCTTCCGGCCGATCACCCAGGCGGCGGCGCGCGTCGCCGCGCTGCTCGCCGGCGACGTCGACTTCATCGAGAACCCGCCGATCCAGGACCTGCCGCGGATCAAGCAGAACCCGCAATTCGTCACGGCGGAAGCGCTGTCCAGCCGGATCATCTACCTGCACTTCAACTATCTGACCGAAACCGCGCCTCCGGGGGTCACCGACACGGGCGGCAAGAACCCGTTCCGCGACCGGCGCGTGCGCGAGGCGATCAGCCTGGCCATCGACCGCGACGCGATCGTCGCGCGCATCATGGGCGGCGTCGCCGTCGCCGCGGCGGAGCTGCTGCCGAACCCGCTGCCCGGCACCAACGCCGGCATCAAGCCGGAGCGGCCGAACATCGAGCGGGCGCGCAAGCTGCTCGCCGAGGCCGGCTATCCCAACGGCTTCGGGCTCGTCCTGGCCACCCCCAACGACCGCTACATCAACGATGGGCAGGTCGCGCAGGCGGTCGCCCAGATGCTGACCCGCATCGGCATCAAGACGCAGATCGACGCGATGACGGCCTCGACCTTCTTCGCCCGCCGCAACCGCGCCGAGTTCGGCTTCTGGCTGTCTGGCTGGGCCGCTGACACGGCGGAAATGTCCAACCCGCTGCGCGCGCTGGCGGCAACGCCCGACCGCAATCGCGGCATGGGCACGACCAATCCGGGCAGCTATTCCAACCCGGCCATGGACGCCAAGCTGTTCGAGGCGCTGACCGTGGTGGACGATGCCCGCCGCAACGCGCTGCTCGCCGAAGCCTCGCGCATGGCGATGAGCGATTTCGGCCTGATCCCGCTGCATTTCGAGGTTTCGGTCTGGGCCTTCAAGCGCGGGCTGACCTATACCGCGCAGATGAACCAGTATACCCGCGCCGAACTGGTGCAGCAGGCGCCCGCGTCGCGCTGACCATGGTTCCCGCGGCCGGCCGGCCGCGGGCGCCCTTGCAGGCCGCCTTCACAGCCTCGCCCCGAGCCGCAGGGAGACCTGAACGATGCTCGTCTTCATTCTTCGCCGCCTCGGCCAGAGCGCGTTCGTCGTCACCGCCATGGCGGTGCTGGTGTTCCTCGGCGTCTATGCGATCGGCAATCCGATCGACATCCTGCTCGCGCCCGACGCCGACCAGGCCGAGCGCGACGCGGCGGTCGCCCGGCTCGGCCTCGACAAGCCGCTCTACGTCCAGTTCGGCGTGTTCGCCTGGAACCTGCTGCACGGCGATTTCGGCAAGAGCTTCGTCCACGGCGTCGACGCGCTCGGCCTCATCGTCTCGCGCATGCCGGCAACGCTCGAGCTCGCCGTGGTGGCGCTCGGCCTCACCGCGCTGATCGGCGTGCCGCTCGGCGTCATTGCCGGACTGAAGCACGACACCGTCGTCGGCCGCAGCATCATGACCGGCTCGGTGGTCGGCTTCTCGCTGCCGAACTTCTGGTTCGGCATCATGCTGATCCTCCTGTTCGCGGTGACGCTGCAATGGCTGCCGGCCGGCGGCCGCGGCCCGACCGGCACGCTGTTCGGCGTCGAGCTGTCGCTCTTGAACCCGGCGGGCTGGCCCAACCTGATCATGCCGGCGCTGACGCTCGCCATCTACAAGACCTCGCTGGTGATCCGGCTCGCCTATGCCGGCACGCGGGAGGCCATGCTGCAGGACTATGTGCGCTTCGCCCGCGCCAAGGGCCTGTCGCCGGCGCGCATCATCGGCGTGCATCTGATGAAGAACATCCTGATTCCGGTCGTCACCGTGCTCGGCCTCGAGCTCGGCGCCATGATCGCCTTCGCGGTCGTCACCGAGCAGGTCTTCTCCTGGCCGGGCATGGGCAAGCTCCTGATCGACAGCATCTACCGCCTCGACCGGCCGGTCATCGTCGCCTACCTGATGATCGTCGTGGTCATGTTCGTGATCATCAATCTGGTGGTCGACATCCTCTATTCGATCCTCGATCCGCGGGTGCGCCTGCAGGACGTGGAAGCCTGACGCGGGAGGCCTGATCATGACCGACGCAGCCCTGCCCGTGCCGCCGGCCTCGACTGAGGCGGTCGAGACGCCCTTTGCCCGCTTCGTCGCCGAATTCTGCGAAAGCCGGGTTGCGGTCGGCGCGCTGATCCTCGTCGCGCTGCTGGCGCTGGTCTCGCTCCTCGCGCCCTGGCTGACGCCGCAGAACCCCTACGACATGACGCAGATCTCGATCCTGGACAACATGCTGGCGCCGGGAGAACGCTCGCTCGACGGAAGGCTCTACCTGCTCGGCACCGATGACCAGGGCCGCGACATGCTCTCGGCGATCATCTACGGCCTGCGCCTGTCGCTGTTCGTCGCGGCGAGCGCCACCGTCATCGCGCTGGCGGTGGGGCTGAGCGTCGGCATCGCCGCGGCCTATTTCGGCGGGCGGATCGACAGCGTGATCATGCGCGTGGTCGACCTGCAGCTGTCCTTCCCGGCGATCCTGATCGCACTGATCCTGCTCTCGCTGCTCGGCACCGGCATCGACAAGGTGATCATCGCGCTGGTCACCACCCAGTGGGCCTATTACGCCCGCACCGTGCGCGGCGGCGCGCTGGTCGAGCGGCGGCGCGAATATATCGAGGCCGCCCATTGCCTCGCCCTGCCCAAGCATCGGATCATCTTCCGCCACCTGCTGCCGAACTGCCTGCCGCCGCTGATCGTGGTGGCGACCGTGCAGGTCGCCCATGCCATCTCGCTGGAGGCGGTGCTGTCCTATCTCGGCGTCGGCGTGCCGATCACCGAGCCCTCGCTCGGCCTGCTCATCTCCAACGGCTACAAATACATCCTCTCGGGAAAATACTGGGTCAGCGTGCTGCCGGGCGTCGCCCTGCTCGTCACCATCCTCCTGATCAACCTGGTCGGCGATCACCTGCGCGACCAGCTGAACCCGCGGCTGAAGAAATGAGCGGCGGCATGACCGGACCGATGCGCATCGGCGCGAGGCGTAGAGTATGACGGACGTGCTCGAAGTCACCGATCTCAAGACCCATTTCTTCACCCGCGCCGGCGTGGTGAAGGCGGTCGACGGCGTCTCCTTCAAGGTCGGGCGCGGCGAGGTGCTCGGCCTGGTCGGCGAATCCGGGTCGGGCAAGTCGATCACCGGCTTCTCGATCCTCGGCCTGATCGATCCGCCCGGGCGGGTCGTCTCCGGCTCGATCCGGCTGATGGGGCAGGAGCTCATCGGGCTCGGCGAAAAGGCCTGGCGCGATATTCGCGGCCGGCGCGTCGCGATGATCTTCCAGGACCCGATGATGACGCTCAATCCGGTCCTGCGCGTCGACACGCAGATGATCGAGACGCTGAAGGCCCATGTCGACATCTCGACGGAGACGGCGCGTGAGCGCTGCCGCGAGGCTCTCGCCCAGGTCGGCATCGCCTCGCCCGACCAGCGGCTGGAAAGCTATCCGCACCAGTTTTCCGGCGGCATGCGCCAGCGCGTGGCAATCGCCATCGCGCTGCTGCACAAGCCGGCCGTAATCATCGCCGACGAGCCGACCACCGCACTCGACGTCACCATCCAGGCGCAGATCCTGGCCGAGGTGCAGAAGCTCGCCGCCGATACCGGCACGGCCCTCGTCTGGATCACCCACGACCTCGCCATCGTCTCCGGCCTCGCCGACCGCGTGGCCGTGATGTATGCCGGCCGGGTGGTGGAGGAAGGGCCGACATCCGAAGTGCTGGCGCGGCCCGGCCACCCCTATACACGCGGCCTTCTGGAAAGCCTGCCGAGCCGCAATCCGCGCGGCCAGCCACTCGCCCAGATCCCGGGCATGACGCCCAATCTGCTTCGGCTGCCCAAGGGCTGCCCCTTCGCGCCGCGCTGCATCGCCGTCAAGGCCGACTGCCAGACCGAGCCGCCGCCGGAGACGCGGCCGCTCGCCGAGCGGCGGCTGCGCTGCTTCCATCCCGTGCTCGACGAGGTCGCGGCATGACGACGCCGATCATATCCGTCGAAGGCGTCTCGAAACGGTTCGCCAAGGAGCCGGACCTTGCCGCCAAACTCGCCGGGCTCGTCGGCGCCGGGCCGAAGCGCGAGGTGGTCCACGCGCTCGACACGGTCGACCTCGCCATCCGGCCGGGCGAGGTCATGGGCCTCGTCGGCGAATCCGGATCGGGCAAGTCGACGCTCGGCCGCATCATCGCCGGCATCTGGCAGCAGTCGGGCGGCAAGGTCCATTACGAAGGCCGCGACCGCGCGACGTTGACCGGGGCAGACCGCCGCGCGAGCGCCCTCGCCGTGCAGATGGTGTTCCAGGACCCGATGTCCTCGCTCAATCCGCGCATGCGGATCGAGGACATCGTCAGCGAAGCTCCCGTCTATCACGGCATCGTCGACAAGGCCGGGGCGGGCGACTATCTCGCCGATCTCATGCGCAAGGTCGGCCTCGATCCGGCCTATGCCAAGCGCTATCCGCACCAGTTCTCCGGCGGCCAGCGGGCGCGCATCGGCATTGCCCGGGCGCTGGCCGTGAAGCCGAAGCTGATCGTCGCCGACGAAAGCGTCGCGGCCCTCGACGTCTCGATCCAGGCGCAGGTGCTGAACCTGTTCATGCAGCTGCGCGCCGATTTCGGCTTGACCTATCTCTTCATCAGCCACGATCTCGGCGTCGTGCGCCACGTCGCCGACCGGGTCGCCATCCTCTATCTCGGCCGCATCGTTGAGCTGGCACCGGCCGAGGACCTGTTCGCCGCGCCGAACCATCCCTATACCCGGGCGCTGCTCGCCGAGGTGCCGCGGGTCGATACCGGCAAGCGCCGGTTCAAGCCGATCGAGGGCGAGATCCCCTCGCCGCTCGCCCCGCCGCCCGGCTGCCATTTCCATCCGCGCTGTCCGCTGGCGCAGGCCCGCTGCAGGACGGAGGTGCCGGCGTTCAAGGAGATCGCGCCGGGCCGTTTCTCGGCCTGCCACCTGAATGACTGACAGGTGACCATTGCCGTTGATAGGTTCTACACAGAAGTAGGCCGTGGTTCGAGGCTCGTCTACGGCTCGCACCTCACCATGAGGCGTGGTGAAATCTGTACTTCTTTCATCGCGCCAAGATGAGGATCAGCGCGTCAGGCCGTGCAACACTGATACAATACGCACCAAACCTCATCCTGAGGTGCCCGCGCCCCTTGGCGCGGGCCTCGAAGGACGGCCAACCTTGGTGTAGAGCAGGCCAATCTCAAATGAGCACTCAAGGGGTGGGCCGACAGACCGTCAGCCCTTGCTCTGCGCCTTCTCGCGGATCTGGTCGATCGTGGTTGCCGGCGCGATCGCCTGCTGGTCGAGGAAGAGATGCAGGATGGCCGGCTTGCCCGAAGCGACCGCCCGCTCGAAGGCGGGCGCGAACTCGCTCGTTTCGCGCACCGTCTCGCCGTGGCCGCCATAGGCGCGGGCGAGCGCGGCGAAATCGGGGTTCTTCAGCGCGGTCGCGACGACGCGGCCGGGATAGTCGCGCTCCTGGTGCATGCGGATCGTGCCGTACATGCCGTTGTCGACGACGATGACGACGATCGGCAGGTCGTACTGGCAGGCGGTGGCGAATTCCTGGCCGTTCATCATGAAGCAGCCGTCGCCGGCGAAGGCGACGACGGTCTTGTCCGGATACATGCGCTTGGCGCCGACCGCGGCCGGCGTGCCATAGCCCATCGAGCCGCAGGTCGGGGCGAGCTGCGAGCCGTAGCGCCTGAAGCGCAGGAAGCGGTGCACCCAGATCGCATAGTTGCCGGCGCCGTTGCAGACGATGGCATCGTCGGGCAGGCGCTCGCGCAGCCAGGCCATGATCTCGCCGTACTGGAGCGCGCCGGGCAGGCGGGCGGGATTGCCGGTCCAGCCGAGATAGCTCTCATGCGCCTTGGCGGCGCTGCCCTTCCAGGCGATGTCCTGCGGCGGCTGCAGACCTTCCACCGCAGCGGCGAAGGCGGTCGGGCTCGCCTGGATCGGCAGATGCGCCTGGTAGACGCGGCCGAGCTCCTCGGGGCCCGGATGGATATGGACGAGCGTCTGGCTCGGCTGCGGAATGTCGATCAGCGTATAGCTCTGCGAGGCGATCTCGGAGAGGCGGCCGCCGAGCGCGATGATCAGGTCGCTGTCCTTGATCATGGCGATGATCGCGGGATTGCAGCCGAGGCCGAGATCGCCGGCATAGTTGGCGTGGCCGTGGTCGAACAGCATCTGGCGGCGGAACTGGCAGACCACCGGCAGATCGAAGCGCTCGGCGAAGCGCGTGACCGCGCCGACCGCCTTGTCCGACCAGCGCGAGCCGCCGAGCACCAGGACCGGCTTCTTGGCGGCCCAGAGCAGCTTCTGCAGCTTCATCATGTCGCTGTTGCCGGGCCAGCTCTCCACCGCCTCGACGCGCGGCGCGTCCGGCACCTCGGCCGTGTCGGTAAGCATGTCCTCGGGCAGCACCAGAACGACCGGGCCGGGACGGCCCTGCATGGCGGTCGCATAGGCGCGGGCGACCATTTCCGGAATGCGGTCGGCCTCGTCGATCTCGGCCACCCATTTGGCGATGCCGCCGAACAGCTTGCCGTAGTCGACCTCCTGGAAGGCATCGCGGCCGCGCATCGAGCGGTCGATCTGGCCGACGAACAGGATCATCGGGCTCGAATCCTGCTGGGCGATGTGCAGGCCGGGCGAGGCATTGGTGGCGCCGGGCCCGCGCGTCACCATGCAGATGCCCGGCCGGCCGGTGAGCTTGCCATAGGCTTCCGCCATCATCGCCGCGCCGCCTTCCTGGCGGCAGATGGTGACCTTGGTGTCGGCATCGTGCAGCGCGTCGAGCACGGCCAGATAGCTTTCGCCAGGCACACAGAAGACGTCGGTCGCGCCCTGGATGATCAGCTGATCGACGAGAATCTGGCCGCCAGTGCGGCTTATCGGTCGGGTGGTCATGCTTCGGGCTTCCTCGGCTGAGCGTGAGTCCGGTTGGGACGGGTTATTGACGCAGGGCTTCGCGGGCGATGATCAGGCGTTGAACCTCGCTCGTGCCCTCGTAGATGCGGGTGATGCGGGCGTCGCGGAAATGCCGCTCCACCGGAAAGTCGGCACAATAGCCGGCGCCGCCGTGGAGTTGCAGCGCGGTGTCGGTGGCGCGCAGCGCCGCCTCGGATGCGAACAGCTTGGCCATCGAGGCCTCGCGGCCGAACGGCTCGCCGCGATCCTTCTTCGCCGCGGCGTTGAGGATCAGGAGGCGCGCCGCCTCGATATCCGTCTCGCGGTCAGCGATCATCCACTGGATGCCCTGGAATTCGGCAATCGCCTGGCCGAACTGCCGGCGCTCGACGATATAGGCCTTGGCGGCGTCCATGGCCGCGCGGGCAATGCCGAGCGACAGCGCGGCGATGCCGATGCGCCCGCCGGCAAGCTCCCCCACCGCGATGCGGAAGCCGTCGTCGAGCTTGCCCATCAGCGCACCCGCCGGGATCCGGCAATTGTCGAAATGCACGACATTGGTGGCCGAGCCGTGCTGGCCGAGCTTCCTTTCCGCCTTGCCGACAGTCAGGCCCGGCGTGCCGGCCTCGACCAGGAAGCAGGAAATGCCCTTGCCCTTGCGCGCCTCGGGGTTGGTCACCGCCCAGACGACGAACAGCCCGGCATATTCGGCCGAGGTGATGTAGAGCTTCTGGCCATCGAGCACGAACTGATCGCCGTCGCGGCGCGCCCGCGCCTGCATGCCGGCCGGGTCCGAGCCGGCGCCGGCTTCGGTCAGGCAGAAGGCGCCGGCCGGATAGGTGCCGTCGGCGAGCTTCGGCAGATGGCGCTGCTTCTGCTCCGCCGAGCCGACCTGCTGGATCACCTCGGCGACCATGTTGGTGACCGATGTGGTCACGCCGGTGGAGGCGCAGGCATAACCGAGCTCCTCCACCGTGAGGGCGAAGGCGACCGTGCCGGCATCCGTGCCGCCATAATCGGAGCCGATATTGACCGCCATGAAGCCGGCCTCGGCGAGCGCCTTGAGATTGGCCAGGAATTCGGCGCGGCCGCCGCCCTGGTCGAGCGTCTCGGCGAGCGGCCGGACCCGATCGGCGGCGATCCGGCGGGCGGTGTCGCGGATCAGCACTTCTTCTTCGCTGAGTTCGAACAACATCTCACGCTCCCGGGAAATCCGCGCGTCCGCAGCGCCATGCCGGCGACGGCCGCACCCATGACCGACGGCGGGCGGCCGCGGCGCGCACGGCACCCGACGGACGGGTCCCATCTCTTAAGAGAGCGCCTGCCGGCTCGCAATCCACCAAAATGCAGGGCGCCGCCGTCATTTCCGACACAGGTTCAGCGCCAGGCGAACAGCGGCTGCTCGAGATCGGCGACCCGCGTCGGCCGGCCGGCGAGCACCTCGCGGAACTGGTAGATGAGGGCTGCGGTCGGCGCGTGGATGACGTCGCCCGACAAGCTCAGCCGGACCACCCGCCGCCGGCTTTCGGGAATGGAGGTGAAGTCGATCGCCGCCTCGCGCATGATCTCGGCAAGCGGGATGCGATGGACCGAGGCGACCTCCGCCGGATTGGGACGCAGCACCGGCGCGCTGCCGGCCCAGGCAACGACCGGCGTCACCAGATAGCCGGAACGCGTCGGATAATCGTCGAGCAGGCCGAACACGTCGCCGGCGCCGAGCCGCAGGCCCAGTTCCTCGTCGAGCTCGCGCAGCGCCGCGTCCACCGGCCCCTCGCCGGCATCGCAGCGCCCGCCGGGCAGGGCCCATTGATTGGCATGGGCTCTGAGGCCGCTGGCGCGACGGGTCAGGAGGAAGGCGGCCTCGCCCGAGCCATCGGCCGTGTCGGTGACGACGAGCGCCACCGCGGCGCGCTTCAGCCCGGCCTCGTCGCCGGCGGCGGGCTGGCGGCGGAAGGCCGCGACGCGCGTCGCGATCTCGGTCCGGCAGGCATCGTCGAAAGGGTGCAGCATGACGCTCCTGCCATAAGCCATGCCGGGGAACGGCGATAGCGTCGGGTCGAATGACTGCCACCCGGTCGCCGCGACATGCCGTCCGGCGGGCGCTTGCGGTTGCCGCCGCGACCTGCTTGTGTGTCCGCCGCACCGACAGGCACGATCCCGTGACATATCGCTCAGATCCCCGCGCCTTCCTGATTTCGCTCGGCCATGCCGCGATCGCCGCGGCCCTGCCCGACCGCATCGCCGAGCATCTGCCACCGGTGCCGACCGGCCGCACCGTGGTGGTCGGCGCGGGCAAGGCGGCGGCGGCCATGGCGGCGGCCTTCGAGAAGGTCTGGCCGGCGCCGCTGAGCGGCACGGTGGTGACACGCTACGGCCATGCGGTGCCGGTGAGCCGGATCGAGGTCCTGGAAGCGGCCCATCCGGTGCCCGATGCGGCCGGCGCGGCGGCGAGCCGGCGCATTCTCGAACGGCTCCGGGGCCTCGGCCCCGACGACCTGGTGGTGGCGCTCATTTCCGGCGGCGGCTCGGCCCTGCTCGCGGCACCCGCCGGCGATCTCAGCCTCGACGACCTGAAGGCGGTGAATGCCGCGCTGCTCGCCTCCGGCGCCGATATCGGCGCGATGAACTGCGTGCGCAAGCACGTCTCGGCCATTGCCGGCGGCCGGCTCGCGGCCGCGGCCTATCCGGCGAAGGTCGTCACCATCGCCATATCCGACGTCCCCGGCGACGACCCGGCGGTGATCGCCTCGGGCCCGACCGTGCCGGACCCGACCACGCGCGCCGATGCGCTCGCCATCGTCGGCCGCTATCGCATGGCGCTGCCGGACCGGGTGATGCGGCACCTGGAGGATCCCGCGTCGGAAAGCCCGAAGCCCGATCACCTCGCCTTTGCCGCCGGCAGCGACATCAGGCTGATCGCCCGGCCGATCGAGAGCCTGGCCGCCGCCATCCGGATCGCCGATGCGGCCGGCCTGCCGACGCTCGTGCTCGGCGACACGATCGAAGGGGAAGCCCGCGACGTCGCCCAGGTCCATGCGGCGCTCGCCCGCTCGGTGCTGGAGCACGGCCTGCCGGCCAGGCCGCCGCTGCTGATCCTGTCGGGCGGGGAGACGACGGTGACCCTGCCGAAGGACCGCCCGACCGGCCGCGGCGGCCGCAATTCCGAATTCGCCCTGGCCCTCGCCGTCGCCCTGCAGGGCTTTTCGGCCGGGCAGCGCGCGCGGGTCCATGCCCTTGCCATCGACACTGACGGCATCGACGGCATCGAGTCCAATGCCGGCGCCGTGGTGACGCCGGCCTTGCTCGACGCGGCCGCCGCGCGCGGCCTCAATCCGCGCACCTTTCTCGACCGTCACGACGGCTTCGGCTTCTTCGCCGAGCTCGACGGCCTGGTGGTCACCGGCCCGACCCATACCAATGTCAATGATTTCAGGGCTATCCTGATCACCTGACCAGGCCCCGCGGCCCGCCGCCGTCGCGGCCCGACGATCGCGCCGCTCGCCCGGCGGCATGCCTTTCGCGCGCCCGGCCGGCCCTCCCCTGTCTTCCTCCACCGATCGTCCCGCCGCATGGCGCGGTGCGGCGTGCCATCACTCGCCCAGAACCTACCGGACAGGCCATGACACCGATACCCGCAAACGATTCCGACCGCCTCTTCGTCATCACGGGCGGACCGGGCTCCGGCAAGACCACCCTGATCGAAGCGCTGGTCGCGGCAGGCCTCGACACCTCGCCCGAGGTCGGCCGGCGCATCATCCAGGACCAGCAGGCGGTCGACGGGCAGGCCCTGCCCTGGCGCGACCGCGGCCTGTTCGCCGAGATGATGCTGGCCTTCGAAATGGCCAACCACGCGGCCGCCGCGCGGCGGCCGGGCCCGGTCCTGTTCGATCGCGGCGTGCCCGACGTGATCGGCTATCTCGATCTCATCGGCCTTCCCGTGCCCGACCACATGGACCGGGCGGCGCGGCGTCTGCGCTACAACCGGCGCGTCTTCATCGCGCCGCCCTGGCCGGAGATCTATCGCAATGACGGCGAGCGCAGGCAGGATCTCGACGAGGCCGCGCGCACCTACGAGGCCATGGTGCGGACCTATCGCCGCTACGGCTATGTGCTGGTCGAGCTGCCCCGCGCGCCGGTCGAAAGCCGCGTAGCCTTCATTCTCGACGTCCTGGCAAGGCCTGCCTGATCAGGACGGCACGGCAAACCCCGCAGCCCGGAAACGACGGCGCCCGGCCGATGGCCGGGCGTCGCACAGGATCGTTTCGCCGGTCGCGGATCAGTTGGTCGCGGTGACGCCGGCCGCCTTGATGACCGGGGTCCAGCGGGCGATCTCCGCTTCCAGGAAAGCGCGCAGGCCAGCGGGCGTCGCCTGGACGTCGGTCGGCAGGTCGGCGCCGAGCTCGGCGAGGCGGGACTTGACGTTGGGATCGGCGAGAGCCGCGCGCAGCGCCTCGTTCAGCCTGTTGACGACCGGTTCCGGCGTGCCCTTCGGCGCCAGCATGGCGTTCCAGACCACGACCTGATAGCCGGGCAGGCCCGCCTCGACGGTGGTCGGCACGTTGGGCAGCGCCGGGTTGCGCTGCTGCTGGGCGACGGCGAAGGCCTTGATCGTGCCGGCACGGACCTGCGGCGCGACATTGACCACCTGGTCGCAGAGATAGTCGACCTGGCCGGCGACCAGGTCGTTCATGGCCGGGCCGGTGCCGCGATAGGGCACGGTCTGGGGATTGACGCCAATGATCGAGTTGAGCAGCAGGCAGGTCGTGTGGCTCACCGAGCCGATGCCGGCATGGGCATTGTTGGCGTTGCGCTCATTGGCCTTCAGCCAGGCGACGAATTCGGCGAGATTGTTGGCCGGCAGCGCGTTCTTGGCCGTGATCAGGATGGCGTTGGTGTTGACGAGGCCGATCGGCGCGAAATCGTTCACCGGGTGATAGCGCAGGTTCGGATAGAGCGCGACCGAGGCGGCATGGGTGCCGGTATGGCCAATCATGATGGAGTAGCCGTCGGCGGCCTGCGTGGTCAGGCGGGTCGAGCCCGTGGTGCCGCCGGCGCCCGAAACGTTCTCGATCACGATGGCCTGGCCGAGATTGCGGCTCATGGACTCGGCGACGATCCGCGCCACCACGTCGGTAGGTCCGCCAGCTGCGAACGGGATGATCATGGTGATCGGCCGCGTCGGATAGGTCTGGGCGGCGACGGGGCTCGCCCCGGCAACCAGGGCCGCCGCGGCCGCGGCGAGCAGGTTACGTCTGTTCATGTCCGTCCTCCGGTGATGACCCGCGTTTCGCATCGAGAAAATTCGCAGGTTCAACTTGCTTTGTCCTACCTAGCCCGAATTTCGCGGCCGGGCTATGGCCTGCACATAGCGCAACGTCAGAACACCGCAAGAGGTCCATCATGATCGCGGAGTTGCCGGCCACCGACACGCTGTTCGAAGGCTTCCGCATGCTCGACGTCGCGACGTCGGGCACCACGATCCGCCTGCGCACCGGCGGTTCGGGCCCGCCGCTGTTGCTCCTGCACGGCTATCCGCAAACCCACGCGCTCTGGCACAAGGTGGCGCCGCGCCTTGCCCGGCGCTTCACCGTGGTGGCGGCCGACCTGCGCGGCTATGGCGACAGCGGCAAGCCGGAAACCACCGAAGACCATTCCCCCTATTCCAAGCGCGCCATGGCGCTGGACATGGCCGAGGTGATGACGGCACTCGGCCATGACCGCTTCTTCGTCTGCGGCCATGACCGCGGTGGGCGGGTCGCCCACCGTCTCGCCCTCGACCATGCCGAGCGCGTCACGAAGATCGCGGTGCTGGACATCGCGCCGACCCGCGAAATGTACCGCAACACGACGGAAGCCTTCGCCCGTGCCTATTGGCACTGGTTCTTCCTGATCACGCCGGCGCCGTTCCCGGAGCGCATGATCGGCGCCGATCCCGATGCCTACTGGCTGAAGAAATGCGGCTCCGGATCGGCCGGGCTCGCGCCTTTCGCGCCGGCGGCTCTCGATCACTACCTGCGCTGCTTCCGCGATCCCGTCACCATTCACGCGAGCTGCGAGGATTATCGCGCCGCCGCCTCGATCGACATCGCCCATGACGACGGCGATGCCGGGCGCAAGCTGTCGGCGCCGCTGCTCGTGCTCTGGGGGCGCAACGGCGTGATCGAAAAATGCTTCGACGCCCTGGCGCTCTGGCGCCAGCGGGCGAGCGATGTGCGCGGCCATGCCCTGCCCGGCGGACACTACCTGGCCGAGGAGTTGCCCGACCTCGTCGCCCACGAGCTCGAGCAGTTCTTCCGGATCGCCTGAAGCCGGCGGTCAGTTGCCCGCGGTCACGCCGGCCGCCTTGATGACCGGCGTCCATTTGTCGACCTCAGCGCGGACATGCGCGCCCAGCGCCTCGGCCGTCTGGCCGGCCGCATCGGGAATCTCGCAGCCGAGCTCCAGCAGGCGCCGGCGCACATTGTCGTCGGCGAGCGCGGCGCGGCCGGCGGCATTGAGTCGCTGGACGATGTCGCGCGGCGTACCCTTCGGCGCGAACATGGCGTTCCAGCCGACCACCTGGAACACCGGCAGGCCGGCTTCGGCCGCGGTCGGCACGTCGGGCGCGGCCGGCGAGCGCGCCGGCGTCGCGATGACCAGGGTGTTGAGGCTGGTCAGCTGCGGGATGATGGTGACGGTCTGGTCGCAGACATAGTCGAGCTGCTTGCCGAGCAGCGCCGCGAGCGCCGGCCCCGAGCCGCGGAACGGCACATGCTGCACCGGCGCGCCGATCAGGTGGTGGAAGAACACGCAGGTCAGGTGCGAGGTCGAGCCGACGCCGCCATGGCCATAATTGTAGCGCGCGGGCTCCGCCTTCAGGAGCGCGATGAACTCGGCGAGCGTGCGGGCCGGAAAGTCCTTGCGCGCGGCAATCACCATCGGCGTGCCGGCAGCGTTCATGACCGGCTCGAAATCGGTGCGCGGATCATAGCCGAGATTGGGGTAGAGCCCGACCGAAGCCGAATGCGTGCCCATATTGCCCATGATCACCGTGTAGCCGTCCGGCGCCGCGCGGGCGACGCGCAGCGAGCCGGTGGTGCCGCCGGCCCCGGCGACGTTTTCCACGACGATCGACTGGCCGAGCGTGCGCGACATGTGCTCGGCCATGATGCGGGCGATGATGTCGGTTGTGCCGCCGGCGGCGAAGGGCACGACCATGGTGATCGCGCGGTTCGGATAGGGCTGGGCCGGCGCTGCCGCCGGCGCGAGCGTGAACAGGGCCGCAAGGCCCATCAGAAGTCGTCGCATGGTCTCCTCCCACCATCGGTCCCGGCCGCATTGTTCGCGGGTCTCGGGAGGCCGGCGGCCGCCTGCGGCCGGCCGGCGCCGTCAGAAATGTTTCAGGCCGAACTCCTCGAGCAGCGGCACCAGCTCGTCGCGGGCATGGCTGCGATGGGCGCGCGCCGCCGCGTGGGCGGCGGCCGACTCACCCGCGCTGATCGCCGCGACGATGGCTCGATGCTCGGCGACCGAGGCCGGCAATTGCCGGCGCAGCTTCAAAGTCAGCATGCGCGCCCGGTGCGACTGGTCGTTGACCGTCTGGATGATGCGCTGGATGCGCCGGTTGCCGCAGCGCTCGACCAGGATGCGGTGGAAGGTTTCATCCGCCTTGCCCCAGTCCTTCAGGAGGCCGGCGGCATGGGCCGCCTCCATCCGGTCGGTCGCCTCGGAAAGCGCGGCCGCGACCGCCGCGCGCTCTTCGGCCGGGCGCTGCGCCAGAAGCTCGGCGGCGCTCGCCTCGAGCGCGATGATGACCTCGTAGATCTCCCTGATGTCGTCGGGGACGAGGGCGCAGATGACGATGCCGCGCTTCGGCACGATGCGGACGAGCCCCTCCTCCTGCAGCCGGATGGAGGCTTCGTGCACGGGCGTGCGGCTCATGCCGAGGCGCAGGGCGATCTCCTGCTCGGAGGCCTGGTAGCCGGGCGCGAAGGTGCTCTCGCGGATCGCCTCCTTCATCGCGGCATAGGCATCGTCGACCAGCGACGGGCGTCGCTCGCCGGCGACCGCGGCCTTGGCGCTCCTGGCCATCGCGTTTCTCCTCGTGGCTGCAACAGGCATATCATCTTCCATGGAAGCTGCAATGGATTATTGACACCGTCACGAATCCGGGGCCAATGCCGATCGGCGGCCACGGCGGCGCGCGTCGCGCATGCAGCACGGGACCGTTTTGGAAAAGGATGCGGGCCATGAAGACCTACAGGATCGCGGCGATTCCGGGCGACGGCATCGGCAAGGAAGTGATCGCGGCCGGCATCGAGGTGCTTCAGGCGCTCTGCCGCCGCGACGGCGGCTTCGGCCTCGCCTTCGATCATTTCGACTGGGGCTCGGACTATTACAAGCGCCACGGCGTGATGATGCCGGAGCACGGGCGCGACGAGATCCGGGGCCATGACGCGATCTTTTTCGGCGCGGTCGGCGCGCCCGACGTGCCCGATCATGTCTCGCTCTGGGGCCTGAGGCTCGCGATCTGCCAGCCCTTCGACCAATATGCCAATGTCCGGCCGACCCGGGTGCTGCCGGGCATCGTCAGCCCGCTGCGCCACGTCTCCGGGCCGGAGCTCGACTGGGTCATCGTGCGCGAGAATTCCGAAGGCGAATATGCCGGGGTCGGCGGCCGGGTGCATCGCGGCCTGCCCGAGGAGGTGGCGACCGACGTGTCGATGATGACGCGCAGCGGGGTGCGGCGCATCATGCACTTCGCCTTCCGGCTCGCCCGGTCGCGGCCGCGCCGCCTCTTGACCGTCGTCACCAAGTCGAACGCCCAGCGCCACGCCATGGTAATGTGGGACGAGATCGCGGCGGAGGTGGCGGCCGACTATGCCGACGTGACCTGGGACAAGATGCTGGTCGATGCCATGACCATGCGCATGACGATGAAGCCCGAGACGATCGACACGGTGGTGGCGACCAACCTGCATGCCGACATCCTGTCCGATCTCGCGGCCGCGCTCGCCGGTTCCATCGGCATAGCGCCGACCGCCAATCTCAATCCGGAGCGGCGGTTCCCCTCCATGTTCGAGCCGATCCACGGCTCGGCCTTCGACATTGCCGGCAAGGGCATCGCCAATCCGGTCGGCACGTTCTGGACGGCGACGCTGATGCTCGACCATCTCGGCGAGCGGCCGGCGGCCGACCGCCTGATGCGGGCGATCGAGCGGGTGACCGCCGATCCGGCGCTGCATACGCCCGATCTCGGCGGCGCGGCGACGACCCGCGCCGTCACCGACGCGGTGATCGCGGCGATCGCCGCCGACAACAATTGAGAACAATCGGCCAAGGCTGCCGATACCGTCATGGAGGCCATGCCGGCCGGCCCGGTTGCGACGGGCGCCGCTGAAGGCCTATCGAAGGCGCAACGCGTTCACGAGGAGACGTTCCATGGCCCGCTCGAACACCTACAGGCTCGCCGTCATTCCCGGCGACGGCATCGGCAAGGAGGTCATGCCCGAAGGCGTGCGCGTGCTGGAGGCCGCCGCGCGGAAATACAAGTTTTCGGTCGCGCTCGATCATTTCGACTTCTCGTCCTACGACTACTACGAGAAGCACGGACGGATGATGCCGGAGGACTGGAAGGAGCGCATCGGCAGCCACGACGCGATCTTCTTCGGCGCGGTCGGTCTGCCCGCCAAGATCCCCGACCACATCTCGCTCTGGGGTTCGCTCCTCCTGATGCGCCGGGAGTTCGACCAGTACGTCAATCTCAGGCCGGTGAAGCTGATGCCCGGCGTGCCGGCGCCGCTCGCCAACCGCAAGCCCGGCGACATCGACTTCTTCGTGGTGCGCGAGAACACCGAGGGTGAATATTCCTCGATCGGCGGCCGCATGTTCCCCGGCACCGAGCGCGAATTCGTGGTGCAGGAAACGGTGATGACGCGCGTCGGCGTCGACCGCATCCTGAAATATGCCTTCGAGCTCGCCAAGCGCCGGCCGCGCAAGAAGGTGACCAGCGCCACCAAGTCGAACGGCATCGCCATCACCATGCCCTACTGGGACGAGCGGGTGGCGGAGATGAAGAAGGCCTATCCGGAGGTGAGCGTCGACCAGTATCACATCGACATTCTCACCGCCCATTTCGTGCTCAACCCCGACCGGTTCGACGTGGTGGTGGCTTCCAACCTGTTCGGCGACATCCTGTCCGATCTCGGCCCGGCCTGCACCGGCACGATCGGCATCGCGCCATCGGGCAACATCAATCCCGACCGCAAATTTCCCTCGCTGTTCGAGCCGGTGCACGGCTCGGCGCCCGACATTGCCGGCAAGGGCATCGCCAATCCCGTCGGCCAGATCTGGTCCGCGGCGATGATGCTCGACCACCTCGGCGAGACGGAAGCCGCTGCGGCGATCGTGCGCGCCATCGAGGAGGTGCTGGCAAAGGCGGAGTATCGGACCGGCGATCTCGGCGGCAAGGCCAACACCGTCGTCTGCGGACAGGCCATCGCCGACGCCGTGGCCTGACCCTGGCTCATGGCTCTCATGCCCGCCATGGCTGGCTGCGGGCGTGCATCTTACGCAAAAACACCAATATCGGCCTATAGGCGCGGACCTTAGGGTTCGCGCCGCGCCCGGAGCGCGGACAGCATCGTTCTTCCCGACCAACCATAGAACCCTCAAAGGGCCGCACCGCGATGGACTTCAGCTCGCTGAGCCTTGTCGGCATCATCCAGGTCATCTGGATCAACATCATCCTGTCGGGCGACAATGCGGTGGTCATCGCGCTCGCCTGCCGCGGCCTGCCCGAACGGCAGCGGCTGATCGGCATGGTGCTGGGCGCCGGCGTCGCCATCCTCCTGCGCGTCGTCTTCACGCTGTTCGTCGCCAGCCTGCTCGACATGCCGTTCCTGCGGCTCGTCGGCGGCCTGCTGCTGCTCTGGATCGCGGTCAAGCTGATCACCGACGACGGTCACGGCAACGACGAGATCAAGGCTTCCGACCAGCTCTGGTATGCGGTCCGCACCGTCGCGATCGCCGACGCCGTGATGAGCCTCGACAATGTGCTGGCGATCGCCGCGGTGGCCAAGAGCAACACCGCCATGCTGGTCATCGGCCTGGTCATCTCGATCCCGCTGATCGTCGCCGGCGCCTCGCTGATCATGAAGCTGCTCGAAAAGCTGCCGATCCTGGTCTGGGCCGGCGCCGCGCTGCTCGGCTGGCTCGCCGGCGACATGATGCTGCACGACCCGATGACCATCAAATTCCTGGGCAGCGACTTCGCCCACCGGCTCGAACTGCCGGCCGAAGTGGTCGGAGCGGTGCTGGTGCTGGCCATCGCCTATCTGCTGAAGCGCAGGGAAGCTCAGGCTGCGGCCTGAGCGCAACACCCGACAAAAAAGCGCAAGCCCCCCCTGGCATACGTCCAAATGCGTACTATGTGGCCGTGTCAGTTGACGCGCCGCAGCATGACGAGCGCCAGGGGAAAACGGGACCATCAATGGACAGCACATTCTGGATCGGCCTGCTCCAGATCATCTGGATCGACCTCCTTCTGTCCGGCGACAACGCCGTGGTCATCGCCCTGGCCTGCCGCGGCCTCCCCGAAAGACAGCGCAAGATCGGCATCATCCTCGGTGCCGGCGCCGCCGTCGGCCTGCGCATCCTGTTCGCCCTGATCATCACCTACCTGCTCGCCATCCCCTTCCTGAAGCTGGTCGGCGGCCTCCTGCTCCTGTGGGTCGCGGTGAAGCTCGCCTCCGACGAGGGCGGCGACGAGCACGCCGATCTCGAGGAGACCGACAATCTCTGGCGCGCGGTCAGGACCATCGCCATTGCCGACGCGGTGATGAGCCTCGACAACGTCCTGGCGATCGCCGCCGCCTCGCACGGCAATGTCTGGCTGTTCATCTTCGGCCTCGCCCTCACCATCCCGCTGATCGTTGCCGGCTCGGGCATGGTGCTGGCGCTGATCCAGCGCTTCCCGATCTTCGTCTGGGCGGGCGCCGCGCTGCTCGGCTGGATCGCCGGCGACATGCTGGTCAACGACCCCGTCGTCCTGAAGCAGCTCGCCGCCTGGAACCCGGCCTTCGTCGTGACCGATCCCAACCCGGCGATCGGCATCAAGGCAGGCCCTTGGCCGCACTATGTCGCGGCGATCGTCGGCGCCGTCGGCGTGGTCCTGGTCGGCCTCCTGCTGCGTCGCAATCACGCGAAGGCCGAACACGCCTGAACCGGCGGGCGGTCACGCCGGGGCGATCGCCCCCGGGGTGACCGCATAGAGATCGGCGCGGCCCTTCAGGGCGTCGAACGCCGCGGGATCGGCGCCGGTCATCCAGACCTGGGCGCCAAGTTTCGCGAGGGCATCGTAGAGGGCCGCCCGCCGCTCCGGATCGAGATGGGCGGCGACCTCGTCGAGCAGCACGATGGGTGTGAAACCGGCCATCTCCGCGACTAGGCGCGCATGGGCCAGCACGAGGCCGATGAGCAGGGCCTTCTGCTGGCCGGTGGAGCAACGCTCGGCCGGGGCTCCTGATGGCCCGTGCACCGCCAGGAGATCGGTCAGATGCGGCCCCTGCGTCGTGCGGCCGGCCGCCCGGTCGCGGGCCCGATATTCGCGCAGCACGGCGCGATAGTCGTCCTCGACCTCGACCGCCGGCTGCGTCAGCACCGCCGCCTCGACCGCACCGTCCAGCGCCAGCGCCGCCCAGGGGAAGGGCGAAGCCGGATCCTTGGTCGCCTCGATCAGGCCGGCGAGCCGCCGCACCGTCTCGGCGCGCGCGGCCGCGACCGCGACCGCGAGCTCGGCCGTCTCGTGCTCGACCGCCTCGAGCCAGGCCGGATCGGGAGCCATCTCCTCGAGCAGGCGGTTGCGCGCGCGCAGCGAGCGTTCCAGCGCATTGACCCTGCTGCCGTGCTCGGCATCGACGGCCAGCACCAGCCGGTCGAGGAAACGGCGGCGCTCGCCGCCCGAGCCGAGGAACAGCCCGTCCATGGCCGGCGTCAGCCAGACCACCCTGACATGTTCGGCGAAGGCGGCGGCGGAGCCGACCGGCACGCGGTCGATGCGGCAGAGCCGCGTGCGGGCCTCGGTCTCGCCCGCCTCGATGCCGGTGCCGAGCTGAGCCTCGCCATAGGCGCCCTCGACGCCGGCGCTGATCGCCCAGCCGCCATCGCCGCGGTCGAGGGCGATCTCGCCGAGCGTCGCCCGGCGCAGCCCGCGGCCGGGCGTCAGCAGCGACAGGGCCTCCAGCACATTGGTCTTGCCGGCGCCATTGGAGCCGGCAAGCACGACGAGCGGCGCCTGCGGCCGGATCTCGGCGGCCGCATAGCTGCGGAAACGCGAGAGCGCGAGCCGCGTCACGCGGCCCTGGACGGGTCCGGTCGGGTCGGTCGGATCGAGAATCGCGGCAGGCATGCGCACCTTATAGTCGCTCGGCAGCCTCTTGGCGCGGCCGCACCGCAGCGCCTAAATCCATGTCGTGCAGCGGGCCGCCGATGGCACCTGATTCTCCAAAAAGGTTCTCCGATGACGACGAAGCTCTCCGACCTCTCCGTGCCGATCTTCGTGCAGATGCTGACCAGCCTTTCGGCGCTGCTCGACAAGGCCGCCACCTTCGCGGAGGCGAAAAAGATCGATGCGAAGGTGCTGCTGGAGAGCCGGCTCGCACCCGACATGTTCCCCTTCACCCGCCAGGTGCAGCTCGCCACCGACTTCGCCAAGGGCCCCTGCGCCCGCCTCGCCGGCATGGAGCCGCCGAAATATCCGGACGTCGAGACGACCATTGCCGAGCTCAAGGAACGGATCGCGAAGACGATCGCCTTCGTCACCGGCCTCGACAAGGCGGTGATCGACGCGGCCGACGACAAGGATGTCACCATCACGATCGGCGGCCAGCCGATGACCTTCAAGGGCAAGGCCTATCTTGCCCATATGGCGCTGCCGAACTTCTATTTCCACGTCACCATGGCCTACGCCATCCTGCGCGAGAACGGCCTCGACATCGGCAAGCGCGATTACGTCGGCAAGCTGCCGGCCTGACGGACAGCGCGGCGGGCCGTCAGCCCGCCTTGCCGTCCTCGTAGCGGAAGCGGAAATCGCAGTGGCTCGCGCCCTGCATGATGGTCTGCGTCCGGTCGAGCTTCAGGCGCTTGTCGTAGCCTTCGCAGAAGGTGCCGTCGCGCTGGCACGACAGGAGATGGCCGATCTCGCCGAGGCCCATCGTCTTGTACATTTCCGAATAGCGGCAGCGGGTGACGTTGAAGGCATAGGTGT
Source organism: bacterium YEK0313 (assembly GCA_000751295.2). NCBI lineage: Bacteria > bacterium YEK0313. Next base: position 935,318 of record CCMO02000002.1, read on the forward strand.
CGGCGCTGCGGCCGACCTCCTCGATCTCCAGCGCGCCGTCCTGCGTCCACAGCGCCTGCATGTCGATGAAGGCCTGGAGCGACGTGCCCTCGGACGACTGGGCGGCGAAGCGCTCGGCCTGCTCGACCGCCGAGCGGCGCACCGCCTCGCCGATGGTGCGCTGGGCCACCTCGACGCCATGGCTCGCCTTCAGCTCGTCATAGACATGCTTGAGGATCTCGGCCTCGATCCGGCGCTTGTCGATCATCGACAGGCCCTTGATGTGGGCGGGGGCATTGGCGTCGGCCATGGCTGCTTCCTTAGAACGACTTTAATCTTCGACAGAAAAGCACAACCGGGCGGCAGCGCAAAGCCGGCCGGACGCATGCGCGCCCCGCGCCCTCGGCAGCGGTCGGCAGTGCCGGTCGGGCTCCCGTCCTGACCGGTTGTCCTCGCGTCGGCCGGCATCCGCTCCGCCGGAAGGCGGCAGGACCGGCGGATCAGGCCAGATTGGCGGCGTCCGGCGGCTTCTGCAGGCGCAGGCGGTCGGTGACGAGCTTGCGCGGCTCCGGCCCGTAATAGCCGTCGAGCTGCACCATGGGCCGCGGCCTTGCGATGATCGAAACGATGCGTTCGAGCAGCGCCTTGCCGGAAATCGGCTTGGCGCAGAACTCGTTGACGCCGAGCTTGTTCGCCTCGACCACGCGCCAGCGCTCCAGATGCGAGGTCAGCATGATGATCGGCACGTCGGGGACCGGGAAGGTCTTGGGATTGCGCACGATGCGCAGCATCTCGGCGCCGTTCAGCATCGGCATTTCCCAATCGAGAATGACGATGTCGGGGGCATG